>CALERA010000195.1 GCA_937908275.1 uncultured Desulfarculaceae bacterium | reverse complement strand
GCCAGCGTGGCCTCCACCGCCAGCGGCGGCACGGCCCTGGGGCAAAACGCCAGCGTGCTGGCCGGGGTCACCAACGCGGTGGCCCTGGGCAGCAACTCGGTGGCCAGCGAGTCCGACACCGTCAGCGTGGGAGACGCGGGCAGCGAGCGGCGCGTCACCAACGTGGCCACGGCGGTCAACGACACCGACGCGGTCAACCTGGCCCAGCTCAACGCCTCCATCTCCTCGGCGGGGGTCAACTGGATCTCCAGCTCCAGCACCACCAGCGCCAGCAGCAGCGGCGCGAACAGCACCGCCATCGGGGCCGGGGCCAGCGCCAAGACCAACGACACCGCCATCGGCGCGGGCTCCACCGTGGTGGCCGACGGCTCCACCGCGGTGGGCTCCAACACCTACATCGCCTCCACCAACGCCGTGGCGGTGGGCGCGGACGCCTCGGTGGCCGCCAACTCCTCGGGCGGCATGGCCCTGGGCCAGGCCGCCAGCGTGCAGGCCAACGCCACCGGCGGCGTGGCCATCGGCCAGGGGGCCACGGTGCTCTCCGGGGCGGCCAACTCGGTGGCCCTGGGCGCGGGCTCGGTGGCCAGCGAGCCCAACACCGTCAGCGTGGGCGCGCCAGGGGCCGAGCGGCGGATCACCAATGTGGCCCCGGGCATCAACGGCACCGACGCGGCCAACATGGACCAGCTCAACGCGGTGGACGCCAAGACCCAGGTCAACGCCCAGAACATCGCCGCCAACCGGGCCATCATCGACCAGCACGAGACCCGCCTGGCCCAGGACCGGGTGGACATCGACCACAACGCGGCCAACATCGACAGCCTGGGCCGGGGGTTGGACGACCTGCGCCGGGAGTCGCGCTCGGGCATCGCCGCCGCCTCGGCCCTGGTGACCCTGATGCCCAGCGCCCCGGGCAAGACCATGTTCAACCTGGGCAGCGCCACCTTCCAGGGCGAGACCGCCGTGGGCATCACCGCCGTGCACCGGATGAAGACCGCCTCCAACGTCTATCTCAACGCCGGGGCCTCCTTCGCCGGCCAGGAGGCCCTGGTGCGCACCGGGGTGAGCTTCGAGTGGTAGGCCGTTGGCCGCGCGCGACGTTTCACCTGTTTTTTTATTATTCCAGCATGTTTCAGGGGCATGCCCGGAGTTGTCTCCGCCAAGAGCGCCAATATCCTGGTGGGCGATAATAATTCCTTAAAAACTACTTCCGTTTGATGTATATAGGAAGCTGCCAATTAAGCTCTGATTATCTGTAACGCATAGCGTTAAAGTTTGTGGTTTGGCTGATGGCATTGCGGGGAAGCCAAAGGGTGAACATTGAGTTTTCGCAACGCTTGAAACTGGGTTTCGTTTTTTCTATTGGCTCATTTCCGACCATGAGATTGAGTCACTCCAGCGGGTAGCCTTTCTCTCTGAAATGGCTTGCCGACCATAATCCGGGCGCGAAAGCGCCGAAGCTGGCCTTCGCGGCCTGTTCCAGGCTCTTGGTTGGGTGGTGTGGAGTTCCTGAATTGGCCTCCTTGACGCCCGGCCTGGATGAATTCAATTCAGTCAAAATTTTGTTTGGCTTTGCCCCGTTTCCCCGATAGGAGCAAAAGAACAAAACCGGGCGCTGGTTAATGCCCTTGTTTCTTTTCCCCGATCGCATAGTCAACCATTTCGCATCCACGGACAGAGAGATAATTGCCAGATTCCGAGGCCGTCAGGCTGGCTGGAGCAATAATTCTGGGAAATATCTTCACGAAATATCAAGCTGGGCCTTTCCGTTTTTCAACATATGGAAAGCAAGAAAGGGGAAATCTTGCGAAAAGACCTCAAGTTCACAATGATCTCACAGCGGCAGGTTGACTAACACGATGGTTTAATGCATTGTGACTAACCCTGGGGGTTGGTTGCCAACTATAGATTAATCAGCGTAGGTCTGCCCAATGTCTACAAAAATAGATATAAATCCGCTGACCCGCATCGAAGGTCACCTCGCCATAAAACTCGAAATTGATTCCGGGCAAGTCACTAGGGCTTATTGCGCGGGTGAGATGTTTCGCGGCATCGAAACCATCCTGCGCGGCAGGAGCCCGCTGGACGCCCAGCAGATCACCCAGCGCATTTGCGGGGTTTGCCCCATCTCCCACGGCATGGCCTCGCTCAAGGCCCAGGAGCAGGCCTATCAGGTCGTGCTGACGGACAATGGCCGCCTGATGCGAAACCTGATCCTGGGCGCCAACTACATCCAGTCCCACATCATGCACTTCTATCATCTGTCGGCGCTGGACTTCATCGATATCACGGCCATTCTGGAATACCGTGGCGCGGACGCCGCCCTGCTGGACCTGCAAGCCTGGGTCAAGGCCCAGTTCGCCTCGAAGTCCATCTTCCCGGGCGCTCCGTTCCTTCCCCGCTACAAGGGCGACTATCTCCAGGACCTTGACGTCAACATCGGGGCCATAAAGCACTACCTGGAGGCCCTGGAAATGCGCGCCATGGCCCAGGAGGCCCTGGCCCTTTTCGCGGCCAAGGCCCCCCATCCCACCGCGCTTATTCCGGGGGGCGTCACCGAAAAGGCGACCGCCAAGAAGATCGCCGCCTACGCCAGCATTCTGGCCAGATTGCGCACCTTCATCGAGCGGGTTTATCTGCCGGACGTGGTGGCCGTGGCCTCGGCCTTCCCCGCCTATTTCAAGCTGGGCAAGGGCTGCGGCAACTTCCTGGCCTTTGGCGCGTTCGACCAGGGAGACGGCGGTCTTTTCCTGCCGGGTGGCCGGCTGACCCAAGGCCAGGCCGCCCCGGTGGACCAGGCCAAGATCACCGAAGACACCACCACGGCCTTCTTTTCCTCCCCTTCCGGCCTGCACCCCTTCGCGGGCGACTCCACGCCCGCGCCCCACAAGCCGGGCGCCTATTCCTGGCTCAAGGCCCCGCGTTACGAGGACCAGCCCTATGAAGTGGGCCCCCTGGCCCGGATGCTGGTGGCCCACCAGGCCGGACACGCCCAGGCCAAGCCCCTGATCGCCGGCCTGCTGGGCAAACTTGGCCTCGACGCCGGGGACTTGGACTCGGTGATGGGCCGCCACGCCGCCCGGGCCCTGGAGTGCAAGCTGGTGGCCGAGGCCTGCGCGGGCTGGCTGGCCAGGCTGCAACCCGGGCAGCCCACCTTCGCGGACTTCAACCTCCCCGCCAGCGGCAAGGGCGTCGGCCTGACCGAGGCCCCCCGGGGCGCTTTGGGGCACTGGATCGAGATCGCCGACCACAAGATCAAGAACTATCAGTGCGTGGTGCCCACCACCTGGAACAGCTCGCCCCGGGACGCCAAGGGCGTGGCCGGGCCGATCGAGCAGGCCTTGCGAGGCGCGCCGGTGGCCGACAGCGACAACCCCATCGAAGCCGCGCGGGTGGTCAGGTCCTTTGACCCCTGCCTGGCCTGCGCCGTCCATTAAAGGAGCGGGGAGCCGTGTCCAACCTCAACCGCAGACAATTCCTGAAAATGGGGGCCAGCTTGGCCGCGGCCATGGCCCTGGGTCCCGCGGCCATCCCCCGGATCGCGGACGCCCTGGCCGAGCTGTCCTCGGGCCAGGTCCCGGTGCTGTGGCTGCAGGGCCAGAGCTGCTCGGGCTGCTCGGTCTCGCTGCTCAATTCCGAAAACCCCTCGCCGGCCAGCGTCATCACCCAATACATCTCGCTCCGGTTCCACTCCACCCTGTCGGTCGCCACCGGACACACCGCCATGGACGTGGTGGAGAAGACCATCGAAGAGGGCGGCTATTACCTGGCGGTGGAAGGCTCCCTGCCCCAGGGCATGCCCGAGGCCTGCGTGATGGGCGGCCAGCCCGTCGGCGACCTGGTGGTGAAAGCGGCGGCCAAGGCCAAGGCGATCATCTGCGTGGGGGCCTGCGCCGCCTATGGCGGCATCCCGGCGGCCGAGAACAACCCCACCGGCTCGGTCAGCGTGCCGGATTTCCTAAAGGACAAGGGCGGCTCCGTCCCGCTGATCCGGCTGCCCGGCTGCCCCTGCCACCCGGACTGGATCGTGGGCACCCTGGTCCACACCATCAAGTTCGGGCTGCCCAAGCTGGGCCCGGACGGGCGGCCGGAGATGTTTTTCGGCCGCTTGCTGCACGATCAATGCCCTCGCTTCGCCGACTACGAGCGGGAGAATTTCGCCCAGACCTTTTCCGAGGACGGCTGCCTGTTCAAACTGGGCTGCCTGGGGCCATTGACCAAGGCCGACTGCACCACCCGGTTCTGGAATCGCGGCGTGAACACCTGCATCGTGGCCGGAGCGCCCTGCATCGGCTGCGCCTCGGAGATCTTCGCCAAGTCCGCGGCCATGCCCTTTTATAGAAAGGGAGAGGTCAATTGAGGCTGAGAACCAAACTGATCCTCTCCCTGGTGCTGGTTCTGGTCTTGGCGGTGCTGATCACCCAAGGCATGCAGTACTACTGGACCTCCGGGCTGTTCGCCGCGTTCTCGGACCACAACCTCAAGCTGCTGCAACAACAGGAGCTGAAGCAGGCCACCAACCTCTGCCAGACCGTGGAGCGGGCCATCGAGGGCTCCCTGGTGCGCGACGAGATGACCAAGTTCACCAAGCTGCTGGAGTCCCTGCAACAGGTGAAGGGTCTGGAGGAGGTCTTTCTCTACGACGCCGACGGCGTGGTCACCCATTCGGCCAAGCCGGCCGGGGTGGGCCAGCGGATGGACGCCAAGGTCAAGGGCGCGGTCTTCCGCGACGAGCAGCGCATCATCCACGACTCCGACCAGGCCATCGAGGTCTTCATCCCCCACAAGGTGGTGGCCGATTGCATCCGTTGCCACACCACCTGGAAGTCAGACGAGATCCGGGGGGTGACCTACTACAAGTTCTCCACCGAGGCGCTGTTGCAGGCCAAGTCCGAGGCCGCCCAGGCCCTGGCCTCCATCCAGACCAGCTCCTTCTACTCCATGGGCATCGCCGTGCTGGCGGTGGTGGTGATTTTCGTCCTGGGCATGGTGGTGACGGTCCGCCGCTTCGTGGCCAATCCCATGGACCGCCTGGTCGAGGCCCTGAAGAATTTCGATGTCGACCTGACCCTCCAGGTCCCGGTGCAATCAAATGACGAGATCGGGCGCGTGGCCCAGCTCATGAACCAATTCGTGAGCAAGCTGAACATCATCATCGGCGAGGCCCAGAACGTGGCCGTGGCCATCGGGAGCAACACCGACCGCAACGCCGCCGCCCTGGACAACATCACCAGGTTCGCCCAGGCCATCGCCGCCCTGACCCGGGAGAACGCCGACAACGCCCAGCAGGCCCGCGAACTCATGAAGTCGGTGCGCTCCGGGGTGATCGAGGCGGACGAGAAAGTGGGCATCCTGGACCGCTCCATGGCCGAGCTTTCCCAGGCCAGCGGCCAGGTGGCCCAGATCATGCGGACCATTGACGAGATCGCGTTCCAGACCAACCTGTTGGCCCTGAACGCCGCGGTGGAGGCGGCCCGGGCGGGCGAGGCCGGGGCCGGCTTCGCGGTGGTGGCCGACGAAGTCAGGAACCTGGCCCTGCGCGCGGCCGAGGCCGCCCGCAACACCTCCAGCATCATGGAGGGCACCATCAGCCGGATCGACCAGGGCGCGGGCCTGGTGCAAGCGACCATCGTGGTGTTCAAGGACGTCCGCGCGACCATCAACCAGGCCACGGTGCTGATGGAGACGGTGGCCGACTCCTCGGCCCAACAGCGCCAGGACATCGACCAGGTCAACACCACCCTGCAGGGCATCGACCAGGCCACCCAGATCAACGCCGGCAAGTCCAGCCAGTTGGCCAAGACCATGTCCACCTTCCACACCGACGCCAAACCGGAGCAGGACGGCATCAAGCTGTTGGAGGGAGCAGCAGCGCCGGGGGCGGAAGACTGACGCCCCTCCGCAGGGGGGTGGTTCGCGGCGGGACGGAATCGAGGCCGAGAAAAAAACCACGGGGGTTGGATTCAGCGCGCGCCCTTGGCCCTTGCCAGGCCGTTTCCCGCCGCGCGGCGAGCAACTCCCGGCCCAGCGGCGCGCACTAAATGCAAACCAACCTGGCCATTCCCTGAATCATCCCGAAAACGTATCAGGCCAATAGAAAAGGGGTTAGCCCAGGTCGCTAACCCCTTGAATCAACTTGGCGTCCCCAACGGGATTCGAACCCGTGTCGCCGGCGTGAAAGGCCGGTGTCCTGGACCTGGCTAGACGATGGGGACTCCGGGTCTGGTGGGCCGTGCGTGACTCGAACACGCGACTCTCTGCTTAAAAGGCAGATACTCTACCAACTGAGTTAACGGCCCGCCTTTTGCGGATTTGCTTATTTAACATGGGGGTTGGGGGGTGTCAACAGCGCCAGGGCCTTTGTCCCCAAGGCGGGTGTGCTCCACCCCTTGGCCCAGGATTCAGCAGCGGCCGCGAGCCCCGAAACGCCCCGCCAGCCAGGCGTGAACGGCCTTTGCGACCCAAGGCGGCCCTTTACCAGCGGCCCTGGCTTTGCTAGTCTGTACGGAGTTTGCACACTGCGGATGAGGTCGCACCCTTCCGGGAGGGGAACCGGCATGGAACTATCCACCAACCACGATGGCAAATCTCTGGTCGTGGCCATCCATGGGCGGTTGGACGTGATGAACGCTCCCCGGTTCGAGACCATGCTGATGGAGGAGGTCCAGCGCGGCGAAACCAGCTTCATCCTGGATTTGTCCCGCCTGGAATACATCTCCAGCGCCGGTCTGCGCACCCTGCTGGTGATGGCCAAGCGCATCCAGGCCCAACAGGGCAAACTGCTGCTCTGCGGCCTGGGCGGCGGGGTGCAGGAGGTCTTCGAGGTGTCCGGTTTCAGCAAGATATTCACCTGCTGCCCCGATCTGGGGGCGGCCCAGGCCCTCCGGGGATGACCGGTCTTTCGGGAGATCCCATGCCCCCCGCGCAAACCGCCCACCGCCGCGCGCCAGCCAGCAACGAAGAGCTGCCGGTGATGATGGAGTTCGTGCTGGACCAGGCCCAACGGGCGGGCCTGGGCGGGCACGCCCTGTTCCAGATCGAGTTGGCGGTGGAGGAGATCCTCACCAACATCATCAAGTACGCCTACGCCGAGGCGGCGGGCGACATGGAAGTGGAATGCGGCCTGGGGCCGGACGGCTTCTGGCTGGTCTTCCGCGACCAGGGCCCGGCCTTCAATCCCCTGGAAGTGGACGACCCCGCCCTGGACGCGGGGGTGCAGGAGCGCCAGGTGGGCGGCCTGGGCCTGTTCCTGGTGCGCAAGTTCATGGACCAGGTGGAGTATCAGCGCCAGGGCGAGGCCAACGTCCTGCGGGTGGTCAAGCGCGCCGCGCCGGAGCTGGACGACTGATCCCCCGCCTCTAGGCGCGGTGGGGCAGCCAGCGCCCCTCCCGGTCCACCAGCCGGCTGGCCTGGTGGGCCCGGCAGGCCTCGCTGGGGCCGGGCTCCCCGGCGGCGTAATCCCGATCCCAGGGCAGCATCACCACCCGGCCGCCCTCCCCCAGCCACAAGCGGGGACGCACCGGCTCCAGGTCCGCCGGAGCCTGCCACAGGGCCTCCAGACCGCCGCAGGCGGCCAGTTCTCCCAACAGACGCACCTGGGGCGGGGCCAGCTCCACCCGGCCGGCCAGGTTCTCGGCCAGGGCCTGCTCCGGGCCCAGCCAGAGGCCCTGGCTGGTCTCCTGGTGGTCGGCGCTGGCCTCCTGGCCCTGGGGCATGGCCGCCAGGAAAAAATAGGTGTCAAAGCGCTTGGACCGGGCGGCGGGGGTGATCCAGCGGGCCCAGGGGCGCAAGGCGGCGGTGTCCCAGGTCAAGTCCCGGGCGGCCAACTCCGCGCCTAAATCAGCCCCATCCCGGGGCAGGTCCGGGAGCGCGGCGGATGCGGGCAGGCGGCCGTCCGCCCCCCGGGCCAGGAGCACCCCGGCCTCTTCCCACAGCTCGCGCAGGGCGCAGCGGCGCAGGGTCTCCAGGGCGCCGGGGTCGGGGCCGTCCTCGGCCTCCACCCGGCCACCGGGGAAGACGAAGCGGGCGGGCATGAAGCTGGAGGCCTGGGAGCGGCGCAGCAGGAAGACCCCGAAGGGCTCGCCGTTGCCGCGCGCGGGGTCCAGGAGCACCACCGAGGCCGAGAGCAGGATGGGCTTTTCCGTGGTCATGAGGGCCTCTCCGGGTTGCGGACTGCCACTGTACTACTCCCCCGGGGGAAGTTGGTCAACCACGGCTTGACGCAGGGGAATGCCGGCCTTATATTTCGAGCATTGGCTCATAAAAGGAGAATACCCATGATCATCGCGGTTCCTTCCGAGGCCCCCGGCGGCCTGAACGCCGGCTTCTCGGCCCATTTCGGGCATGCCCCGGCCTACACCCTGGTGGAGCTGGCCGACGGCCAGACGCGCGAGCTGCGGGTGATCGCCAACCAGGGCCATGAGGCAGGCGGCTGCCTGGGTCCGGTGACGATGCTCAAGCAGGCGGGCGTGGAGGCCCTGGTGGCGGGCGGCATGGGGGCGCGGCCCCTGGCCGGTTTCCAACAGAACGGCATCACGGTCTATTTTGGCGGCAACGCCGGCACCGTGGCCCAGGCGGTGGACTTCCTGGCCCAGGGCAAGGCCCTGCCCTTCAGCCCGGCCCAGGTCTGCGGCGGGGGCGAGGGCAACTGCGGCCAGCACTAGGCCCTGGGCTCGTCCCTCCCTTGCACGCTCAACAACGCGCCCGGCCCGGACAACCGCTGGTTGTCCGGGCCGCTTTGCCTGTGTCTCCAGACGGACGCCAGGCAACAGCGCAGCGATAAATCAGGACAATCAAGAGATTGCTTCGCTGCGCCCGCAATGACGGGGTTGGGAGTTAGGCGGTAACACTATCGCCTTAAGTACCAGCAAAGGCCTTGCCCCCAAACCGCCATTCTTTTGGGAGGGGGTTTGGGGTCCCCGGCCAGATCCGCTGGCTGGGGTGCGGAGAACCCTTTTCTTTGGGCGCCAAAGAAAAGGGTTCCCCCAATTCCCTCCGCCTTTTCCCCTACCCCGTGACCATGCGGCGCAGTTCGCGCTTGAGGATCTTGCCGGCCGGGCTGGTGG
>CALERA010000194.1 GCA_937908275.1 uncultured Desulfarculaceae bacterium | reverse complement strand
CCTGGGCGAGATCCGCCGCTACCAGGCCCTGGCCCCCCTCAGCGTCTCCATCCGGCCCGAGGGCGAGAACGAGAGCACCCGCCACGGCGAGCTGGTCTTTGTCGACAACTCGGTGGACACCGCCACCGGCACCATCCGGCTCAAGGCCTCCTATCCCAACCAGGACCTGGGCCTCTGGCCGGGCCAGTTCGTCAACGCCCGCCTGAACCTGACCACCCGCAAGGACGTCACCGTCATTCCCAGCCAGGCCCTGCAGACCGGGCAGATCGGCGATTACGTCTTCGTGCTCAGACCCGACCAGACCGTGGAGGCCCGCAAGGTCAAGCCCGGCCTGGTGCTGGAGGAGGTGGCGGTGATCGAGCAGGGCCTCAAGGCCGGCGAGACGGTAATCACCGACGGCCAGTTGCGCCTGGCCGACGGCTCGCGGGTGGCGGTCAAAACCGGCGCGGGCGCGGAGCCCGCCGCGCCCCAGGGGCAGGGCCAATGAACCCCACCGAGCTGTTCATCCGCCGGCCGGTGGCCACCAGCCTGATCTGGCTGGGAGTGATCATCTTCGGCATCATGGCCTACCGGGTGCTGCCGGTCAGCGACCTGCCCAGCGTGGACTTCCCCACCATCCAGGTGACGGCCAACCTGCCCGGGGCCAACCCCGAGACCATGGCCAGCGCGGTGGCCACCCCCCTGGAGCGCGAGTTCTCCACCATCGCCGGCCTGGACTCCATGACCAGCCAGAGCGCCACCGGGGTCAGCCAGATCGTGCTCCAGTTCAGCCTGGACCGCAGCATCGACGCCGCCGCCCAGGACGTGCAGGCGGCCATCGCCAAGGCCGCCACCCTGCTGCCGGCCGACATGCCCACCCCGCCCTCGCTGAAAAAAGTCAACCCGGCCGACATGCCGGTGCTCTACCTGGCCCTGTCCTCCACCCTGCTGCCCCTGTCCACGGTCAACGAGTACGCCGACACCTTCCTGGCCCAGCGCATCTCCATGGTCAGCGGCGTGGCCCAGGTGCTGGTCTATGGCGCGCAGAAGTACGCGGTGCGGGTGCAGGTGGACCCCAAGGCCCTGGCCAGCCGGGGCCTGGGCATCCAGGACGTGGCCGCCGCGGTGGCCAAGGCCAACGTCAACCTGCCCACCGGCACCCTGGATGGGGCCGAGCAGGCCTACACCGTGCAGGCCAGCGGCCAGCTCAACGACGCCGCCCGCTACCGGCCGGTCATCGTCTCCTATCGCCAGGGCAACCCGGTGCGCCTGAGCCAGCTGGGCCGGGTGATCGACAGCGTGGAGTACGACAAGCTGGCCAGTTGGTACACCAATCGCCGGGCCTTGATCCTGGCCATCCAGCGCCAGCCGGGCACCAACACCATCGAGGTGGTGGACGCCATCAAGAAGCTCCTGCCCAGCTTCGAGGCCCAGTTGCCCGCCTCCATCAAGATCGACACCCTCTACGACCGTTCGGTCTCCATCCGCCATTCGGTGGCCGACGTCAAGTTCACCCTGCTGTTGTCGGTGGCCCTGGTGGTGCTGGTGGTCTTCCTGTTCCTGCGCAACCTGCCGGCCACCATCATCACCAGCCTGGCGGTGCCGGCCTCCCTGGTGGGCACCTTCGCGGTGATGTACCAGATGGGCTTTTCCCTGGACAACCTCTCGCTCCTGGCCCTGACCCTCTCGGTGGGCTTCGTGGTCGACGACGCCATCGTGATGTTGGAGAACATCGTCCGCCACCTGGAGGCCGGCGAGCCGCCCCTGGTGGCGGCGGTCAAGGGCGCGCGCGAGATCGGCTTCACCGTGCTGAGCATGACCATCTCCCTGGTGGCGGTCTTCATCCCGGTGCTGTTCATGGGCGGCATCCTGGGCCGGCTCCTGCACGAGTTCGCGGTGACCATCGGGGCCTCGATCCTGGTCTCGGGCCTGGTGTCGCTCACCCTGACCCCCATGCTCTGCAGCCGCTTCCTCCAGGCCCCCTCCCACCAGGAGCACGGCCGCCTCTACCTGGCCAGCGAGCGGGTCTTCGATTCCCTGCTGCGGGCCTACACCTGGGGCCTGGACCGCGCCCTGAACGCCCGCCGCCTGACCATGCTGGTGCTGTTGGCCTTCACCGTGGCCACCGCCTATCTGTTCGTGCAGATGCCCAAGGGCTTCATCCCCGACGAGGACCAGGGCCAGATCTTCTGCTTCACCGAGGCCAAGCAGGGCATCAGCTTCGAGGCCATGGTCAAGCGCCAGCTGGAGCTGGCCCGCATCGTCTCCGAGCACCCCTTTGTCAAGGATTTCATGTGCAGCGTGGGCGTGGGCGGCCCCAACCTCACCGGCAACACCGGCCGCCTGTTCATGCACCTGGTGGACCGCAGCCAACGCGACAAGAGCGCCGACGAGATCATCGTGGACCTGCGCCGCCAGATGTCCCAGGTGCCTGGAATCAACGCCTATCTGCAAAACCCGCCCGTGATCCGCATGGGCGGCAGCCTGACCAAGAGCCTCTATCAGTTCACCCTGCAGAGCCCGGACACCGAGGCCCTGTACCGGGCCACGCCCCTGGTGGAGGAGCGCCTGAAAAAGGTCCCCCTGATCCGCGACGTGACCAGCAACCTCCAGATCACCAATCCCCAGGTCACGGTGGAGATCGACCGCGACAAGGCCGCCGCCCTGGGGGTCAGCGCCCACGTGGTGGAGGACGCCCTTTACTACGCCTTTGGCTCGCGCCAGGTCTCCACCATCTACGCCCCCAACAACCAGTACAAGGTCATCCTGGAGCTCTTGCCCGAGCACCAGCGCGACGTCTCGGCCCTGGGCCTGCTCTATGTCTCCGGCGGCGGCCAGAACCTGGTGCCCCTGGAGTCCCTGGCCAAGGTCAGCCGGGGGGTGGGTCCGCTGCTGATCAACCACAGCGGCCAGTTGCCCTCGGTCACCGTCTCCTTCAACCTCAACCCCGGGGCCAGCCTGGGCGAGGCGGTCGACGCCGTGCGCGCGGCCGCGGCCGAGGTCCTGCCGGCCGGGGTGACCACCATGTTCGAGGGCACCGCCCAGGCCTTCCAGTCCTCGCTCTCGGGCATGCTGCTGCTGTTGATCACCGCCATCCTGGTCATCTACCTGGTGCTGGGGGTGCTCTACGAGAGCTTCATCCACCCCATCACCATCCTCTCCGGCCTGCCCACGGCGGTACTGGGGGCCCTGGTGACGCTCTTGGTCTTCGGCCACGACCTGAACCTCTACGCCTTCGTGGGCATGATCCTCCTGGTGGGCATCATGAAGAAGAACGCCATAATGATGATCGACTTCGCCATCGCGTCCCAGCGCTCCCAGGGCTTGAGCGCCCGCGAGGCCATCCGCCAGGGCTGCCTGGTCCGCTTCCGGCCCATCATCATGACCACCATGGCGGCCTTGATGGGCACCCTGCCCATCGCCCTGGGCCTGGGGGCCGGGGCCGAGTCCCGCCGCCCCCTGGGCCTGGCCGTGGTGGGCGGCCTGCTGGTCTCCCAGCTCCTGACCCTGTTCGTGACCCCGGTCTTCTACACCTACATGGAGGGCGCGCGAGCCCGGACCAAGGCCTGGATGGACCGCCGGCGCGGAGGGCGCGCCACCACGCCCCCGCCGGCCTGCCCCGCCCCGCCGATGGCGTCCGGCCCCGAGGCTTAGGACCTGGGCGAGGGAGAGCGATAGGCGGCCGCAGGCCTGGAGGAGCGGCAGACGGCCGGCCTGGCGCAAGTGACGCATGGTTAATGAAAGACGGGGCGGGGTTGATCCCCGCCCCGCTTTTTGTCGGCGGCTGGTTGGCGGGAGGCCTCTTCCGGGTGTCTGGACCACGGGTTGTCCCGGCGCGCAGGGCAGGAAACTCCACCTACGCGCCAAAGCGTCAATGGCCCAGCCGAGAAAGCCGATTCTTAGTCTTCCGGGAAATATAAACAGCAGCCGTCATTGCGGGGAGCCGTAGGCGACGAAGCAATCTTCCGAATTTATCCTTCTTCCCTATCCCTGCACTTTCCGACCATCATCCCCGGAGATTGCTTCGCTGCGCTCGCAATGACAAAGAAGAGGGGCGGGTGTCAGCGCGAGGCCTCGCCAGGTGCTGTGCCGATCTCCCCGGAGTTGTCATTGCAAGGAGCCCCCTTGGGGGGACGCGGCAATCTCTTTTTCTCCTCTTTTTGCTTTTTCCTTCTTGTGGTGGCCGCGAACCGCCTTTGAAAACGAGCCACCGGCGTTGCGAGGGCTGTTTTTTGCCCCCGCGCTAGGCATCTACGGGAGCGCGCGAGGCCCGGGCGAAGGCCCAGCATCAACCGACCCGTATAAGCCCTGCCGGGGGCACCCGGCCCTCCGGCCTCGGGTCGTCGTCCCTGCGATTAAGGCCCCGGAGGGGGAGCGCACCCTTGTCCGGCTCTCGGATGCCCAGCACCTGGCCGTCATTGGGGGATAGGCCGTGCCGGTGCGTCGAGAGGCGGTCCCGGGCTAAGGCGCGGGGGGCGGCCCGTGGGGGGAGGGGAAGGGACGAAACCTTGGTGGGCCGCGCGGTGGGTGGCGGGGGGAGATGTGAAGAGGGAAAAGCACGGGCGGGGCTAAACCCCGCCCCTACGAATAATATGCGGAAATCTCTTATGCTTTCGTAGGGGCGGCGTTTAGCCCCGCCCGTCTTGGCCTTTCCCCGTGCGAGGTCCCTACGGGAGCGCGCGAGGTCCGGACGAAGGCCAGGCCTCACCCGACCCGTGTACGCCCGTCGCGGCACGCGACCCGACCCGTATATGCCCGTCGCGGCACGCGACGCCGGGGATGCCGCTTTCGCAGGGCACCTTGGTCTGGCAGAGGCCGCAGCCGTAGCCGTCCAGGTTGAAGTGCTCCCTGCTGTACTGGGCGCAGGTGCCGCCGGCGTGGTCCCAACAGGTGGGCTTGTCGTGCCCGGCCCGGCTCAGCGCCCCCACCGGGCAGCGCCGCACACAGGCCAGGCAGGCGCCCTTGCGGTAGTAGAGGCAATACTCGCGGTAGTGCTGGTAGGGCCGGGGCGTGGCCGGGATGCTGGCGCGGGCGATGACCGAGCCCACCCGCACCGCCTTGCCCACCGGGGTGATCAGGCCGTCACAGACCCCGAAGGTGCCCAGGCCGGCGGCGTGGGCCGCGTGGCGCTCGGACCAGCGCGAGGCCAGCCAGTAGCGCTCGGACTTCTCCTTGCGCCAGTGGGGCGAGAGCTGGGGGGCCAGGGCGTCCACCCCCTGGGCGGCCAGGCGCTCCACCAGGTGCTGGCGCAGGGCCGCGTTGCAGTCCTCGCCCGCGAAGCGCGCCCGCACCCAGCGCTCGGAGGGGTGGAAGACCTCTTTGCGGTTGTCGGCCTTGGTGGCCTCGCTCTGGGCCAGGACATAGGCGATGACCGTCAAGTCCCGGGGCTGGGCCGGCCGCTCGGGGTAGTGCAGGTTGAACAATTCGGCCGGGGTGTAGTGGAACGGCCCCACCACGTCCTTGTAGCGGGTCCAGAGGGCGTCGTCCCCGGCCGCGAAGCCCACCAGGGCCTGCTCCCAGGCCGGCTCGTCCAGGGGGCCGCCCAACTGGTTGGCGGGCGATTTGGCCAGGAAGGCGGCCACGGTCTGCCGGGCCCAGGATGCCGGATCGGAGCGAAATTCCGCCAGGTTCATGGTTGTTATCTCCGGAGGGGCGTCAGGCGAAGGTGACCTGGTCGCCGTTGCCGAGGTAGAGCGAGCTGCGCGAACCCTGGGTCCCGCTGCCGCTGAGCACCGGATAGCCCAGCTCGCGCATCATCTCCACCGCCGGCAGGCCGGTGCAGTGGTTCACCGCGATCTTCTCCAGTCCATAGCCGCCCAGGGCGCGCACCGCTTCCTGGGCCGGCGCGGGGAAGGCTCCGAAGGGGGCCAGGTGCAGGCCGCCATAGATCCCGTGCAGCTTGTCGCCGCCGGCGATGGTCTGGCGGGCCTGGTCCAGGAAGTTGAGCACCCCCTGGTGGCAGCAGCCGGTGACCAGCACCAGGCCCTGGTCCTCCAGGTGGAAGACCAGGGACTGCTCGCCCCGGATGCCCAGGATGATGGGCAGGTCGAAGGTGAGGCTGGCACAGCCGTCCCAGAGCTTGTGGACCTTGCCCGGCGGCATCTTGAGCAACTCGCCCCGCAGGGGGGTGTCGTTGACCGCCCCGGCCCGGGGGAAGCTCTTGCCGTAGAGGAACTGCACCGCGTTGAGGCTGAAGGTGGAGGGGGCCAGGACGGTCAGCTCCGGGTCGGCGGCCAGGGTGGCCTCCAGGCCCCAGAAATGGTCCATGTGCTCGTGGCTCAGGTACAGGGCGTCCACCTCGCCCTCGGCCAGGAGACGGTCCACCCCGGTGGCCATCAGGCGCCAGGCCTGGTAGAGCGGGCTCCAGGCGGTGTCCAGCAGCAGACGCCGCACGGTGCCGTCCAGGCCTTCCACCTCCACCAGGTGGGAGCAGCCGGCGGCCATGCGGTTGTCCCATTCCACCCGCCACTGCTCGGCCTTTTCCATGCCCCCGGCGGCCTGCACCGGGGCCAGCATCTCGGCGTCGTCCCACCAACCCACCTCGGACAGGCAGGTCAGCCTGACCGAGCGGCAGCGGCCGATCTCCACCGGCCCGGAGGCCGGGTCAAGCTCCAGCGGCTTCAGGTCACGGCGTGGCATGGCGATCTCCTCACTCGACCTTGAAGTTGAGTTCGCCCAGGCCGCCGGTGTAGACCGCCTGGTGCTGGCCGGGCTGGGCCGGGAACATGGGTCCCAGGGAGCCGGTCAGGAAGACCATGCCCTTTTTCACCGGGTAGCCCAGCTTCAGGGCCTGGTTGATGGTCCAGGCCAGGGCCCGCCACTGGTCGCCCAGGGCCGCCCGGCCCGGCGCGGCCGGACCCACCGCCTGGCCGTCGCGGAAGATCTGGCCGGTGGCGGCGTTGACGTCCACGCCCTTGGGATCAACGCCCGCGCCCAGGATATAGGCCCGGGCGCCCACGTTGGCGGCCACGATGTCCGGCCAGGTCAGGGCCTTCATGTCGCTGAACTTCAGCTCCGGCGCCTCCACCGCCGGCATCACCTTGGCCACCAGGCCTGGGGCGGCGGCGGGATCCACCGGGGCCGAGACGTCGGCCTTGAGCTCGTAGGCGATCTCCACCTCCAGCATCATCATGACGTGGCCCTTGAGCTTGGCCACGCCATCATTGATCTGCATGGCCTGGGTCAGCACCCCGGCCACCGGCCCGGGGGCCTTGAACTTCTCCTGGGCCGGCGGGCTGGTGAGCCCGGCCTTGTAGCCGCTGATGGCCTGGCCGTGCACGGTGAACAGCTTCACCAGGTCGGCCTGGATGCGGTAGGCCTGGGCCTCGTCCAGGTCCTTGACCTGCTGGCTGGCCAGGCCCAGGGGGGCCACGGCCTGGAACTGCTTGAACAGCTCCACCGCCATGGGGTCGAGGCTCCCGGCCCGGGCCGGTCCAGCGACGAGCCCCAGGCAGATCAGGCTCAACAGGGCGATCTTTTTCATGCTTCCTCCCTCGGGCCGGGGCCGGACTTTTCCCAACCCCCCACTAAAGTTTTTTGGGAAGGGTTTCCACCGGCCAACTCTTATCTTCCACCTCGCTCTCCGCCCTCCCGGGTGACCAGGCCCCGGGCCAGCATCCGGCCCAGGCGGTCCATGAGGTTCAGGGGCATCTCCTGGGCCAGGCCCAGGCGGGGGCCGTACCAGAAAAAGCCGGTGGCGGTGGCCAGCAGGGACAGGGCCAGTTCGCGGCCATGCTCGGCCGGCCAGCCCAGGTGGGCGGCGGCTGGCGAGAGCATGGTGGCCAGGGCCTCCAGATGGTCGGCCAGGCGGCCACGGATGGCCCCGCCGGCGGGGCCGTCGGGGTCCAGGCCGGCGGCCTGGACCAGGAGGGCGGCGGCGGTCGGGCGCAACTGGAAATAGCGCAGGTAGACACTGCCCACCGCGCCCAGCAGGGACTCCGGCTCGCCCGGGGCCAGGCCCAGGGGGCGCACCCGGCGGGAGAGGTCGTCCAGCACCGACTCCACCAACTGGGCCACGAAGACCTCCTTGCTGGCGAAGTGGGTGAAGAAGGTGCCCTTGGCCACCCCGGCCTGGGCGGTGATCTCCTCCACCTTGCAGGCCTGCACGCCCTTCTGGGCCATCAGGGACAGACCGGCCTCCAGCAGGCGCTGGCGGGCGGCGGCGCGGCGTCCCGGTCGGGGATCGCCGGTGGTGGCGGTGGCGGGTGGCATGTTCTCTCCTGGCGGGACAATACCGGATGTTGGGGCGATTCTAACCCCGGAGGGCGACGGGGTTCAATGGCCGGACGCGGGCTGTGGAGAAAAACCTATTACGGATGTGAAATCGAGGTTAGTATAAAAACGGCTCGCCAGGACGCCATCACCCCTGACTGGAGAGACCCATGCCCGACCCCGCCCAGCGACCCCATGGCCAAGGCCAGAGCGACAGCCTCGCCCCGGAGGACCGGGAGCTGCTGGACGGCCTGGACCGCGAGACCCTTTACCGCTTCCTGAACCTCCAAATCCGCAACATCTGGCGGGTGGACGGTCTGTACTTCCTGGGCATCGAGAAGCGCCGGGACACCGACGAGGCCACCGCGGTGGACGCCGAGTGCTGGCGCTACATGGGCAAGAGCGAGGCCAAGGAGCTGAAGGCCCTGCTGGGACCCCAGCCCGGCCCGGCCGGGGCCTTGTGGCTGTTGCGCCACACCTCCTGGTCGCTGAGCCACGAACTCAAGCGCCACGGCCTGACCCCGGAGGGCGCGGCCTGGTTCAGCGTGGACGCCTGTCGCACCCAATTGATCCGCCAGGACAAGGGCCTGGGGGCCCATCCCTGCCGCCTGGTGCGGGAGGGCTATCTGCAAGCCTTCCTGGCCGAATGCGATCCGGAGCTGGAGCTGGTGGTGGAGTCCTGCCCGCCGCAGCGCACCCGCGACGACCTCTGGTGCCGTTGGCTGATCCGCCGCCGGACCTGAGCCGAGGCCCTCGGCCCGGTCCACCAAAACGCCGTCTACCCGTTCACGTTGGAGACGAGCCCATGCCCGCCGACAAGATCGACCTGGACGCCTGGCTGGACAAGAACATCAACTGGATGATTCAGGAAACCAGCCAATACTTCGAGACCCGCGAGCTGCTGGCCCTGTGCCAGACCGTGGCCACCATACGCCTGGCCAAGATCCTGGCCGCCCAGGCCGGCGGGGCCGGCGCAGCCCCGGAGGGAGTCGGCCAGGCCATCCTGGAGATGGGCCAGCGTCAGAACGAGCTCCTGGAAAAGCTGCTGGGCGACAAAGCCGCCAAAAGCCCCAAGGCCGGCAAGGACAAGGCCGCGGCCAAGGAGTAGGCCGGGGACGGGGCTAGCCCCGGGAGCCGCCGGGCAGGATCACCTCCAGGCGCAGGATGCGCCACTTGCCCTGCTGGCGCTCGGCCAGGGCCTTGAGCCGGCCAGGCAGGGGCAGCAGGGTCTGCTGGCCGGTGTTGAGGCCGGGCAAGAGCTCGGCCGCGGCCCAGGCGGTGAAGGGGGCCTCCAGGTTGGCCCGCGCGCCGGCGAAGCTCACCTGGGGCTGACCCAGGTCCAGGCGGGGAGACTCCAGGGCCTTGAGCTGGGGGCCGTAGTAGGCGCGGATCCGACCCCGGCCCTTGAGGCTCTGGTCCTGGCCCAGGCCGCGCACCGAAAGCTCCAACTGCTCGTCGGCCATGGTTTCCAGGGCGGCCAGGTCCTGGCGCTGGTAGGCCACTGCCGCGCGCTTGAGCAGGGTCTCCAGCTCGGAGCGGGCCAGGACCTCGCGCATGGCCTGCTGGTCCTGCTCGGAGAAGACCGTGCAGCCGGAGACCGGGGGGGCGGGTTGGGGGGCCGCGGCGGCCCAGGCCGTCTCCCCGCCGCCGGCCAAGAGCAGACAACCAGCCGCCACCGCGAACCAACGCAGACCAATCCGCCGTTTCATCGCCAGGCCTCCCCGGGCGAAGCGCCCGTTCTTCCCGCTAATGCTAACATCCGCCAGCCGGCCCGCCAACGGGCGCGGCCCGCGGGGGAATTCCCCCGCGGGCCGCGGCGTGGGAGTGGTGATTCGCCTAGAAGTTGATGAACAGACCCAGGAAGTAGCCGCCAGCCACCGCCGAACCGATGACGCCGGCCACGTTGGGACCCATGGCGTGCATCAGCAGGTAGTTGCGCTTGTTGGCCTCCTGGCCCAGATGGTGCACGATGCGGGCGCTCATGGGCACCGCGCTGACGCCGCTGGCCCCGATCATGGGGTTCATGGGAGTCTTGCTGAACTTGCTCATGAGCTTGCCCAGGAGCACGCCGCCCACGGTGCTGAAGGCGAAGGCCAGCAGGCCCAGGCAGAGCACCAGGAGGGTGCGGGGCTCGGCCACCTTCTCGGCCGGCATCGAGGCGCCGATGCCCAGCATCAGCAGGATGGTGATGATGTTGATCAGCTCGTTCTGGGCGGTGTTGGACAGCCGCTCCACCACCCCGGACTCGCGGAACAGGTTGCCCAGGAACAGGAAGCCCACCAGGGGAGCGCTCTTGGGAATCAGCAGGATGATCAAGAGCATGGCGATGATGGGGAACAGGATGCGCTCGATGCGCGACACCTTGCGCAGCACCGGCTTCATGTAGATGGCCCGCTCCTCCTTGCTGGTCAGGAGCTTGATGATGGGCGGCTGGATGATGCCCACCATGGCCATGTAGGAGTAGGCCGCGGTGGCGGTGATGCCCATGATGTCCGGGGCCAACAGGCCGGTGGTGTAGATGGTGGTGGGGCCGTCAGCGCCGCCGATGATGCCGATGGAGCAGGCCTCCTTGATGGAGAAGCCCCATTCCGGCACCAGGATGCCGATGGCCAGCGCGCCCAGGAAGGCGGTGAAGATGCCCAACTGGGCCGCGGCCCCCAGCAGGAAGGCCTTGGGGTTGGCGATCAGGGGGCTGAAGTCGGTCAGGGCGCCGATGCCGAAGAAGATGAACTGGGGCAGGATCGTCCACATGTACAGGCCGTACTTGAGGATGATGCCCAGCACGCCGGCCATGCCCGCGCTCATGCCGGGCTCGGGCTGGCTGGTCAGACCGGCCAGGGGCAGGTTGGCCAGGATCATGCCCGCGCCGATGGGCAGGAGTTCGTAAGGCTCCCATTCCTTCTTGATGGCCAGGTAGATGTAACCCAGGCCCACCAGGATCATGATGAACTGGGGCACGGTCAGATTGGCGAAGCCCATCTGCACGCCCATGATCTTCAGGATGCCATCGTGATACTCGTACCAGTTCATCACTTGGCCTCCCCACTCTTGGCCTCTTTACGTTTCTCCATCGAAACGAAAATCTTGCCCAGCAAGTTGGTGGTCACGGCCAACAGGGTCATGATGGTGAAGGTGGTCAGCAGGCCACCGCCGACGATGCTCCATGCTTGACCCCAGTTGATGGGTTCCATTTCTTCCTCCCTTGTGTTGGAAAAGCCGTCGCGGCTCCCAATCCGCGCGGCTGCAATATGGCTACATTCAAGCTAGTAATGTGCCGGAATGATCATAGGAAGCGGGGAAGGCCGCTGTCAAGCCCAAGGTTAGACCATAGCTAAAACTGTGAATTAATGGCTATTCATCGGTGTCGCTTTGCAGCACCGCCAGGAAGGCCTTCTGGGGGATGGGCACCGAGCCCACGACCTTCATGCGCTTCTTGCCTTCCTTCTGCTTCTCCAAGAGCTTGCGCTTGCGGCTGATGTCGCCGCCGTAGCACTTGGCGGTGACGTCCTTGCGGAAGGCGTTGATGGTGCTGCGGGCGATGATGGTGCCGCCGATGGCGCCCTGGATGGCGATCTTGAACTGCTGGCGGGGGATGGTGTCCTTGAGCTTGTTGACCGCGTGCAGGGCCCGGATGCGGGCGCGCTCGCGGTGGACCAGGGTGGACAGGGCGTCGACCTTCTCGCTGTTGACCAAAATGTCGAGCTTGACCAGGTCGCCCGCGCGGTAGTCTGTCAACTCGTAGTCAAAGGAGCCGTAGCCCTGGGTGACAGTCTTGAGCTTGTCGTAGAAATCGTAGATCACCTCGGCCAGGGGCAGCTCGAAGGACAGCTCCACCCGGCCCTTGGTGGGGTAGTGGTACTTGGGGTTCAGGCCCCGGCGGTCCAGGCACAGCTGCATCACCGCGCCGATGTAGCGCTCGGGCATCAGGATGGTGGCCTTGATGTAGGGCTCCTCGCAGTGCTCGATGCGGCTGGGGTCCGGGAAATAGGCCGGGTTCTCGATGTCCTCCCGGGCGCCGTCGTTGAGGAAGACATGATAGCTGACGCTGGGCACCGTGAGCACCAGGGACAGGCCGAATTCGCGCTCCAGGCGCTCCTGGACCACCTCCAGGTGCAGCAGGCCCAGGAAGCCGCAGCGGAAGCCGTGGCCCAGGGCCTGGGAGGAGTCCTTGTGATAGATCAGGGCGGCGTCGTTGAGCTTGAGCTTCTCGATGGCGTCGGCCAGGTCGGGATAGTCGTCGGTGGCCACCGGGTAGATGGAGGAGAAGACCACCGGCTTGATCTCGCGGAAGCCGGGCAGGGGCGCGGCGGCCGGGCGCTCCTGGTGGGTGATGGTGTCGCCCACGCTGGTGTCGCTGACCGTCTTGACCCCGGCGATGACATAGCCCACCTGGCCGGCGGTGAGCAGCGGCGTCGGCACCCGCTTCAGGCCGAAGACCCCCACCTCCTCCACCTTGTAGTCCGCGCCGATGTGCATGAAGTGCACCAGGTCCCCGGCCTTGAGCCGGCCGTTGACCACCCGGATGCTGATCACGGTGCCGCGATAGGGGTCGTACTGGGCGTCGAAGATCAGGGCCTGGAGGGGGGCCTCGGGGTCGCCGCTGGGCGGGGGCAGCTTCTGCACCACCGCCTCCAGCACCGCCTCGATGTTGATCCCGTCCTTGGCGCTGATGGCGATGGCCTCGTCGCCATCCAGGCCCAGGTCCTCGCTGATCTGCAGGCGGGTGGCCTCCACGTCGGCGCTGGGCAGGTCGATCTTGTTGATCACCGGCACCACGGTCAGGTCGTGCTCCATGGCCAGGTAGAGGTTGGCCAGGGTCTGGGCCTCCACCCCCTGGCTGGCGTCCACCACCAGGATCACCCCGTCGCAGGAGCTCAGGGCCCGGCTGACCTCGTAGGTGAAGTCCACGTGGCCCGGGGTGTCGATCAGGTTCAGCTCGTAGGTCTGGCCGTCTTTCGCGGTGTAGGGCAGGGTGATGGCCTGGCTCTTGATGGTGATGCCCCGCTCCTGCTCCAGGTAGAGGTTGTCCAGGAGCTGGTTGTAGAACTCGCGGTCGGTCACCATGCCGCAGGCCTGGATCAGCCGGTCGGCCAGGGTGGACTTGCCATGGTCGATATGGGCGATGATGCTGAAGTTCCGTGTATGCTGGCGATCGGCCACCGTGGGGCCCTCCCTGGTCGTGTTTCGGCCATGTGCTTGCCTTGGCAGCATATCCAAGGCGGCGGGGTTCGTCAAATGGCCTCGGGCCGCGCCAGCCATCTTTGTGGGCGGTGGGCGCGCGCGGTGTGATATATTTTGCCCACCGCACGACAAGTCAGTGCGACGCGGGGCCGCATCCAGCCCCTCGCCGGCCGCCAACCCCGCTCCCTTGCCTGCCCGGGCGGAGGGTGGCGGGTCGTTTAGCGCGAGGGGAACGCGATGACGCTTTCGGTCAAGAGCAAGGTCTGGCTGGGTTTCCTGGGGGCCATCGCCCTGGTGGCCGCCGTGGGGGCCATCGGCTTCATCCACACCACCCGGGTCCTTAACAATCTGGTGACATTGCTCAACGCCCACGCCCCGGCGGTCAGCGCCGCCCGGGAGCTGGAGTCCGGCCTGCTGGGCCTGAGCCTGCAAGAGGCCCGGGCCCTGGCCGCCCCGGCCGGGGAGCGCGAAGCCCTGGTCCGCGCCGCCCAGGGCCAGGCCCCGGGCCTGGGCGAGCGGTTGACCCGCCTGCGCGATCGCCTGGAGGAAGTCGCCCGTCTGGAGGGCGTCCGGGCCGACCCGGGCGCGGCGACGGAGCTCTGGGAGCGGCATCGCCAGGACCTGGCCCAGGGCCGCCTGGAGGCCGGGCGCGATTCCCTGCGCCGCCTGACCGAACTGGTCTCGGCCCAGGCCCAGGCCGGCCAGGCGCGCCTGGAGCAGAGCACCCGCCTGACCCTGGAGGAGCGCGGCAAGGGCAAGACCTTCCTGGCCACCCTGATCCCCGGCGGCATCGTGCTGGTGGCCTGCGTGGGCCTCTGGCTGGCCCGCTCCATCACCCGCTCCATGCTGGCGGTCACCGCCGGCCTGGGCCAGAGCACCGAGCGGGTGGCCCAGTCCAGCCGCCGGGTCTGGCGGGCGGCCGACGAGGTGGCCCAGGGCTCCGGCCGCCAGGCGGCCCAGCTCCAGGAGACCTCCGCCGCCCTGGAGCAGGTCAGCGCCATGGTCCGGGCCACGGCCGAGAACTCCGGCCAGGCCGAGAGCCTCATGGCCCAGGCCCGTAAGTTCCTGGGCCAGGCCTCCCAGGACATGGAGCAGACCGCGGGCTCCATGGAGGAGATCGCCCGGGCCGGGGCCGAGATCGGCAAGGTGGTCAAATCCATCGACGCGATCGCCTTCCAGACCAACCTCCTGGCCCTGAACGCGGCGGTGGAGGCGGCCCGGGCCGGCGAGGCCGGGGCCGGCTTCGCGGTGGTGGCCGGCGAGGTGCGCAACCTGGCCCAGCGCGCGGCCGAGGCCGCCCAGAACACCCAGGTCCTGATCGAGGAGACGGTGGGCAGCATCCGCCGGGGGGCGGAGCAGATGGGCCAGACCCGGGAGGGCTTTCAGCGGGTGGCCGGCGCGGCCGAGGAAGTGGCCCGGCTCATCGCCGAGATCGCCGGCTCCAACCGCGACCAGGCCCAGGGCCTGGGCCAGGTGGGGCGGGCGGTGGAGCAGATCGAGGCCCTGACCAGCGGCAACGCCCAGCAGGCCCAGGCCTCGGCCCAGGCCTCGCGGGAGCTGGACCGCCAGGCCGAGGACCTGCGCCAGGCCCTGGGGCGGCTGCTGGTGCTGCTGGGCGTCGGCCGGGACGGGATCGCCGCGGCCCGGCCCCCGCGCCAGGCCAGGGCCGCGGCCCCGGCCGCTAGGCCGGCCGAGGTGGTGACCAGCCGGATCGCCGGCCGGGAGGGCCTGAAGCTGCTCTCCCGCTCCTGAGGGCTACACGCCGCAACCAGCCGGGAAAAACAGTGGGCGGGGATCAACCCCGCCCCTGCAGCGCAAAAAAAATTTCATCGTAGGGGTGGAGTTGTCCCCGCCCCGCTTGGCGTGGTTTCAGATGATCAGGCTCAGGCCCTCGTGGGCCGCCTCCACCAGCAGATGGGGGCCGGCCAGGTAGCGGGCCTCGGCCAGCATGGCGTCGATCTCCTCGTCGGCCCGGTTGGGGTCGTGGTGGGTCAGGATCAGGCGCTCCACCCCGGCCTTTTGGGCCAGCTCCAGCACCGAGCGCCAGTCGGAATGGCCCCAGCCCCGGTGGCGCTCGATCTCCTCGGGCAGGTACTGGGCGTCGTGCACCAGGACCTGGGCCCCCTGACAGAAGCGGGCGTAATCGTCGATCTGCAAGCCGCGCGGACCGCCCAGCTCGTTGTCGGTGAGGAAGACCAGGCCGTGGCCGTCCAGGGAAAAGCGCAGGCCGATGCCGCCCTGGGGGTGGTTGAGGGGGATGGTCTGCACCTGCACCGGCCCCAGGTCGATGCGCGGGGCCAGGATGGCCTCGTCGCGGCTGATCCGGCTGGGCAGTTGGTGGAACATCACCGGGAAATGGCCGTCCCCGCGCTGGGAGTCGAACAGGCTCTGGACGCCTTCCAGGCAGCGGGGCCAGCCGCCCATGCCCAGGCTAACGTCCGGGCGGTAGATCGGCCGGAAAAAGGGGAAGCCCAGCAGGTGGTCCCAGTGCAGGTGGGTGATCAGCAGGTTGATTTTGAGGGGGCCGGGCCGGTCCATCAACTTCAGGCCCAGGGGCCGGATGCCGGTGCCGGCGTCCAGCACGATGGGGGGCTGGTCCGCGACCTCCAGGCTGAGGCAGGTGGTGTTGCCGCC
>CALERA010000193.1 GCA_937908275.1 uncultured Desulfarculaceae bacterium | reverse complement strand
CAGGTTTAGCACCCCTGATGGGGGCGGCGACGCCTGGGTGAACTGCCGACCCGACCCAACTATAGGGTGCGGGCCGGAATTATTCAAGACAGGGGAGGGAAGGGCGAGGAGAACCGGACAACCAGAATTCCGGGTGAGGGAACGCTCGGGATGCGGGTTGTCCGGCTCTCCGGAAGATCAGGCGCAAAGTGACAACTAAGTGAAGGCTTGGATTATGGTGTGAGCAAACCTGTCAAGCCAACGAGGTTATGATGACCTTGCAGGTGGTCTGCAGGCCGGTGGCAGCCGGCTGAATATCGTAATTAATTTTCGGGGAAAGTTCGACCTCGACCAGCGAGAGGTCGTTATAAAGGTTCTTGAATTCAAAGCCGATACTGGAACCCTTGTCTCCCTTGAGCCGCACCTCGGCGATGGCGGTGGCGGAGGTGCTCGGGGAGGCCACCCCCCAGGTGGTGGAACCACCCGGCTTCAGGGTCATGCCAACCTTGGCCTGCTCTCCATCAATCCACTGGCACCCGCTCTCGGGCAGCATCGCGCTGAAGATCACGAATTCCTCGGACGCCTTGTTCACGACCTGCAGCTCGATGCTGCGTCCCCCCTCGGCAGACATGACTTCCTCCATTGCGTAGGGTGACCGACTCATCGCAATGTAAGGCAAGACCCGCGGAAAGACACTAAAAAAGTACGCAATAATAAATATATTTTCAGTAATAAAAAAGGATGGGCGGGAATCGCCAGCATGGCGATGAAACCCGGGCCTCAGGCGAGAACTGATATCAGCCACATAGCATTCAACCTCCCCTACTCAGCAGGTGGATGTGTCCTGGTGGCTGTCACTGCGGGAAAGGGGTTTGAATTTTGTGAAAAATAACCCTATTAGCTCGGGATGATTGCGAATGATTTTGGTGTTGGAGGGTCACTGTGGCCTGGACTATGCGATACGAACAGGTAATAATTGAGGGCCGCTTAGGAGGACTTCAAGAACACGGCGTGCGTCTGTCATTCACCCCTGCCTGCCGTGAACAGTTCCGTGCAGGCGGCCTGTGCGCCGCAAAAATTCCAACCTTGCTGTGTGGGAACGTATCTTGGTGATCATGCAACCCTTAAATTGCCTGTATATTTCAGCCAATAAAACTGTCGAGCGTCCTCTCCACCTGGCCCTGGGCGTATTGGGCATGGCTTGGCTGACCTACCTGGGCGCGCTGGATTTCCTACCGCTGTGGACCAGGTTCTTTTTTTCGATTATCAGCCTGGCGTTATTGCCCGGATATGCCATCTTCAGCCTGCTCACCTCCGTGCAAAAGAGCCACTATGACCGGCTCTCAATCCTGCTGGTATCCACCTCTCTCAGTTTTTCCTATAATTTCTTCCTGAACACAATAGTGTTCGCCTTCAATCTCGCCTTGAGCCAAGCCTTGCTCTGCTCATTGACCCTGACCACCACCCTCTACCTGTCCCTTATCGTAATCAAGATTGTCAGCAAATCTCCTTTTAAATCTGACCCATTCCATCTCACCCCCGCTGTGCTAAGTTTTGCCGTCGCAGCGATTGTCGTCGCCATCTTCACTTTCATCAAACCGATTCAGGGGGGATATTACGCCGAAGAGCTGATGGTGATGCAAAAGGTCACCCTCAACCCAGCCATCACCATCAAGAGTCTCAGTATTGTCCAGGGAGAAGCCACTACTTATTTATTCATCCCATTCTATCTCCTGATGGGCATGATCGGCCTGATCTGCAAGGTTGACGTGACGGTGGCCATCCAAATCATGTGGTCCTTCACTTCGGTGCTTTCCTTGCTTTGCCTGACCAAGATCACCGAATTCGTCACCGGCAGCCGCAAGCCGGCCATGGTCATCGCCACCGTTTACGTCATCACCGCCATGTTTTTTCCCCAACTACGCAGTGACCAACTGGTGTTCCTGCTGCCCACGCCGGATCGCTACGCCTTTTCCGCCGGGGTGTTGTTGTATCTCGCCTTGTTCCATTTCCTGGTCCATGTGCATGACGATAAGCTCAATTACGCCATGTTCATTGGCCTGGTCTACATCATCGTGGAGGTGGCCTTCGTACACGCCCGCGAGGCCATCATGGTCCTGGGCTGCATCTTTCTTTTCCTGGTCATTTCATTTCTGCACCAGGGGCGTCGCTCTCCCTATTTTTTCAAGACCCTGGTGGTAATCGGGGTGTGCATTGGCGCTTTGGCTGTATATAAATATGTGAATTTATTTGTTTCGCCGTCGCTGAACGATTTTGTAAATGCCTCGCAAACACACTTGGCTGATCTGTTACGCCAAACCATTGGCGATGGCAGCTTTTTTTCAAGAGTTTTCTACGATCTGCCCAATTCGCCCGTGGAACGCTATGAGTATAATCTGGGGTTCCGCCACCTCAATCCTGGCTCTGTATTCATTGGGCTTACTCTGATATCGTTGCCGCTCTACATCCTGTCAGTTAACGAAATATGGCGGTATTGGCTTCCGCTTTTGGTCTCATCAGTGCTTTTGTTGCTGCTGTCCGGTCCCCTGAAATTACTTATCGGCGCCATGGTGGGGTCCGAGCATCTTTTCCGACTGACCGGTTTGATATATATCCCATGCCTGATAATCTTCGCCGACATGCTGTGCTTGGTGGTCGCCCGGATTGGCATGCTTTCTGTTTCAAATTGGACCAAGGCTTTCATGATCGCCTGCCTGGCCACCTTTATGCTCGCCTTACCTCCGATCGAAAATAAATGGTTTATTACCAACTCAAGACTTGGCGACGCGGCATTCCTTCTGGGAGTGGTTGTTTTTATCCTGTTGAAGAGCTCGCCCGCGGCATGGCGATATATTCAATCCATATTGGCTATGCCAAGGGTTAAAAATTACTTAGATAATCATTGGCAAGCCATTGCGTTAGTTTTCCTGGTTATCGTGGCGATACTCCCGCTTACGCCGTACTTGAAGACCTTCAACTACGGAGGAGTGATCAACCTGGATTACACTCAGCATTACGACGATGGCTCCTACCAAAGCCTCAGCCGGATCTCTGCGCATGACATGCTTGGGCAAAGTTTCATTAAAGACTATTATGTCCCAGAGACAATCTATAAATTCATCCGCGACAAATTGCCAGGGCAGGCCACTTGGCTGGGACGCTCCACGATCCTTATCCTCATTGGCAGCAATCATTACTCGCCAATTCTCACCTATAACGGATCCATGATCGGCGCGTACATGTATAATGATTCGTTTATCAAAGAATTTGAGATGCAAGATTTTTCTTTTTTAAAATTGATAGATAAACCAGCACGGTTTTTAAATATGCTCGGCAAATATGGCGTTGACTATCTGCTGGTTGAACCCAACGAGGTAGACCCGGTGCTGGCCGGGATAGAAAAAAGCCCGGATCTGGCCCCGCACTTCCAGACCGTTTTCCAGGAACAAGGATTCGCCATCCTCAAAGTCGTGCATCCCAAGGCTGCCACAGACTCCAAAACGGCCAACTGACCCGCCCGGGCCTTGCGGGTCGTCCGGCCCTTGGAAATGGCTCACCCGCCTTTCCGGCCGCCTCTGTGGCCAAAGATGCCCAGACAAGCCCTCCTGTCACGTCTTATCCCTTAGGAAATCCCATCTTTTTCGCGCGAAAATGACCCATGCGCGAAAGTGACCCATTCTGGCCGAATTAAATCAACGTAAAGGGATTCCCAATTCCTACTTTGGCGCGGGCGCGGAAATGACCCAACCCTTCTCGTTGCAGCGTGCAATTCCTTGTCGCTTAACATGCTGATAAAAAAGAAAATGTCGACAATTGTGAATGTAGGCACAATAATTGCTCCATTACCTGGGCGGGAATGGTCCCTGGCGTCTGCCACCAGGATTTGGCAAACACCCCAACTCGCCCATGCAGGAGGACCCAACGTGTCAAAAATGCCCAAGAAGGTGATGGTGATTGGACTTGACTGCGCGCTTCCGCACATGGTGCGCAAGTACGTGGAAGAGGGCTGTCTGCCCACCTTCAAGAAGTTGATCGAAAAGGGCACCATGGCCGCCAATTGCCTGCCCCCGTACCCCACGGTGACCCCCCCCAACGGGGCGGCCATCGCCACCGGTTCATTCCCCGGCACCCACGGCATCACCGATTTCCACAATCCCCTGGAGGGGGCCAACCCCGGCAACGAGAACATCACCCAGAACTGGGACCGCAACCGGGTCCAGTCGGAGTTCATCTGGGAGGCGGCCGACGCCGCCGGCAAGCGCTGCATCGTGCTGACCTATCCCGGGTCCTCCCCCAGCCGCATGAAGAACGGCGTGGTGGTGGGCGGCGACGGCTTCCACGTGGGCGAGTCCCGCCAGGGTCTGCCCGGCCTGGACTCCAAGTTCGTGCTCTGCGAGGACTTCATCATCTCCACCGACTTCTACCCCAACAGCTATCGGGGCGAGTTCTCCGACGCCGAGGACTGGGAGGGCTTCGCGGACCTGGGCAACGATCCCCAGGAGATGCGGGTGGAGGTGCCCTTCCCCAAGGCCATTCACAAGCCCCAGCCCGCCACCTGGTGGGTGCTGGCCCCGGAGGGCGAGGATGGCTACGCCTCCATCAGTCTGGCCACGGCCAAGAGCCCGGAGGCCGTGATCTGCACCCTGACCAAGGGCCAGTGGAGCCAGCGCATCGTGCTGAACATCCCCATGGAGGACGGCACGGAGATGGAGGTCTTCACCCGCTGCAAGCTGATGGAGCTCTCCGACGACCTCAGTGAATTCAAGCTCCTGGTGGGGGCCATGATCCCCACCACCGGCTGGGCCGAGCCGCCCGAGGCCCTGGAGGGCATCGAGATCACCGAGGGCAGCATCCACTCCAACGGCGGCATGATCCGGGCCATGCTGGGGCACATCGACCTGGACACCTACGTGGAGATGAACGAGCACCTCTCCACCTGGAACGCCGAGTGCGCCGTGGCCCTGATGCAGAAGCAGGAGTGGGACCTCTTCTTCATGCACTCCCATCCCATCGACTGGATGTACCACCTGGTGATCCTGGACATGGTCAGCGAGGACCCGGTCAAGCGCGACAAGGCCTGGGAGGTCCACCGCCGGATGTACGAGATCGAGGACCGCATGCTGGCCCGGCTCCTGACCCAGGCCGACAAGGACACCCTGGTGGTGGTGGTCTCCGACCACGGCGCCACCCCGGACGGTCCGGTCTTCGATCCCTACATGGCCCTGGAGCCGGCCGGCCTGGCCTGCAAGACCGACGAGAAGACCATGGAGAACGAGGTCAACCCCATCGCGCTCAGCCAGCACAAGCCGGACTACGCCCGCTCCAAGGCCGTGCCCCAGCGCGAGGTCTACGTCTACGTCAACCTCAAGGGCCGCGATCCCGAGGGCATCGTGGAGCCCGAGGACTACGAGAAGGTGCAGCGCGAGATCTGCGACGCCCTGCTCACCTACGTGGACCCGGTCAGCGGCAAGCGGCCGGTGGCCATGGCCCTGGCCAAGAAGGACGCCCGCATCCTGGGCCTGTACGGCGACCGGGTGGGCGACGTGGTCTACGCCCTGTATCCGGAGTTCGGCGGCCAGCACGGCCACATGCTGCCCACGGCCGAATTCGGCCCGGGCAAGCTGCGCTCGCTGCTGATCCTGAACGGTCCCAACATCAACAAGAACTACACCCTGGAGCGCAACTGCTGGCTCTGGGACCTGGTGCCCACCATCTGCTACCTGACCGGCATCCCGGTGCCCAGCACCTGCGAGGGCGCGGTGCTCTACCAGGCCATGAAGGACCCCAACTTCAAGGACAAGGAGCTGGCCAAGCTCACCGAAGGCATCAAGCGCATGGAGGCGGCCATGGCCCGCGACAGCCGCGAGCCCTGGGACCACCACGACTGCGCCTAGGACAAGTCTGACGCCGGCGGCGGCAGGGGAGCCGCCGCCGGTAAACACACATCGGAGAGGGTGACATGAAGTTGGTTCGCAAGCTCGCCGCGGCCGGGTTGATCCTGGCCCTCGGTCTGGTCCTCGCCGCGCCCGGCCTGGCGGCCTCCAAGCAGGAGCTGCCCATGAGCACGGTCTATATGAACACCCATCCCACGGTGGTCAACGCCTGGCAGCCCTGGTTCCAGGAGATCGGCAAGCTCACCGGTGGCAAGATCCAGATCAACTACTACAACCCCAACACCCTGACCCCGCTCAACGACCACTTCGACTCCACCATCGCCGGCACCCTGGCCATCGGCGGCAACGACATCAGCCGCAACGCCGGCAAGTTCAACCTGAGCACCGTGATGCAGCTGCCCGGCCTGGCCCCGGGCGCCGAATGCGGCTCCCTGGTCTTCTGGGAGCTGATCGGCCGCCATCCCGAGCTGCAGAAGGAGTTCAGCCAGATCAAGCTGCTCTGGGTCTGGGCCAGCGCCACCTACCAGATCCACACCACCAAGAAGCCGGTCAAGACCCGCGAGGACCTGAAGGGCCTGAAGATCATCTGCTGGGACCGCAAGGTCGCCGACCTGACCCAGGCCCTGGGTGGCAATCCGGTGATGGTGCCGCCCACCGACTCCTACCTGGCCCTGGAGCGCGGCATGGCCGACGGCGTGCTCTGCCCCCTGGCCCCCATCATCTCCTTCAAGATCTCCGAGGCGGTGAAGTTCACCACCATCTGCGACATCTCGGTCACCGGCTTCTGGGCCGGCATGAGCCAGGACCTGTGGTCCAGCCTGGGGCCGGACAACCAGAAGGCCTTCGGCGAGACCACCGGCCAGCCCATGGCCGACAAGAGCGGCAAGAGCCTGGACCAGGGCGCGGTGAGCGACTCCCAGAAGCTCAAGGCCGCTGGCCACACCTTCATCGAGCTGTCGGAGGCGGAGCGGGCCAAGTGGCTGGAGGCCTGCAAGCCCCTGCGCGAGAAGTGGGTGCAGGAGATGGAGGGCAAGGGCTACAAGAACGCCCGCGCCATCATGGACGACGCCTACCAGCTTAGCGAGAAGTACGCCAAGACCACCGGACGGGGCTACTAACCAGTTGGACGGGCGGGGACGGAGCCCATCCGTCCCTGCCCGCGAACCTTAACCTGACGGGACGAAAACATGGCCGATCTTTCCTCCATCATCTCCCATCAGTCTTGCGACCTGTCCGAGACCAATCCGCAAAAGCATCTTTTCGAGGTCTGGGCCGACGGTCTGGACCGGCTGTTGGAACCCCTGGGCAAGTGGATTTTCTGGATCAGCGTGACGGCGGCGGGCTTCATGTCCATCCCCATCGTCATCGACGTCCTGGCCCGCTTCCTGTTCGACTCCTCCCTCACCGGCGTGGTGGAGCTGGAGGAATTCCTGATGGTGGTCATCGTCTTCCTGGCCCTGGGCTACACCCAGAAGAAGGAAGGCCATATCATCATCGACTTGCTGCTCTGCAAGCTGCCCAAGCCGGTGGCGCGCTGTTTCGCCAGCTTCAACCTCCTGGCCAGCGGGGTGTTCTTCGGCCTGATGTTCTGGCGCACCGTCAAGGTGGCCATCCAGAAGTCCGAGGAATACAGCAGCATGCTGAGCATCCCCACCTGGTTCTCCCTGGGCCTGGTGGCCTTTGGCGTGGCGATGCTGACCCTGGTCTTGTTGCAGCAGCTCCTGCGCAGCCTGGCCGAGAACCTGCAAGACCGGGCCTACCTGGGCCTGTTGCTGGCCCTGGTGGCGGCGGCGGCCCTGGCCACCATGCCCCTGTGGCTCAAGTCCATGCCCTGGGAGCTCACCCGCTTCGAGTACGGCCTCTATGGCATGGCCTTCCTGATGGTCCTGCTCCTGGCCGGCATGCCCATCGGCTTCGCCATGGGCCTGGTGGGCTTCACCGGCCTGGGGGTGCTGGGCTTCAACCTCACCCCGGCCCTCAACACCCTGGGCTCCGCCCCCTTCCACACCACCGGCAGCTTCATCCTGGCCGTGGCCCCGCTGTTCATCCTGATGGGTCTGATGGCCACCGAGGCCGGCATCAGCAAGGAGCTTTTCGACACCGCCTACAAGTGGCTGGGCCGGCTGCCCGGCGGCTTGGCCATGGCCGTGACCTGCCCCCCTCAAACGGCTCCAGAAATTTAGGTAGAGTTTTCTGGAAGCG
>CALERA010000192.1 GCA_937908275.1 uncultured Desulfarculaceae bacterium | reverse complement strand
TACGAGATGTAGCCGTGACTGGAGTTCAGACGTGTGCTCTTCCGATCTTCCCCCCACACCCCCCTCCCCAAAGAAAGCCGGGTGGGGGCAGGCTCGCATCGTATTACTGACGGCAACGTTGGGCGGGGACACTCAGCGGGCAGTGGCGGCACCGGTCTTTCCAGCGCTGAAGAAAAGAGATGCCGCCCGGGCCGGAGCCCGCCTCTCAACCGCTGCTTCTCCTCTGTCATTGCGAGCGCAGCGAAGCAATCTCCCCTCCTAATTTCCCCTCCGGGTGGCCGGGACAATTCATTGTCCCGGCGGCGCCAGCCGCGAGAACCCCCTGGCCGCGATGCCGCCTCAGCCCGGCCGATAGGCAAAACCGGCCACTCGCCCATATAACCATGGCGGTCATTGCGAGGAGCCCCCGGGCGACGAAGCAATCTTCCGAATTTATTCCCTTCCTTCCGCAGGTGCCTTGCCAGTGGTTGAGTGAACGCCCCGCCGGCGGACCAGCTAATGGCGGCGATAGTCGGACTTGTGACCCGGACACTGGATGTTGCCAACGCGAGGAAGCGCTCTCTCCACCCGGCCTCCCCGCAAAAAATCGCCCTTTCCTTGCCATTCCGGGAGGTTTTAAGGTAGCATCACCCCTGCCGGCAACGGCTGAACCCCTTTCATCCCCAAGGATTGCGCCATGACCATTAATGCCTACCAGAATTTCTTCGAACGCGGCTACGTGGCCCAGTGCACCGACGCCGAGGCCCTGACCCAGCTTTTCGCCCAGGAAACCGTCCTGGGCTATATCGGCTTCGACCCCACCGCCACCAGCCTGCACGTGGGCTCCCTGGTGCCGATCCTCTCCCTGGTCCACCTCCAGCGCTGCGGCCACCGCCCCATCCCGGTGGTGGGCGGCGGCACCGGCATGATCGGCGACCCCTCGGGCAAGACCGAGATGCGCCAGATCCTCTCCCTGGACGAACTGGCCAGCAACGCCCTGGCCATCAAGGAGCAGCTCAGCCGCTTCCTGGACTTCGGCCCGGGTGGGGCGATCATGGTCAACAATGCCGATTGGTTGGCCCCCCTGAACTACATCGAGTTCCTGCGCGACGTCGGCCGCCACTTCTCGGTCAACCGCATGCTGGCCGCCGAGAGCGTCAAGCTGCGCCTGGACCAGGAGCAGGGCCTGTCCTTCATCGAGTTCAACTACGCCCTGTTGCAGGCCTACGACTTCATGCACCTGGCCAAGCATTACGGCTGCCGGTTGCAGATGGGTGGCAACGACCAGTGGGGCAACATCGTGGCCGGGGTGGACCTTTCCCGCCGCATGCTGGGGGTCACGGTCTACGGCCTCACCTTCCCCTTGATCACCACCAGCACCGGCCAGAAGATGGGCAAGACCCACGCCGGGGCCATCTGGCTGGACGCCGACCGCACCCCGGTCTATGACTTCTACCAGTACTGGGTCAACACCACCGACGAGGACGTGGTCCGCTTCCTCAAGCTTTTCACCTTCTTGCCCATCAGCGAGATCGACGAGCTGGCCCGGCTGACCGGCGCGGACATCCGCCAGGCCAAGCAGGTCCTGGCCTTTGAGGTCACCAAGATCGTGCACGGCGAGGCCGAGGCCAAGGCCGCCAGCGCCGCCGCCGCCGCCGCTTTTGGCGGCCCGGGCGGGGACGTGGACAGCGTGCCCACCACCAGCCTGCCCCGGGCTCAGTTGGAGGCCGGCATCCCGGCCTTCACCCTCCTGGTGCAGACCGGCCTCTGCGCCACCAACTCCGAGGCCCGCCGCCTGGTCACCCAGGGCGGGGCCTACGTGGGCGAGGAGCGCATCACCGCCTTTGACCAGCCCCTGACCCTGGCCCAGGCCGGCGAAGACGGGGCGCTCTGGCTGCGCGCCGGCAAGAAGAAGCACCACCGGGTGGTGCCGGAGTAGCCGCCCGGCCGCTCCCGGGCCTCGCGGCGGGGCCCCGGCCCCTGGCATGCGTTTTTGCACGCGCGTTTCGCGCGCGTTGGCAAAAAGCCATGCCAGGGGTCACCGCCGCCACATAATCGGTCCGTTTCCTGGGGGGGAACATGCCGCCGATCGGGAAAGGCCTGCCGCGCCGTTCCAGCCTCTCGCGCTGCTATCCCAGCGCCGTCGCTCGTCTCAAACGCCGCGAAATCATAAAGCAAAAAGAAAAGCCCTGGTACGACGGCGGCCCCGGCACCCCGGCCCTGCCCGGGGAGCCGTGTAGAACTCCACCCCATCCGGATTGGAGTGAGAACGAGAAGTGGGCTTGGGAGCAAATTTGCAGAGGGGAACCGGCTGATTTTAATAAAAAATACGGGTACGGATTATTATTGCATGACTTAACCTCATGGACTGATGAGGAAAAGGCAAAGCGGAAGATCTCCGCAAATTTTTTAAAGGTTATCTTATGTTATTCGCCATGGAGGGAAACGCCACGGAGACGAGTTAGAATTGATGGATGTTTTATTGATGAATCAGTAAATTTGGTAGGGAAAAAGGTACAATCTGGAATATGGATAACACGGAGTGTTGTAACGGGAGATTTGCTTTTTAATAGTATGACTATACCGGCATCATTGGTTCTGTGTGCAACATGGATTAATGGAAAATTAGATTTAATAACGACAACAATTGGCGGACATCTTTGGCTGGATTATACAATAATTAGGAAAAAATTAATTCTGGAAAGAATAAAGGTTGGTTTATCGGTGTTCATGCGAAATGGTATTTTTTTAAAGCCTATCACAATGATATTTGCACAAGTGTCTGGTAATATGCAGATTGGCAATTCTGCCTTTACGTTTTTGAGCTTGCGCGGGAGCAAAATTCATGGCGAGCTTATGTTGGTGTTTAGAAGAAATCGTCCGCCAAGATGGATTGCGGGCGGGAAGTTGTCTTTGCGAAATGCAATAATAAAACATATAACAGACGATTTGATTTCTTGGCCTGATGAAATAATATTCGATGGACTAACTTACACAGGGTTGAGTGGGCCAACTGATGATTTGAATGTTAAGGAGCGAGAGCGTAGTTCAAAATGGTATGTTGATTGGCTTTGTAAGCAGAAACGATATTCCCAGCAACCATATGAGCAATGCGCGAAGGTCCTTCGCGAGGCTGGCCAGCCGGACAAGGCTAACGCGGTGCTCTACGCCGGCAAGGAGCGCGAGCGGGCCAGCCTGCGCAAACCAGGGTGCTGGCCGGGGTGGCGTTGGCTGGGGCAGTCCTTCCTGCGTGCGACCATCGGCTATGGCCTGGGTTATCGCTATTGCCGGAGCCTGATCTGGGCACTGGCCTTGGTCTACGTGGGCGCGGTGGTCTTCGCCTCCTCGGACGCCAACTGGCCCAAAACCATCTGGCGCTGTTTCGGCTATAGCCTGGACATGATGCTGCCTCTGGTCCAACTGGCCAAGGATCACTACGATAAAGTCGATATAAGCGGCTGGCAACGTTATTATTTTTACTTTCACCAGCTCTCCGGGTTTGTCCTGGCCTCGGTGGTCTTGGCCGGCCTGGCAGGCGTGATTAGAAAATAGACCCGCCCAGCCTCGTCCCCTTGACAAAAGTTCTACGTCGAACTAAACTCCTCCCATGTCCACCGAGCGGGTCATACACCTGGCGTCCCAGGTGCGGGAGCGGGCCAACGCCCTGATCGTGGCCGAGCTGGAGCGCCGGGGCGCGGCCGGCCTGGCGCCCTCCCACGGGGCCATCCTGGTCCAGCTCTACCGCCAAGGGCCCCTGCCCATGAACCGCCTGGCCAGCCTCATTGGCCGCAAGAAGAACACCCTCACCAGCCTGATCGCCAAGCTCGAGGCCCTGGGCTACGTCGCCCGCCAGCCCGACCCAAAGGACAGCCGCGTCAGCCTGATCGCCCCCACGGACCAGGCCCGGCGCTTCCGCCGCGATTTCGAGGAGATATCCCGCCTGCTCCTAGACAAGGCCTGGGGCGCGATGCCCCCGGACCAGCGCGAGGCCCTGGTGCGGGGCCTGGAGCAGGTGGCCAATAACCTGGGCTAAATTTTTTTGGCCTTACGGTTCGACATCGAACCAAACCAAGGAGGTCCGAGATGAAAGAGATCATCGCGATCCTGGAGAAGAACCCCATCGTCTACATCGCCACCGTGGACGGCGACCAACCCCGGGTGCGCCCCTTCCAGTTCCAGTTGGAGCAGGACGGCAAGCTCTGGTTCGTCACCGCCAATAACAAGGACGTCTACGCCCAGCTCAAGAAGAACCCCAAGATCGAGTTCTCCACCTGCCTGCCGGACATGACCACCCTGCGGGTGCGCGGCAGCGTGACCCTGGACGACTCCATGACCATCAAGCAGTGGGTCATGGACAACCGCCCCATGATCAAGGGCATCTACGGCTCGGCCGACAACCCGATCTTCGCCGTCTTCTGCCTGGAGCACGGCCAGGCGGTGATCTTCGACTTCTCCGGCCAGCCCCCCCGCGAGTTCAGCTTCTAAGTAATTGAGTAGACGCCGGCGGACGCGCGGGGTTCAACCCGGAGCGGGATGAATCCCGCGCGCACGTTTGGTGGGGTAAACCGATCCCCCCGCCCTCGGGCGGCAGCTTTCGCGGATAGCCCATCAAGGAGAACAACATGGCGAAACCACAGGCAGAGATGGTGCTTGACCTCTTGCATTCCCTGCGAACCATCCACGGTACCTTCGCCGACCAGGCGGTGGCGGAGGACGACATGGAGCGCATCCTGGGCGCGGCGGTGCGGGCGGCCAACTCTTCCGCGCGGCAGTGCTATTCCATCATCCGCCTGGGGGGAGTCGAGCGGGTGCGGGAGGTCTGCGGCTATGCCGCGCCGCAGGCCCTGGTTTTTCTGTCAGATTTCACCCGCATCAACGACGAGGCCCGCCGCCGGGGATTCGCTGCTTACCAACCCGGCCTGTTCGAGCTGCTGACCACGACCATCGACGCCTCCTTGGCGGCCCAAACCGCGATCGTGGCGGCCAAGGCCCTGGGCCTGGATTCCATGGTGACCAACTCGCCCCTGCGCCTGGGCGAACCCGAGCAAATGGCGGCCCTCCTGGATCTCCCGCCCGAGGCCTGCCTGCCGCTGTTCGCGGTGCTGTTCGGCTATCCGCGAACCGAGCCAGATCACAAGCAAAAGCGCTACCTAGGGCCCGGGCTACTGCACCGGGACCGTTACCAGCGCCTGACCGAGGACCAGTTGCGGGCCATGTCTGCGGAGTATGATCAGCCGGGCATGGGCCTGGGCTCCACCCCCTGGCGGGAACAAGGTTATGAGAGCTATTTTGACTGGTTCTTCCGGGCCTGGCGGCCAACTCCCGATAATTCTAAAGTAAAGCCGCCAGCGGACCTGGCCTTGGCCTGGGCTAGGCGGGCGGGGTTCGTGCGGTAGGGGCCGGCGGGAGGTTAGCGGCTTCCGAGCTACGAGCGGGATGCCTACCTCGAGGTAGGAAAGGTGGGGCCTTCTCCGGTCGGAGAAGGCCCCGGCACTATTATAAGGGCGCGTTCGGCCGGCCAGCGGGGGTGAGAAAGAGCGCGCCAGAACCTCGGCCACCGGTTTTTGGCCAAGACCACCAGGGGGGCTTGGTTTTGTTTTTCGGGCCTTTACAAGCGGGCAATCCCCCCACAAGGGGACAAGCTCCGATTTAGCGGCCCGGCGGGGGTCCACATGTTGGGGGCCGAGATGAAAAGTCATGCCATATGTGGGGTTGCGCGAGCTTGGCGCGCGAATTCTACAAAAAAATCATTTTGGCTCTTGCGGGCGGAAAAGTTTCAGGTATCTTTCGCCGTGTTGCCGCTGCGGCGGGCCTGCTGGGGCCGGCTGCGAAGCCGGAAGGCAGACCAAAGCCACAGCGGATTCTTTGAAAGGTAAACGCCCCTAACGCGATTTTGTGCGCCGCGGGTCTTGACAGACAAGCGGAACAGTGTTAGGATGACGGATACCTCGAATCGATCTCTGAAAACTGAATAGCGGAAAGTAGGGCGACGAAAAGCGAGCCACCGACAATTGTACAAAGGTCGCGCCTCTTTATGAGGAGCGGCTACGATTTAACTGGAGAGTTTGATCCTGGCTCAGAACGAACGCTGGCGGCAGGCCTAACACATGCAAGTCGCACGAGAAAGCCTTTGCTTGCAGAGGCGAGTAAAGTGGCGCACGGGTGAGTAACGCGTGGTTAATCTACCCTTGGGTTTGGGATAACGTTCCGAAAGGGGCGCTAATACCGGATAAGACCACGGTGTCCACGGGCACTGGGGTAAAAGTGGGCCTCTACATGTAAGCTCATGCCTGAAGATGAGACCGCGTCCCATTAGCTTGTTGGTGAGGTAACGGCTCACCAAGGCCGCGATGGGTAGCTGATCTGAGAGGATGATCAGCCACACTGGGACTGGAACACGGCCCAGACTCCTACGGGAGGCAGCAGTGGGGAA
>CALERA010000191.1 GCA_937908275.1 uncultured Desulfarculaceae bacterium | reverse complement strand
TGGAGACCTGGCTGCACCTGACCCTGGTCTTCTCCCTGGGCGCGGCGCGCTACCGCGCCCTGGGCGACGAGGACCAGGCCGGCACCTGCCTGCTCACCCTGGGCGGCCCCCTGGTGCGCCCGGGCCTGGTTGAGGCCCCCCTGGGCGGGGACCTCTGGCAGGTGGTGGAGACCCTGGGCGGCGGCCTGGCCCCCGAGGCCAAGCCCCTGGCCCTGTGCCTGGACGACGGCCTGGGCGGCTTCCTGATCCCGCCGGCGGCCCAGATCCCCCTGGCCCCGGAGGAGCTGATGGACGCCGGGGTCTCGCCCACCCCCAGCACCCTGACCATCATCGAGGAGGGGGCCTGCCTGGTGGACCTGACCCGCCGGGCCTTGCAGCGTTACTGGCGGTTGAGCGAGAACGAACCCCGCCCGGCGCGGGCCATGCTGGCCCGGGCCGCCCGCCTGGTCACCGAGATCACGGTGGGCAAGGGCCAGCCCTACCACCTGGACGACCTGGCCGACCTGGGGCAGCAGATGCTGGCCCAACACCTGGCCGCGGCCTGGCCCCTGATCAGCTCGCTGACCTATTTCCACGAGCAGTGGCGGCGGCACCTGGAGGGCGAGGGCTGCCCCTCGGGCCGCTGCCTGACCCGGCCGGCCGCGCCCTGCCACGGCGCCTGCCCGGCCCGCATCGACATCCCCAGCTTCCTGGCCCGCATCGGCCATGGCGAGTACCAGGAGGCGGTGCGAATCATCAACCAGGACAACCCCCTGCCCTACACCTGCGGCCTGGTCTGCCCGGCCCCCTGCGAGGGCGCCTGCCTGCGCGGGGAGATGGACCAGCCCATCTCCATCCGGGCCATGAAGGCGGTGGCCGCCCGCCACGCCCTGGAGGAGCAGGGCGCCTATCCCCTGCCCGAGGTCGCCCCGGCCAGCGGCAGGCGGGTGGTGGTGGTGGGCTCCGGCCCGGCCGGGCTCACCTGCGCCTACTACCTGGCCCTCAGGGGTCACGCCGTCACCATCCTGGAGGCCCAGGCCGAGGCCGGCGGCATGCTGCGCTATGGCATCCCGGCCTACCGCCTGCCGCGCGAGGTGTTGGCCCAGGAGCTGCAACAGGTCACCCGCCTGGGGGTGGAGATCCAGACCGGGGTGGAGGTCAAGACCATCGCCGAGCTGCGCGCCCAGGGTTACGAGGCCATCTTCCTGGCCCTGGGCACCCAGGTCTCGCGCATGATCCCCATCGCCGGCGCGGACCTGCCCTTCGTGCTGGGCGGCCTGGACTTCCTGAAGCAGGTGCGCGGCGGCGAGGACCTGCGGGTGGGCCCCCGGGTGGTGGTGGTGGGCGGCGGCAACGTGGCCATCGACGTGGCGCTCACCGCCCTGCGTCAGGGCGCCCACCGGGTGGACATGACCTGCCTGGAGAAGCGCCGCGAGATGCCGGCCAGCCCCGGCGAGATCGAGACCGCCCTGGCCGAGGGCGTGGCCATCCACACCTCCTGGGGTCCGGTCAGCATCGGGGCCGACCACGTCTACACCGCCCAGCGCTGCTCCCGGGTCTTCGACGAGCGCGGCCGCTTCAGCCCGCTGTTCGACCCCCAGCGCACCCTGGCCCTGGAGGCCGACCACGTGATCCTGGCCATCGGCCAGGCCACCGACCTGGCCTGCGTGGAGGCCGGCAGCCTGGTGGAGACCCAGCGCGGCCTGATCTGCGCCGACCCGGCCACCCTGATGACCCGCGAGGCCGGGGTCTTCACCGGCGGCGACGTCTACCTGGGTCCGCGCACCGTGGTGGAGGCCATCCGCTCCGGCAAGCAGGCCGCCGCCGCCATGCACGCCTACCTGACCGGCGAGACCATGGACCAGGGCTGGGGCGTTCCCCAGGGCCGCGACGTGGTGGCCCCCCTGCGGGTCCCGCCCGCCGCGCGCAACAACCTGCGCCGGCCGGAGATGCCCGAGCGCGAGGTGGACGACCGCCGGGGCAACTTCATGCACATCGAGCTGGGCCTCAGCGACGCCATGGCCCACGACGAGGCCAGCCGCTGCCTGCGTTGCGATCTCTGCATCGGCTGCGGCCTCTGCCAGTTGGTCTGCAGCGAGGTGGGGGCCGAGGCCCTGCGCCTGAAGCAGACCAAGGCCGACCGCCTGGCCTTCAACGACTTCACCCGGCCCGACACCCGCTGCATCGGCTGCGGGGCCTGTTTCCAGGTCTGCCCCACCGGGGCGATCCGGATCCAGGACCAGGACCACATCCGCTCCACCATCATCACCGGCAGCGAAGTCCAACGCCTGAGCCTGGCCCCCTGCAAGTCCTGCGGGGCCCCCACCGTGACCGGCCCCTACCTGGAGGCCCTCAAGCACCGGGTGGACCCCCACGCCTACGAGCACCTGGACCGGGGTCTCTGCTCGGCCTGCGCCCGCCGCCTGCGGGCCCAGGAGCTCATCGGCTGGACCCTGAACGAGAACCCGCCGGCCACCCTGGACCCCCTGGCCGAGTCCGCGCGCAACCTGGCCGCCGGCCGGCCGCCGCTCTAGGCCCCGGTTTTTTCCGCTCTCCGCCCGCGACCCGGCCGGCCCCTCCGCCGGCCGGGTCGTGGTCTTTGGCGCGCCTTTGGCCCCGCGCCGATCCCACCGGAGCGTCGCCCCGTACCGCGCGGGAAGACATATAGTCATGCCGGGCAGGACACCGACCGCGTCCTGGCGTCACCCGAAAGTCCTAAGCTGTTGATCGTCCTGACCTCGGCTAATCCGAAGCCGGTGGCACGCATTCTGCTATAGTAGCTATCATGGTCCGGCTCCCTCCTCTCCGGAAGCGCGCCGCTCCACGGGCCTTCTAAACTCACCCCTTCACGAGGATCGAGTAGGAAATGGCCAACCGTTCGGATCCCAACCAGCCCCCCCTCCCCGCGCCCGGTCCGGGCGGCGCTTCTCCCAACCTGCTTGTGGTGGAGGACGATCCCCAGATCAGCGACCTTTACAAAATCTTGCTGGAGCGCTCGGGCTACCGGGTCTCCCTGGCCGGCGACGGCCTGGAGGCCCTGGAGCTTTTCCGCGCCGCCCAGCGGGATGGGCAGCCCTACGACCTGGTGATGATGGACCTGAACCTGCCCCGCATGGACGGCCTGGAGTGCCTGCGCCATCTCACCCAGATCGACGACGGCATCCGGGTCCTGGTCTCCACCGGCAGCCCCTCCCTGGAGTTCCAGGGCCTGACCTCCTGGGTGGCCGGGGTGGTGCAGAAGCCGGTGCGCGTGAACACCTTGCTGGAGCAGGTGGACCGCGCCCTGGCCCGGACCCGCCCGCCGGCCTCGGCCTAACCTCGTCTCGGCCGCCTCTTCGGCCCTGACTCCGCGCGCCGCCCAAAGCGCGCCTTTCCCCCTTTCCGCCGACCGGTCGCCAATTCTGCGAAGCCAGTACAGTTTATCGTGATATACTTACGCGGCTCGCCAGATGGGCCTGGTTATTCCCTTTTTCAACGGAGACTGTGCATGAACCCCTCCCCGGGTAACGGCCATGCCTTGCCGACCCAGCCGCACCGTCGCCGCCAGGTGATGAGCCTCTGCGGCATGTGCGCGGTGCGCTGTCCCATCCAGGTGGAGGTCCAGGATGGGCGGGCGGTCTGGGTCCAGGGCAACCCCAACGACGCCACCATGGGCACCAGCCTCTGCGCCAAGGGCGTGGCGGGGCTGGCCATGGAATACGACTCCGAGCGCCCCCAGCAGCCCCTGATCCGCACCGGCCCCCGGGGCTCGGGCCAGTGGCGGCGCGCCTCCTGGAGCGAGGCCCTGGACTACGTGGCCGGCAGGCTGCAGGACGTGATCACCCGCCTGGGCGGCCAGGGCGTGGCCCTGTCGGACCGCGGCGGTCCCTTCACCGACCTGACCAAGAGCTTCGTCAAGGCCCTGGGCTCGCCCAACTACTTCAACCACGACTGCACCTGCGCCCGCAACGTGCACCACGCCGCCCGGACGCTCTTTGGCTGGGGGCGCGGCGGCTTCTCCTACGACATCAAGAACGCCAGGCACATCCTCCTGGTGGGGCGCAACCTGCTGGAGTCGTTGCAGGTGAAAGAGGCCAAGCAGTTCGTGGAGGCCCTGGGCAAGGGCGCGGGCTGCACCTACGTGGACGTGCGGGCCACGGTCACCGCCAGCAAGGCCACCCGCTTCCTGCGCATCCGGCCCAACACCGACTACGCCCTGCTCCTGGCCTGCGTGAACCTGGTGCTCAAGGACAACCTCTACGACGCCGACTTCGTGAACCGCTGGTGCTCCGGCCTGGAGGAGCTGCGCCAGGCGGTGGAGGGCTGCACCCCGCAGTGGGCCTCCGCGCAGACCGGGGTGCCGGTGGTGGAGATCGAGGGCCTGGTGCGCGACCTGGCCGCGGCCGCGCCCAGGGTCCTGATCCATCCGGGCTGGATGACCGCCCGGCATGGCCAGTCCTTCTACACCGCCCGCGCGGCCTACATCCTCAACGCCCTGCTGGGCTCCATCGAGCACCCCGGCGGCATGATCATCGCCAAGGCCCCGGGCGACGTGGGCAAGAAGGGCCTCAAGAAGCTCGGCGACCGCATCCCGGCCCCCGAGGCCCCCCGGGTGGACGGCGTCGGCAGCGTCCATCGCCACTGGGACGCCGAGGCCGGCCTGCTGCACCTGATGTACACCGCCCTGGAGACCGGCCAGCCCTATCCCCTGGGGGCCTACATCGCCTATCGCCACGACCCCCTGGTCAGCCTGCCCGACCCCCAGGCCCAGCTCAAGGCCCTGGAGAAGCTCGATCTGGTGGTGGCCATCGACGTCAACTACAGCGAGACCGCCTGGCTGGCGGCCGACGTGATCCTGCCCGAGGCCACCTACCTGGAGCGGGCCAACATCCTGGCGGTCAAGAACGGCCCCAAGCCCGAGGTGGTCATCCGCGACCAGGCCATCGAGCCGCGCTTCGACGCCCGCCCGGCCTGGTGGATCTTCCGCGAGCTGGCCCGCCGCCTGGGCGCGGGGCAATACTTCGACTTCGACGGCATCGAGGACCTCTGGCGCTACCAGCTGGAGGGCACCGACATCGACCTGGACACCCTGCGCGGCCGGGGCATGGTCTCCCTGGCGGCCAAGCCCCTGCTGTGGGACCGGGCCGAGGGGCTGAAGTTCAAGACCGCCTCTGGCAAGATCGAGTTCCACAGCCCGGCCCTGGAGGCGGCCGGCCTGGCCCCCTGCCTGGCCCCCTATCAGGGACCCGGCGAGCTGGCCCCGGGCCAGTTCCGCCTGGTCTTCGGCCGGCCGGCCTTCCACAACCACGCCCACACCATGAACAACCCCCTGCTCTCGGAGCTGATGCCCGAGAACACCCTCTGGATGCATCCCGAGCCGGCGGCGGCCCTGGGGCTCAACGACGGCGACCTGGTGGAGGTGACCACAGACCAGGCCCGGCAGACCGGCCGGGTCAGCCTCACCCCCTGGATCCATCCCGAGGCGGTCTTCCTCTACCACGGCTTCGGGCGCAGCGTGCCCTGGCAGACCCGGGCCTACGCCAAGGGCATGGCCGACCATCGCCTGCAAACCGGGTTGCTGCACGCCTACGACCCGGCCGGCGGCGGCCTGAACCTCACCGAGTGCGTGGTGCGGGTGGCCCGGACTGGACTATGACCCCGGCGGGGGAGTCCCCCTGGTTGGTTGATGGATCGGATGGCCCCAGGCCGCTGGGGCTGGGAGATCGCGCATGAGCAAATACTATTTGATGCAGGACGCGGACAAGTGCATCGGCTGCCTGTCCTGCGAGGTGTCCTGCAAATCCAACAAGGGCCTGGGCCCGGGGGCCAGCCTCTGCCGCAACCTGAGCGTGGGTCCCAGCGACCGGGCCGGCATCCCCCACATCCGCCAGGTCTTCATGCCCTGCTTCCACTGCGAGGACCCCTGGTGCCTCAACGTCTGCCCCACCGGGGCGGTGATCAAGCGGCCCCAGGACGGCATCGTCTACATCGAGCCCTCGCTGTGCATCGGCTGCAAGAGCTGCATCATGGCCTGTCCCTGGGGGGCCTGCCAGTGGGACCCGGAGTCCAACAAGGCGGTCAAGTGCGACTACTGCAAGGACCGCCTGGACCAGGGCCTCAAGCCGGCCTGCGTCACCCGTTGCCTGACCCAGTGCCTGAGCTTCGGCTCCGCCGATCGCCTGCCCGACGACCGCCGGCTGCGCTTCGCCCTGGCGGTGGCCGCCGAGCCCAGCGGCCCCGGCCAGCGCTGAGGCGATCATGAGCGCCGTCGCCCCCGCCCACGGCCTGCTCGCCGCCTGCGGTCCCGCCCATTCCCCGGTGTTGGAATCCCACCTGGCCGCCGGCGGCCTGGCCGGGCTGCGCCGGGCGGCCGGGATGTCCCCCCAGGAGATCATCCTGACCCTGCGCGCCGCCGGCCTGCGCCGGGGACGCGGCTCCTTTGGCCCGGTCTTCCAGGACTGGTGGCGCCTGACCCAGGTCGACGAGTCCCCGGTGCTGCTGGTGGACTTCCGCTGCCCCGATCCCCTGGACCAGGCCCCGGCCGCCCTGCTCTCCGGCGATCCCTTCGGCCTGGTGGAGGCTCTGGCCATCGCCGGCCTGGCCCTGGGCGCGACCCGGGTGCGCATGGTCTCCGGACGCCAGTCCTTCGCGCAACAGGCCTTCCTGCAGGCGGCCCTGGCCCAGTTCCAGGCGGCGGCTCCCCTGGGCCCCGCCACCCCCAGCCTGGAGCTGGAGTTCCTGCCCGAGGCGGGACCCAACGCCGCGCCGACGCCGGTGGCGGTGGACTCCCCCAGCCTGGTCCACGACCTCCAGACCTGGTACCAGGTGGCCCTGGTCTTCCGCCTGGGGGCCGAGGCCTATCGCGCCCTGGGCCGGGGCGACCAGGCCGGCACCCGATTGATCACCGTGGTGGCCCCGGCCGCCGCGCCCCGGCTGGTGGAGCTGGCCCTGGGCGCGCCTTTGAGCGAGGCCCTGGGCCTGGTGGAAGGCCAGGCCCCCCCGGGCGGCTTCCTGGGCCTGGCCCTGGACGGCGGCCTGGGCGGGTTCCTCTCGCCCCAGACCAGCGCCACGCCCCTGGCCCCGGAGGAGCTGATGGCCGCCGGGGTCCACCCCGGCCTGGCCACCGTCACCCGCCTGGGCTCCGAGGCCTGCGTGGTGGACCTGACCCGCCGGGCCCTGACCCGCCAGCTGCGCGCCCCGGAGGACGCCAGCATGCCGGCCGGCCCGGCGCGGCAGCTTTCGCAGCACGCCCTGCGCCTGGTGATCGAGATCGGCCAGCGCCGGGGCAAGCCGGGCTACCTGGAGCAGCTCCTGGCCCTGGGCAAGCGCCTGCGCAGCCTGGACGCGCCGGCGGCCTGGCCCCTGCTCAGCTCCCTGACCCACTTCGGCCCGGCCTGGGAGGCCCACTTGGCCGGCGAGGGCTGCCCGGCCTACGACGCCGACTGCCCCCATCTCTCGCCCTGCCAGGGCGCCTGCCCGGCCGGCATCGACATCCCCAGCTTCCTGGCCCTGGTGGGCCATGGCCGCCACGCCGAGGCGGTGGCGGTGATCCGCCAGGACAACCCCCTGCCCTTCATCTGCGGCCTGGTCTGCCCGGCCCCCTGTGAACGCGGCTGCCTGCGCGGCGAGCTGGACCAGCCCATCGCCATCCGGGTGATGAAGGCGGTGGCCGCGGCCGGGGCCCTGGCCGCCGGGGGCTATCCCAGGCCCGATGTCGCCCCGCCCAGCGGCAAGCGGGTGGCGGTGATCGGGGCCGGCCCGGCCGGCCTGGCCTGCGCCTGGTTCGCGGCCCTGAAGGGCCACGCGGTGACCATCTTCGAGGCCCAGGAGCAGGTGGGCGGCACCACCTTCATGGGCATCCCGGCCTATCGCCTGCCGCGCGAGGTCATCGCCGCCGACGTGGCCGGCATCGCCGCCATCGGGGTCAAGATCGAGAACCACCAGGCCCTGGGGCGCGATTTCAGCCTGCAGGACCTGCGCGACCAGGGCTTCGACGCCATCTTCCTGGGCATCGGGGCCATGCGGGGCTATCTGCTGGGCATCCCCGGCGAGACCGAGCACCCCCAGGTCCTGGACGCGGTGAGCTTCCTGCGCGCGGTGTCCCAGGGCGACCGCCGCACCCCGGCCGAAAAGGTGGTGGTGGTGGGCGGCGGCAACGCGGCCATGGACGCGGCCCGCACCTGCCTGCGCCTGGGGGTCAAGGAAGTCACCCTGGCCTATCGCCGCACCCGCGAGGAGATGCCGGCCCACGACGAGGAGGTGCGCGAGGCCCAGGCCGAGGGGGTGCTGATGCGCTTCCTCACCGTGCCCATCGCGGTGGAGGGGACGGACGGCCAGGTCAGCGGACTGCGCTGCCTCAAGGCCCAGCTGGGACCGCCCGACGACAGCGGCCGGCGGCGGCCGGTGCCGGTGGAGGGCAGCGATTTCGTCATCGAGGCCGGGGCGGTCATCGCCGCCATCGGCCAGCAGCCGGATCTGGCCTGTCTGGGCGACCTGGCCGGCGAGGCCAGCCTGGCCGGACGCACCCTCAAGACCCATCCCGTCTCCGGCCAGACCGTGGCGCCCTGGCTCTTCGCCGGCGGCGACGCGGTGACCGGGCCGCGCACCGTGGTGGAGGCGGTGGCCGCCGGCAAGCGCGCGGCCCAGGGCCTGGACGCCTTCCTGCGCGGCCAGGACCCGGTGGCGGCGGTGGAGCGCCCCCGGCCCCGGCAGCGGGTGGAGCCCCTGACCCTTTCCGCCCAGGACAAGGCCAACCTGGGCCGGGCCAACATCCCCCAGCGTCCGGCCGGCCAGCGCCGGCACGACTTCGACCAGGTGGAGTTGCCCCTGCCCCTGGTGGGGGCCTTGCGCGAGGCCCGGCGCTGCCTGCGCTGCGACCTGTGCATCGGCTGCGGCCTCTGCCAGACCGCCTGCGCCGAGGCCGGGGTGGGGGTGCTCTCCCTGAGCCCCACCGCCGCCGACCGCCTGGCCTTCCTGGACCTGACCGGGCCGGGCGCGGAGTGCATCGGCTGCGGCTCCTGCGCCAACGCCTGCCCCACCGGGGCCTTGCAGGTGCTGGACCAGGGGGCCACCCGCCGCCTGGCCCTGGCCGGGGCGGTCTTCGCCAAGCTGGACCTGGTGCCCTGCTCCACCTGCGGCCGCTACTACGCCCCCCAGGCCTATCTGCAGCGGGTGGAGGGCCGCCTGGACGCCAGCCACGCCCCCATCTCGGCCGCCGGCCAGCAGATCTGCCCGGACTGCTCCCGCCTGAAGCGGGCGGCCGGACGCTGGCCCGAGGCCCCGGGCCGGATGCTGCCCCCCGGACTGCGGGTGCGCCCCCCGGGATTGCCCTAGCCCCTTTGGCCAGTTGCCAAGGCCCGCGGCCTGGGCCATGATTGTGCGAGGCATCCCGCGCCAGGAGGGACCCGGCCATGGAAAAGCAGTGGAAGTGCACCGTCTGCGGCTACCTGCACGAGGGCAAGCACCCCCCGGACACCTGCCCCCAGTGCGGGGCCAGCATGTACCAGTTCATCCTCTACGCCCCCCTGCCGCCGGATCTGGACCGGCGCCTGCGCGAGGCCTTCGCCGGCGAGGCCAGCGCCCACGTGCGCAACCTGGCCTTCGCCCGCCGGGCCGACCAGGACGGCTATCCCGAGGTGGCCCGCCTGTTCCGGGCGGTGGCCATGGCCGAAAAGGTCCACGCCGATGAATACCTGAAATTCCTGGAAGGCGTGGTGGGCCCCACCGAGGAGAACCTGCAACGCGCCTTCGAGAGCGAGCTCAAGGCCAAGCAGGACATCTATCCCGACCTGGTGAAGGAGGCCTTCCACCTGGGGCGCGAGGACGTGGCCTGGAGCTTCATCCGCTCCCGCGACGTGGAGGCCCGCCACGCCCAGCTCTACAAGGACGCCCTGGACGCCCTGGTCAACGAGCGCCCCATGGAGTACCAGGTCTGTTCGGTCTGCGGCTATGTCTTCGAAGGCCAGCCCCCGGACGAGTGCCCGGTCTGCCGTAGCGGCCGCGACAAGTTCCGCCCCATCCCCTAGCCGGGTGCCCCCGGCTGGGCGTACACGGGTCGGGGCCGGGTGCCCCCGGCGGGGCGTATACGGGTCGGGTGGCGCTGGGGTGCGGCCGGGCCTCATGCGCTCCCGTAGGGACCTCACGCGGGGGGCGTACACGGGGCCGGGTGCCCCCGGCGGGGCGTATACGGGTCGGGGCCGGGTGCCCCCGGCGGGGCGTATACGGGTCGGGTGGCGCTGGGGTGCGGCCGGGCCTCATGCGCTCCCGTAGGGACCTCGCGCGGGGGGCGATCATGACGGGCGGGGTTTACCACCGCCCGTGCATTCATTCTCCGCATGGCCTCCCCACCCATCGCGCGGCCCACCAAGGCCCGTCTTCTCCCCTCCCCCCACGAGCCGCCCCCCGCGCCTTAGCCCGGGACCGCCTC
>CALERA010000190.1 GCA_937908275.1 uncultured Desulfarculaceae bacterium | reverse complement strand
CCTGGCCCAGGCCGCGCCCCAGCGCCACCGCCTGGCCAACGGCCTGGCCATCATCACCAGCGAGAACCACGAGGCCCCGGTGGTCTCCTTCCAGGTCTGGGTCAAGGCCGGCTCGGCCTATGAGCGGCCCCGGGAGTACGGCATCACCCACCTGATCGAGCACATGATCTTCAAGGGCACCCCCACCCAGCCGGTGGGCAGCATGGCCCGGCGGATCGAGGCCCTGGGCGGGGACGTGAACGCTTACACCACCCTGGACCACACCAACTACCACGTCACCGTGGCCAGCCGCTACGCGGACGAGGCCCTGCGCCTGTTGGCCGACGCGGTGGTCAACGCCAGCTTCGACCCCCAGGAGCTGGCCCGCGAAAAAGAAGTGGTGATCGAGGAGCTGCGCATGGGCCTGGACAGCCCCGACCGCCGCCGCGGCCAGGAGGTCATGGCCCTGGCCTTTGGCGACCACCCCTACGGCCGGCCGGTGATCGGCACCGAGGCCTCGGTGCGGGCCATCTCCCGGGCCGACATCCTGGCCTATCGCGCCCGCTGGTACCGCGCCCCCAACATGGCGGTGGTGGCGGTGGGCGATTTCGACAGCGCCAAGCTGCTGCCCCAACTGGCCAAGGTCTTCGCCCCGCTCTCGTCCCAGCCCGCGCCGGAGTTCAGCCTGCCGCCGGTGAGCCTGTCCCCGGGGCCGCGCCTGAGCGTGATGCGCGAAAAGGTCAAGCAGGCCGCCCTGGTGGTGAGCTGGCGCATCCCCGGCCTGCCCAGCCAGGAGGTCTATCCCCTGGATGTGGCCGCCGAGGTGGCCGGCGGCGGCCGCACCAGCCGGCTCTATCGCGTGGTCAAGGAAGAGAAGGGCCTGGTGGACGGGGTGGGGGTGGATTGCTACACCCCGGCCGGTCTGGGCCTGTTCGAGGTGGACGCCAAGCTTTCGCCCGGCCAGACCGAGCAGGCCTGGCCGGAGTTGATCGCCCAGACCCTGAGCCTGGCGGTCCAGCCGCCCAGCGAGGCGGAGCTGAACCGGGCCCGGGTCAACGCCCAGGCCGAGCAGGTGCGCAGCCGCCAGACCATGCAGGGCCAGGCTGACTTGCTGGGCTATTTCGAGCTGTTGCGCGGCGGTTACGAGAAGGCGGCCGAGTACCTGGACCGCTTCAAGGCCGTGACCGCCCCGGAAGTGGCGGCCGTGGCCCGGGCCAACTTCCGGCCCGAACTGATGAGCGTGGTGATCCAGGTGCCCGAGGGCGCGCCCGCCCCGGACCTGGCCGCGCTCCAGGCCAAGGTCCAGGAGCTGAGCGCCCAGCTGTCCCCGGCCCCGGCCGCGACTCCGGCCCTGGCCGAGGGCCAGGCCCTGCGCACCAGGCTGGCCAATGGCCTGACCCTGATCGTCAAGCCCCAGCGGGCGGTGCCCCTGATGACCTTCACCCTGGTCGCCCCCGGGGGGCAGTTGGCCGAGACCCCGGCCGACGCCGGCCTCTATCAGCTCTGGTCCCGGGCCGTGACCCGGGGCGCGGGCCAGCTCAGCTATGAGCGGCTCACCACCGAGCTGGAGGACCGGGCCGCCAGCCTGCGCGGCTTTGCCGGCAAGTCCAGCGCCGGGCTCTCCGGCTCCTTCCTGGCCCAGGACTGGCGGCGGGGCCTGGAGCTGATGGCCGCGGTCTGGCTGGGGGCCGATTTCCCGGCCGACCAGGTGGAGCGGGCCAAGGCCGAGCAGTTGGCCATCCTGCGCGCCCAGCAGGACCAGCCCACCGTCCGGGCCTTCAAGGCCCTGCGCCAGGAGCTCTATGGCCACCATCCCTACGCCCTGGACCCCCTGGGCAGCCCCGAGACCCTGGCCAAGCTGGGACCGGAGCAGCTCCGGGCGGTTCAGGCCGGCCTGCGCGGCCCGGGCGGGTTGGTGCTCAGCGTGGTGGGCGACGTGGAGCCCGAGGCGGTGGCGGCCGAGGTGGAGAAGCTCCTGGCCGGGGTGCAGGGCCAGGTCCGGATGCCCGCCCCGGCTCCGCCCCAGGCCATCGCCAGCCCCCGGGTGGCCAAGATCGACGACCCCCAGGCCCAACAGACCCAGGTCCTGGTGGCCTTCCAGGCCCCCTCGGCCAACGACCCCCGCCGTTTCCCCTTGCAGGTGTTGGAGGCCATCCTGGGCGGTCAGGGCGGGCGCTTGTTCATCGTCCTGCGCGATCAGCAGTCCCTGGCCTACGCGGTGCAGCCCTTCTACACCGACGCCTGGCAGGTGGGGGTCTTCGGGGCCTACCTGGGGGTGGGACCGGGCAAGGCCGCCCCGGCCCTGGCCGGGCTGGATTCCCAGCTCGAGCTGGCCCGCCAGCAAGCCCCCACCCCGGAGGAGGTGGACCGGGCCCGCAACTACCTGTTGGGCAGCCAGGCCATCGAGCTGCAAGGTTACGGCGCTCAGGCCATGACCATGGCCATTGACGAGCTCTTGGGCTTGGGCTTCGACAACTACCTGAAGACCCCGGCCCAGTTGGAAAAGGTCGACCCGGCGGCAGTGCGCCAGACGGCGGCCCAGGTCTTGGATCCCCAGCACCGCGCCCAGGTCACCCTCGGCCCCTAGGCCGGGTGCCCCCGGCTGGGCGTATACGGGTCGGGGTCGCGTGCCGCGACGGGCATATACGGGTCGGGTGGCGCTGGGTCATGAACAAGCCTCGCCCGCTCCCGTAGGTG
>CALERA010000189.1 GCA_937908275.1 uncultured Desulfarculaceae bacterium | reverse complement strand
GGCCCTGGGGGCCTCCGGGGTGCTGGTGGCCGGCTGCCACGAGGGCATGTGCCGCTCCCTGGCCGGCAACCTGCGCGCCCGCCTGCGGGTGGGCGAGGCGGCGGCGACCCTGCGCGAGCTGGGATTGACACCAGAGGCGGTGGCCTTCCTGCCCCTGGCCAGCAACCAGCCCCTGGCCCTCAAGGACGCGGTGACGGCCCTGCACGGCCGCCTGGCCGCCAGGGGGGAGTGACGCCATGCGCTTGAACGACTGCGATCCCGGCCTGAAGTTCGCAATCGCGGCCGAGCCCGGCGGGGAGGGCCTCAAGGCCTGCTTCTCCTGCGCGGCCTGTTCGGCCCGTTGCCCGGTGGGGGCCCTGGTGCCGGAGTACGACCCCCGCCGCCTGATCCGCCTGGCCCTGCTGGGCGACCGGGAGCAGGTGCTGGCCTCGCCCCTGATCTGGCTCTGCTCGGCCTGCCACGGCTGCGCCGAGGTCTGCCCCCAGGACGTGCGCTTCTCGGAGGTGGTCACCGCCATCCGCAACCTGGCCTGCCGGGCGGGTTACGCCCCGCCCAGCCAGAAGGCCATCGCCAAGCAACTGGCCGCCCACGGCCGGTTGTTGGAGGTGACCGAGTTCGAGAACAACAAGCGGGCCGAGTTGGGCCTGCCGCCGGTGAGCGAGTCTCCCGGGGACTTTCAGACCATCCTGGGCCTCGCGCCCGAGTCCGGCCCCGCGCCGGGGGAGGGGGCCTGATGGAGGCGCTGGTCTTCCTGGGCTGCACGGTGCCGGTGCGCAACCTCAACTACGAGGTCAGCGCCCGCAAGGTGGCCGAGGCCCTGGGGGTGAAGCTGGTCGACCTGCCGGAGCTGGGCTGTTGCGGCTATCCCCTGAAATCCGGCGACCAGCGCGCGGCCCTGGTCCTGGCCGCCCGGGCCCTGGCCCAGGCCGCGGCCACCGGCCTGCCCCTGGTGCCGCTCTGCTCGGCCTGCGCCGGGACCCTGACCGAGGCCGCCCACCACCTGGACCACGACCCGGCGGCCCGGGCCGAGGTGCAGGCCGAGCTGGGCCCGCTGGGCCTGACCTACCAGCCGGGAGTCAAGGTGCGCCATCTGGCCCGCTTCCTCCTGGAGGAGGTCGGCCTGGAGGCCATCGCGCAAAAGGTGGTCCGGCCGCTGAGCGAGTTCACCTTCGCGCCGCACTATGGCTGCCATTTTCTGAAGCCCAGCCGGGTGATGGGCGGGCTGGACGATCCCGAGGACCCCCGGAGCCTGGCCCGGCTGATCGAGGTCAGCGGCGCGAAGTCCCTGGACTACGCCCGGCTCAAGGACTGCTGCGGCGGCGGGGTGCTGGGGGCGGACGAGGACCTGGCCGGGCGCATGGCCGGGGGCAAGCTGGGGGAGTTGACCGCGGCCGGGGTGACGGCCATGGCGGTGGTCTGCCCCTTCTGCAACGTGATGTTCGAGGGCCAGCAAAAGGCCATCGCCAAGCGCCTGGAGCTGGAAATCAAGGTGCCGGTGGTGTATCTCACCCAGATACTGGGCCTGGCCCTGGGTTTCAAACCCGACGAGCTGGGTTTCAAGCTCAACCGGATCAAGCCCAAGGAGCTCTTGGAAGCTTTCAAGTGACAGCCGCCTAACCGCCACAAGGAGAGACGAGATGGAGGTCAAGGGTTACCAGTTCCCCGACGATCTGTACTACGACGCCAACCACTTCTGGGCCCGGGTGGAGGGTGGCCTGGTGGTGATGGGCACCACCGACCTGACCCAGAAGATGGCCGGGGAGATCACCTTCGTGGACGTGCCCTCCGAGGGCGACGCGGTCAGCCAGGGCAAGCCCTTCGGCTCCATCGAGAGCGGCAAGTGGGTGGGCCGCACCTACGCGGTGGTCGGCGGCGAGATCGCCCTTGGCAACGAGGCCCTGGAGGACGAGCCGGAGCTGATCAACCAGGACTGCTATGGCCAGGGCTGGATCGCCAAGATCAAGCCGGCCAACCTGGAGGCCGAGTTGAAGAACCTGATGCAGGGCGCGGCCTACCAGGCCTGGGTCGAGGCCGAGATCGCCAAGGTGGAGGCCGAGCAGGCCTGAGGCCCTGGCGGGAGCGTGACGTCTCTATCTTGCCCAGAGTCGGTGTCGTGCGGCGGCGATCGCAGGGCGATCGCGATGGCCGGTTCCAGATGACAGGACCCCGGGGCGGCGGGAAGGATCCCGGCCGCCAGCCCAAGGGCGGAAAGGGAAGCATGTCGGGGAATCATCGTCGCATGACACTGGGTGGCGGACCGCGCGCGGGCGTTTATTATTATTGGCGCGCGGTCCAGTGAGCGGGGGAGGGGCGACCCTCCCCTGTTTTTTTGGTGGCGGCCCCCCGGGGGGCCCGGCAGGAGGGAGAACGATGGAGCTTAGCGCCAGGTTGGCCGAGATCGTCGGCGAGCGCAACGTGGTCACCAACCCGGTGGATTGTCTGGGCTACGCCCGGGACATGAGCGTGCACATGGGGCCGCCGGACATGGTGGTCTTCGCCAGCAGCACCGAGGAAGTGGCCGCGGTGCTGCGGGTCTGCCAGGAGACCAAGACCCCGGTGATCCCCCGGGGCGGCGGCACCAGCGTCACCGGGGCGGTGCTCTGCCCCCAAGGCGGGGTGCTCCTGAACCTGATCCGCATGAACCAGGTGCTGGAGGTCAACCTGCCGGACCACTACGTCCGGGTGCAGCCGGGCCTGCTCTGCGGGGCCCTGAACGCCCGCCTGGCCGGGGAGAAGTTCTTCTTCCCCCCCGATCCCGGCTCGGCGGCCATCGCCACCATCGGCGGCATGATCAACACCAACGCCAGCGGCATCCGGGCGGTGAAGTACGGCACCACCCAGGACTTCGTGATGGGCCTGACCGTGGTGCTCAGCGACGGCCGGGTGCTCAAGACCGGCACCCGCGCGCCCAAGTCCAGCAGCGGCTACGACCTGACCCGGCTCTTCTGCCGCAGCGAGGGCACCCTGGGGGTGATCACCGAGGCCACGCTCAAGATCCTGCCCCTGCCCGAATACAACATCAGCGCCCGCCTGGAGTTCCCGGACGTGCCCAGCGCCGGGGCCACCGTCACCGAGATGCTGACCAGCGGGATTCCCATCGCCACCTGCGAGATCCTGGACAACGTCTCCCTGGCGGTGCTGGAGAAATTCGCCGGCCTGAAGGCGCCCCAGGGCGTGGGCTGCATGCTGATGCTGGAGCTGGACGGCCACCGCGCGGCGGTGGAGGACTACGTGGTCCAGGTCAACGCAGCCTGCGACCGCCACGGGGCCCTGGCCAAGCGCTGGACCGACGACCCGGCCGAGAAGGCCCCGCTCTGGGAGGCGCGCCACAAGCTGGTGCCGGCCATGAGCCGCCTGAAGCCCGGCTATCGCCTGGTGCCCCTGATGGAGGACTTCGGGGTGCCCCTGACCAAGATCCCCGAGACCATCGCCCAGATCCAGGCCATCGGCGACAAGTACGGCTTTGGCATCGCCACCTTCGGCCACATCGGCGACGGCAACCTGCACGCCACCTTCATCATGGACGTGAAGAAGCAGGAGGAGTGGGAGGCGGTCAAGAAGATCGCCTGGGAGCTGGTGGAGGTCACGGCGGCCATGGAAGGCACCATGAGCGCCGAGCACGGCCTGGGCATGGCCAAGAGCCCCTACATCGACCGCGAGCTGGGGCCGGTGGGCATCGAGGTGATGCAGGCCATCAAGGACGCCCTGGACCCGGCCGGCATCCTGAACCCCGGCAAGCTGGGCCTCAGGGGCTCCATCGACGACGTCTACGCCGAGAGCGGCTTCACCCCCCTGCGCGAGGGCGCGGCCGGGGTGCAGAGCTTCGGCGGGGTGGACGACGAGATCCTGGCCTGCATCCAGTGCGGCTTCTGCCGCCTGGGCTGCCCCACCTACGCCCAGACCGACCTGGAGGGCCTGAACGCCCGGGGCCGGGTGACCTACGCCTTCAGCCTCCTGACCGGCAAGGCCGAGCCCAGCCCCGAGATGGCCGAGCGCCTGTACCAGTGCATGATGTGCCTGAACTGCAAGTACACCTGCCCGGCCCAGGTCAACGTGGCCGCCATCGTGCAGGCCGCCCGCGAGCGCCTGGTGCGCCTGGGCTTCCTGCCCGAGATCTTCAAGAAGCTGATGAGCGACATGCTGGAGCTGGGCAACCCCTTCAGCCAGGCCAAGGACAAGCGCACCGACAGCTATCCGGCCGACTTCACCCCCAAGCCCCAGGCCCGGACCCTGTTGCACCTGGGTTGCAGCGCCTCCTATCAGGACGTGAAGATCATCCCCAGCGTGATGAAGATCCTGGCCGCCGCCGGCATCGACTTCACCACCCTGGGCAGCGAGGAGTCCTGCTGCGGCTACCTGGCCTACCTGGTGGGCGACATGGACACCTTTGACAAGGTGGCCGAGGATAACCTGAAGAAGTTCAAGCAGGTGGGGGCCGAGACCCTCCTGACCACCTGCGCCGGCTGCCACAAGACCTTTGCCGACGTCTATCCCCACCACGGGCATAAGGACGGCTACACCCCCGAGCACGTGGTGACCCTGATGGAGCGGCTGATGGCCGAGGGCCAGCTGGGCTTCAAGTCCGAGGCCGAGCCGGTGAAGGTGATCTACCACGATCCCTGCGACCTGGGCCGCCACCTGGGCATGTACGAGCCGCCCCGCAACGTGATCAAGGGTCTGCCCGGGGTGGAGCTGCTGGAGTTCGCCCAGAACCGCTCCCTGGCCAAGTGTTGCGGCGGCGGCGGCGGGGTCAAGGCCTTTGACAACCCCCTGGGGGGCGACATCGCCTTCGAGCGGGTCAAGGCCGCCATCGCCTCCGGGGCCGAGCTGCTGGTCAGCGCCTGCCCCAGCTGCAAGAACTCCCTGAACCAGGCCGCCGCCCGTGCCCGCAAGGAAAAAGTCGGCAAGATCAAGGTGATGGACATCACCGAGTTGGTGGCCGGCCGCCTGGCCTAAATCCTTTCGTCTGGTTCGGCCGCCCTCGCCCGGATTCCGCTGGCGGGGGCGGCCGTATCTCTTTCCGGGGCCGGTCCGGCCGGCCCCGCCCACAGCGCCCGCTCCTGCCAGGTCAGCACCAGGTCCTCGATCAGGCCCAGGGCGGTCCGGACCCGCCCCACCTCCCCGGGCAGGAGCAATCCCCCGGGCTGGGCCAGGGCCCGGGCCAGCCGCCAGCGCCGCCAGAGCCAGGCCGCGGAAAAACCCAGCAGCAGGCCCCCGGCCAGCCACCAGGGAGCGATCCCCAGGCCGGGGCTGTGGATCGGTCCGGGATGGACGAAGGGCATGGCGCAGGAGGGCGGCGCGGGCTGCACCATGGCGCAGCCGGACGCAAAGCACAGCAGCACTATTGCCGGAGCAGGCAACCAAGGCACGGCCGGACTTCCCCCCTAAAGGACCGCGGCCATGTCCATGCAAATAGCCCGCCGAAGCGGGCTATTCGTAACGCACCACGTTTTTGGGCTAAATTGCGCCTGACCAGACCCGGGGTCCGCGAGCTTTCGGCAACCCAGCCTACGATTACCGTAACTTCCAGGCCTAGTCGCCCTCGTAGTCCGGGCGCTCCTTGGCCAAGGCCAGGACCTGGACCGTGACCGCGGCCTGGCGGGCCACCGCCTCATGGGTGTCGCGCAGCAGGGCCGCGCTGCCCTCCAGGGCCTCGGCCGCCCGCAGGTTGGCCAGGGCGCTCAGGCAGGCCAGGCGCACCTTGGGCTCGCGGTCGGTCAGGCCCTTGGCCAGGGCGGCGCGCATGCCCTCCTCGCGGCTCTTGGTGTTGCCCAGGGCGATGGCCGCCACCCGGCGCACCTCGGCGTCGGCATCGGCCATGCGGTCCGAGAGCGGACCCAGGGCCCGGCGGTCCTTGATGTGGTTCAGGGCGATGACCGCCTCGCGGCGCACTTCGGCGTCCACATCGTCCAGGAGGGCCAGCAGACCCTCCACCGCCGTGGTCTCGCGCAGGCGGCCCAGGCAGGCGGCGGCGGTGCGGCGCACCGCCGGCTCGGCGTGGCTGAGCAACTCCACCATGCGCGCCCGGCCGGACTCGGACTCCAGGTTGGCCAGGCCCACCATGGCCGCGTTGACCAGGGCCGGCTGGTCCGCGCCCAGGGCGGCCAGCAGCGCCTCCTCGGTGATGCCGGGCTCGATCTGGTTCAGGGCCACGGCCGCGGCCCGCTTGACCTCGGCCGGCTGCTCGTCCGGCCCGGGATCGGCGGTGGTCTTGGACTGGTCGGCGGCGGCGGCCAGGAGCTTCTGGCGCAGGTCGGCGTCGGTGGCTTTCAGCAGCCGGCGCAGGTAGGGAACCGCGCCCTTGGAGCCCAGTCGTCCCAGGCCCTTGGCCGCCTCGGCCCGCACCGGCCAGGCCTTGTGGGCCAGGGCCTTGAGCAGGCCGCGCTCGGCCTGGGGCAGTTTCAGCGCGCCGGCCATCAGGCAGGCGGCCTTGAGCACGTTGGGGTCTTCCTGGTCCAAGGCCTCCAAGATGATGGTCTGCAATTCCTCTGGCATAGGGGCCTCCATGCAACCGTGACCGCCGGGACGCGACCGTCGCCAGGCTCGCGGGCGGGGACAAACTTACTCAACCCCATCCCTGGCGGGGCGGCCCCAGGGACCAGGATGGGAGCGGCGGGCAGGCGGCGGTCGAGGGACCGCCGGGCGCGGTGATGGACCGTCCCTAGCAGTGTAAGGCATATTCACCCCAGTTTGTCAAAGTCCATTTGCAGTTAGGCGGGAAACCCGGGGTCGCGGGGCCTGGAGCGGGGCCGATTTCAGGCGAAAAGGGCGGCGGCCGCGTCGGCCAGGCGCAGGCCCAGGGGGGTGGGGCGCAGACGGGCCTCGGCCAGGCTGGCCCAGCCCCGCCGGACCAACTGGTCCGCGGCCCGGCTCCATTCCGGGTTCCGGACCCCGGGCCAGACCCGGGCCGCCGCCGCCAGGTCCACGCCCTCCACGGTGCGCAGGCCCAGCATGATCAGCTCCAGGGCGCGCTGGCGGCCGGAGAGCTCCTCGCGGAAGGCCAGGGGCTCTCCGCCGCCGGCCACCCCCGCCAGATAAGCCGCGACATCGGTCAGATAGGCCCAGCGCACCCCGTCCAGATGGCCGTGGGCCCCCGGCCCCAGGGACAGGTAGTCCCCCCCGCGCCAGGTGTCCTGGTTGTGGCGGCAGGCCCGGCCGGGGCGGGCGAAGTTGCTGACCTCGTAGCGCTCTAGCCCGGCCGCCTCCAATAGCTCCAGGGCCTGGTCCTCCATGGCCAGGATGGCGTCCTCGGCGGGCAGGGGCGGCCGGCCCTTGGCGTAGCGCTGGCCGAACGGGGTCTCCGGGGCCAGGGTCAGCTCGTAATAGGAGACGTGGTCCGGCTCCAGGGCGATGGCCGCCCGCAGGTCGGCCGCGGCCAGCGCCGGGGTCTGGCCGGGCAGGCCGTAGATCAAGTCCAGGCTGAGGCTGGCGAAACCCGCCGCCCGGGCCTGGCTTACCGCCCGGACCACGTCTCGCGCCCGGTGGCGGCGACCCAGGAGGGCCAGGGTTTCCGGGCGCAGGCTCTGCACCCCCAGGCTCAGGCGGTTGACCCCGGCCGCCCGGAGCCGCTGTAGCTTGCCGAGGCTCAGGCCGCCGGGGTTGGCCTCCAGGCTGACCTCGCAGTCCGGGGCCAGGCCGATCCGCGAGCGGGCCGCCTCCAGCAGGGCGGCGATCTCCGCCGCCGGGCGCAGGCTGGGGGTGCCGCCGCCCAGGTAGACGTGGTCGAGCAAACGGCCGCCGGCCTGGGGGGCCAGGCGCTCCAGGTGCCGGACCAGGGCCGGGACCAGCCGCCGGGCCAGGGCCGGCGCGTGGGGCCGGGCGAAGAAGTCGCAGTAGGGGCAGCGGCCGGCGCAGAAGGGCAGGTGGATGTAGAGGCCCAGGGGTGACATGCCGCCTCGGACGGACAGGGGCGGGAAAGCGCCGCCGGAAAAGACGCGACGGGGGCGGGTCGGCCCCACCCCCGTCGCGGATTATAACGCGCTGGGCCGAGAACTTCCGGCCTAGGCCGGCTTGGCCTTGCTCAGCTCTTCTTCCTTCAGCACCCGGCGCAGGACCTTGCCCACCATGGTCTTGGGCAGCTCCTCGCGGAACTCCACCACCGAGGGCACCTTGTAGTGGGTCATGTTCTCCTTGCACCACTCGATGATGGCCTGCTCGTCCACCTTGCCCTTGGATTCGGGCTTGAGCACCACGAAGGCCTTCAGGATCTCGCCCACCTTGGGATGGGGCAGGCCCACCACCGCCACCTCCAGGATGTCGGGGTGGGAGAACATGTAGTCCTCGACCTCCTTGGGGAACACGCTGAAACCCTTGAACTTAACCAGGTCCTTGGCCCGGTCCATGATGAAGGTCCAGCCCCGCTCGTCCATGTAGGCGATGTCGCCGGTGTAGAGCCAGCCGTCGCGCAGGGTGCGGGCGCTCTCCTCGGGCTTGTTGAAGTAGCCCTTCATCACCTGGGGTCCCTTGATGCACAGCTCGCCCACGCCCTCGGGGCCATAGGGCATCTGCTGGGCGCCGGTCTCCAGGTCCATGATCTTGACATCGGTGTTGGGGAAGGGCAGGCCGATGGAGCCCATCACCCGCTCCACCCCCGGCTTGAGGGTGAAGGGGTTGGCGTGGGTCACCGGCGAGGACTCGGTCAGGCCGTAGCCCTCCACCACCAGGGCGCCGATCTTCTTCTCGAAGGTCAGCTGCACCTCGCGCGGCAGGGGTCCCGCGCCGGACATGCACTTGACCAGCGATTTGAGATCGTATTTCTCGATGCCCTGGGTGTTGTTGATCTTGTTGAACAACACCGCCACGCCCGGCATCATCAGCTGGGTGCCCTGGCCCCACTTCTCCAGCTGGGCCGCCCATTCCAGCATGGAATCCGGCGGCTTGGGGAACAGCAACTGGAAGCAGCCGTTGACCACCGCCGAGTTCATCACGCAGGTCATGGCGAAGACGTGGAACAGGGGCAGCACGCCCACGTAGCCGCCGCCGGTCGGGAAGGCCCCGCCGATCCAGGCCCGGCCCATCAGGGCGTTGGCCACCAGGTTGCGGGCGGTGAGCATGCCGCCCTTGGGGGTGCCGGTGGTGCCGCCGGTGTACTGCAACACCGCCACGTCCTCGGCCGGATTGATGGTCACCTTGGGCAGGTTGGGGGCGGTCTTGAGCAGGTCGGTGTATTTCAGGGCGTTGGCCGGCATCTCGCCGCTGGGGATCTTCTTGAGCAGCTTGCCCAGGAACTTCTTGAAGGGGCTGATCTTCACCTGGTCGACGATGTTGGTGCCGATCAGGTGCTTGACCTTGGTCTGGTCCAGGACTTTGCCCGCGGCGGCGTAGACCGAATCCAGCACCACGAAGGCCTTGGCCCCGGAGTCGTTGAGCTGGTGCTTGATCTCCAGCGGCTTGTAGGTGGGGTTGATGGCGGTGATGGTCACCCCGATGCGCTGGCAGGCGTAGAAGGTGATGACGAACTGGGGCGAGTTGGGCAGCATCATGGCCACCACGTCGCCCTTCTTGACGCCCAGTTGGTCGAAGGCCGTGGCCAGGCGGTCCACGCAGTCGTCCAACTCGCGGTAACTCATGACCGAGTCGAGGAAGATGATGGCCTTGTTGTCGGGATATTGCTTGGCTGTGTCGCGCAGCAGGTCACCGAGGCCGATGTCGGGGATGTCGATCATCTTCGGCACGCCTTCGGGCCAGTCGTTGTACCAGGGGCGGCTTCCCAGGTCCTGGGCCATGACTCCTCCTCCGGGGGGCGGCTCCCCCCCACGTCTGCGGGCTGACTTTTGCGGGCGCACAGCGAGGTTAACCTACCGGATTACCGGAAGTCAATGAGGTCTTAAAGGGTTCAGGGCGTAATATGAAGCCTTGATCAACGTTATTCGTGAAAAACTAATGAGGACTGATGGTTGCGCGAGAAAGTTATTTATTGTTCAAGAGGGCGACAGCTGCGCTGTGGCTATTGCGGCGGGTCCAGGGCGGTCAGGCGGCCGGGGTTGATCTCCAGCGCCACGGCCGGGGCCGGACCGGCGAAGCGCACCTGGTAGCGGCCGGGCAGCACCGGCAGGGGGCGGTCGCCCACTCCGCGCATCAAAGGGCGCCCCTCCAGGTCCAACACTGTGTAACTATGACTCTTACCGGCGTTGTCCCGCCGCACCAGCAGGCCGCCCACCACGGGCAGGGCCTGGCTGACCTCCTGGCCCGGCTTCAGCTCCAGCTCCACCACCTGGGGCGGGGCGGTCTGGGCCTCCAGGCGGTAGCGGCCCGGGGCCAGGCTCAGGGGGGCGTTGGTGTAGCCGGTGCCAACCTCGCGCAAACCCAGGAGGTCCTCCACCCGGTAGGGCACCCGCCAGGGGCCGGAGGGGCCGGTCAGGCCCAGGGTCAGCCTGCCCGGCGGGCCGGTGACGATCTCCCGGGTCTGGCCGGCGGCCAGCTCCACGGTCCAGGCCAGGGGCGGGCGCAGGGTCTTGACGCGATAAAACCCGGCCGGCAGGGTCAGCTCCAGGGGGGTGCGCTTCTCGGCCGCCTCCACCTTGCCGGTCTCCAGGTTGGAGACCGAGACCACCCAGTTCAGGGCCTGGTCCTGGGCCCCGCGCGAGTCCAGCTTCAGGACCCCCTGGCCCCCGGCCCAGAGGCGGGTGAGGCCCTGGGGGGCCGTCGACACCTTGTCCGGAATGACTCCCGGTCCCAGGCCAGGTTGGGCCGGCCACGCGATCTGGTAGACCCCGGGCAGGACCTGGACCGGCCGGTTGCCGATCCCCTGGCGGCGCAGGGCCATTTGGTCGCGGCGCTCCAGGCCGTAGACCACCGGCCGGGGCTGGTTGTCGGCCCCGTGGGTCAGCACCAGCAGGCTGGCCCGGGACAGGCCCAGGAGCACCGCCCGGTGCAGCAGGGGGCTGACCTGGCCGGCCTCGGCGGCCTGGAAAAAGCCGCCGCCGTGCTCCCGGGCCAGGCGCTCCAGGGGTCCGTCGGCCGGCAGGACCCCCAGGCCCAGGGCGTGGACAAAGCGGTCCGGCCCCAGGTCGCCCAGCCCGGCCGGGTCCAGCCTGGCTTCCGGCCCGGCCAGGACCAGGATCGCCCCCGGGCCGGCCTCCCTGAGCCAGGCCGCGGCCGCGGCCAGGGCCGGGGTCAGGTCGGCCGCGCCGCCCAGGTCGGGCAGCACCAGGCCCGGACCCTTCAACTCCTGGGCGCTGGTGGGGGGGATCGCCGCCTGGCTCCCCCCCCCGCCGGCCAGCCAGAGGCCGGCCTGGGCGCGCAAGGGCAGGCTGTTCAGCTCGATGGCCAGGGCGGCCTCGGCCGCCAGGCGGCGGTTGGTCCCCTGCCAGGCCTGGGCGGCTCCGGCCGAGCAGTCCACCACCAGGGCCAGGCGCCCGGGCGGGGGCAGCAGCTCCTCCGGCGCGGTGGCCCGGGCCGGCGGGGCGGCCCAGAGCAGGGCCAGGGCCAGGAGGACCACCCCGGGCCAGGCGCGGCGCATGCCAGGGCGGGGCATCGCGGCCCTAGCGCCCGCTGGGGGCCGGGGCGGGAGGCTGGTCCGGGCCGGGGGCGGCCTGGCCGCCGCCCAGGGCCTGGATCAGGGCCGGCAGGCTGATGACCTGGTAGTCGGCCGGCAGCTCGAACAGGGCCTCGGCCTGGGGAGCCAGGCGCAGGTTGCGGTACTCCACGCTCCAACTGCCGTCGGCGCCGGCGGTCTTGAGCGGCAGTTTCAGCTCGCGGTCCAGCCACTGGTGGATCATGTAGTTCTGGCCGGAAACCGAATAGATGACCTCGTACTTGGTGGCCGGCCGGCCGTCGATCTTCTCCTGGCCCAGCTCGCGGCGGGCGGCCTCGCCGGGCAGCTTGCCCCCGGTGGCGGCCTGCTGGGACATGTCGGTCAGGTGGCCCAGGGGCAGCTCGATATAGGTCTTGCGCTCGGGCTGGACCAGCCAGATCACCTTCTTGTCGGTGCGCAGGATGTTGTAGCCCGGCCCCCCGCCGGGGCTGGGCATCCCCTCCAGGCGGATTTTGTCGCCCTTGATGAAGACCTTGGAGGTCTGTTCCTGACCCTTGCCCTGGCGCACCACGTCGGCGCTGAGCTCCAGGGCCCAGGCGGGGGCGGAGAAGGCCAGGATCAGGGCGATCAGGCAGGCGCGGGACCAGAGGCGTGGCATGGGCTGCTCCCGGGCCCCGGGGCCGAGGGCGCGGCGGGGCCAGTGGCGAGGGGTGGCCAAGGGGCCGCAAAAGGGCCTGGGGCCATTGTAGAGGCCGTCCCCGGCCGGAACAAGGGGCAATCTCCCCCGGACGGGTGGGGTGGGCGCGGGTGGGGTTCGCGGGGACATAATCCCAGCGGCCCTGGGCATTTATCCCCCCTGGCCCGCCCCGGCGGGGCCGGGGTGGGCCAACTTTGGCTTGACGTTGGGAAATATGCTGGTTAGCTTCTGGAGCCTATGGGGGACAGGCAACACCAACATCCGCCGGACATCCTGGATTGGCTGGGGTTGCGTCTGATCCCCGGGGTGGGCAGCCTGACCTTCGCCCGGATCCTGCGGGCCTATGGCGCGCCGGGGCCGGCCCTGGGCGCGCCCCTCGCGGCCCTGACCGCCCTGGGCCTGCGCCAGGACCTGGCCCGCCGGGTGCACCAGCGGGATTGGGCGCGGGACCCGGAGGCGGAGCTGGCCGGGCTGACGGCCCTGGGGGCCAAGGCCCTGACCTGGGACGACCCGGAGTATCCGCCGCTGTTGAAGGCGGTCTACGCCCCGCCGCCCCTGATATTCGCGCGCGGCGACCTCCATGGCTGCCACCCCGGCGGGGTGGCCCTGGTGGGCTCGCGCAACATGACTTCCTACGGCGGCCGGGTCAGCGCGGACCTGGCCCGGGACCTGGCCCTGGCCAAGATCAGCGTGATCTCCGGCCTGGCCCGGGGGGTGGACACCGTGGCCCACCAGGCGGCCCTGGCCGCCGGGGGGCACACTGTCGGGGTCCTGGGCTGCGGCCTGGACGTGACCTACCCGCCGGAGAACAAGGGCCTGGTGGCGGAGATGGCCCGGCGGGGGGCGGTGGTGAGCGAGTTCCCCCTGGGGACGGCCCCCCTGGCCGGCAATTTCCCGGCCCGCAACCGGGTCATCAGCGGGCTGTCGCGCGCGGTGGTGGTGGTGGAGGCCGGCCTGAAGAGCGGCGCCCTGATCACCGCCCGCCACGCCCTGGACCAGGGCCGGGAGGTGCTGGCGGTGCCGGGGCCGGTGGGCTCGCCCACCAGCCAGGGCTGCCACCAGCTTTTGCGCCAGGGGGCGCGGCTGCTTACCAGCGCCGCCGACCTCCTGGCCCCCGGAGGCCTGCCCCCGGCGGAGGAGCGGCCCCTGGCCGGCCCGCCGGAGAACCTGGACCTGCCCGACCCGGCCCGGACCCTGCTGGACCTGATGGGTCACGAGCCGGTTCACGTTGACGTGCTGGCCCGCCAGAGCGGGCTCCTGCCCCAGGAGGTGACGGCCCTGCTGATCAGCCTGGAGATGGCCGAGCTGGTGGAGCAGCGCCCTGGGAAACACTACGCGCGCCTTTGATTCCCCGCCCAATGCGGTAGGGAGCGCGGCAATTAATCATCGCGGCCTTTTAGGAGGGGGTGTGGGGGAACCCTT
>CALERA010000188.1 GCA_937908275.1 uncultured Desulfarculaceae bacterium | reverse complement strand
GGCGCTGTCCTGCTTGGGGCTGCCGCAGCCGATGTGGGTGCGGACCATGACCAGGCTGGGGCGGGCGGTCTCGGCCCGGGCGGCGTCGATGGCGGTCATGATGGCCTCCACCTGGTCGCCCTCGTCCACCCGGAGCACCTGCCAGCCATAGGCCTCGAAGCGGCCGCCCACGTCCTCGGTGAAGGCCAGGTCGGTGCCGCCCTCGATGGAGATCTTGTTGTCGTCATACAGGTAGATCAGCTTGCCCAGGCCCAGGGTGCCGGCCAGGCTGGCGGCCTCGGAGGCCACGCCCTCCATCAGGTCGCCGTCGCTGACGATGGCGTAGGTGTAGTGGTCCACGATGGTCTGGCCGGGGCGGTTGAGGCGGCCGGCCAGGTGTTTCTCGGCCGCGGCCATGCCCACGCCCATGGCGAAGCCCTGGCCCAGGGGGCCGGTGGTGGCCTCCACGCCCGGGCAGAGGCCGTATTCCGGATGGCCGGCGGTCTTGGACTCCCACTGGCGGAAGGCCTTGAGATCATTCAGGGTCAGGTCGTAGCCGGTCAGGTGCAGCAGGGAATAGAGCAGGGCCGAGCCATGGCCGGCGGAGAGGATGAAGCGGTCGCGGTCGGCCCACTTGGGGTTGGCCGGATTGTGCTTCAGGTAGCGGTCCCAGAGCACGTAGGCCATGGTGGCCGCGCCCAGGGGCATGCCGGGGTGGCCGGAGTTGGCCGCCTCCACCATGTCCACCGCCAACATGCGGATGGTGTTGACGCAAAGCTTGTCCAGATCGCCCTGTATATCGGCCATGGAACCTCTCCATTGTCCGGGGATGGGTGCGGGTGCAACCGTGTCGGCGCGCGCCGCCCCAACTATCGGCCATCAGGCCCAATTTGGCAAGCCGAACCTGCGCTTTCCGCCTAGCGGACTCCTTGCATTTTCCGCGCGCCCTGGCGGGCCGGCTTGCAGCCTGCAAATGGCTCCCCGGCGGGTATATTTCACGGCATCTCGCGGATTTATCATGCCCGGCGCGGAGTTATCGCCGGGGTCGCCCGGGGGCGGAGGACGCGGGGGGGCCAAAGCGAGTCTGGCATGGGTTTCGCTTTTTCAATGGCTGGGACAGCGGACCGCTTGCGGGGCAGATTTTCAAGCCGACGGTGCCGAGATCCCGACACCCAAACCCACCAGGGAAAGGTCATTCGTCCCATGCCAGTGCAAAAGAAGGAGCTTATCGCCCTGATGGAGGCGTTGCCGGCCGGTCAGGAATTGGTTTACCAACTCTCCCAGACCTTTGGCGGCAACTTCGTGATCATCGTCAACGATCCCAACGCCAAGAAGCGCTTCGTGATGCGCTGGGGCAAGAGCCTGGCCGTGGCCCAGGCCAGCGACCCCTTCATCACCGCCGACAAGGCCAAGAAGATCGCCGAGTGGGTGTCCGAGCGCAACGCCAGCGCGGTGGAGCAGGACGCCCTGCAACAGGCGGTCTAGGCCCCTTCTCACCACAGCCCCCCCAAGCGACGGTTCCGCGCCCTCCCAATTGGCCCCGGGAGACGCGGAGCCGTCGCCCCCATGGCCCGTTCGCCGCCTAGCGGGTGGGCTCCAGGTTCCACTCCATCTCGTGCATCCGGCGCTGCTCCTCGGCCGCGGTGGGATTGTAGTCTCCCGGCCACTTGGCGCAGCCGCCGGCAAAGCCGGCCAGGACCAGCAGCAACATCAGCCACACAACTTTGCTGGACATGATTGGGCTCCTCCCCATTGCACCGGAGATCGGTTAATCGCCTCGCCGTGTTGAATTATCCGCGATTGTCGCACCGATCGCGGCGAAAGGGAAGCCCTGGCTTGGGCCTATTCGCCGATGATCTTGATCAGCACCCGCTTGCGGCGTCCACCGTCGAACTCGCCGTAGAAGACCTGCTCCCAGGGCCCCAGGTCCAACCGCCCGCCGCTCACCGCCACCACCACCTCGCGCCCCATGACCTGGCGCTTCAGGTGGGCGTCGGCGTTGTCCTCGCCGGTGCTGTTGTGCTGGTACTGGCCCACCGGGGCGTGGGGGGCCAAGCCCTCCAGCCACTTCTCGTAGTCCTGGTGCAGGCCGGACTCGTCGTCGTTGACGAAGACGCTGGCGGTGATGTGCATGGCGTTGACCAGGCACAGGCCCTCGCGGATG
>CALERA010000187.1 GCA_937908275.1 uncultured Desulfarculaceae bacterium | reverse complement strand
CCGGTGATCTCGGCGATGGCCCCCAGGGCCACCACGTTGGCCACCATGGGCTTTTTCAGCTTGTCGCGGGCCGCGGCGGTGAAGGGCAGGCGCACGGCCTTGCTGCTGGGGGGATGGCTGACCAGGTCGGAGTCCACGATGATCCAGGCGTTGGGCTTCAGGTCCCAGCAATAGGCGTCGGCCGCCTCCTGGGTCAGGGCCAGGAACAGGTCCACCCGGGTGCAGAGGGGGTAGTCGATGGCCTGGTCGCTGATGATGACCTCGGCCTTGCTTGCCCCGCCCCGGGCCTCGGGGCCGTAGGACTGGACCATGGCCACCTCGCGGCCGTCATAGAGACCGGCGGCCTCGGCCAGCACCAGGCCGGCCAGGAGCAGTCCCTGGCCGCCGCTGCCGGCCAGACGGGTCTCCACCCGGCCCAGGGAGTCGGCTTGCTTCTGGCTCATTTGCCCGCCTCCCCCCGCTTGCCGGCGGTGTCGCAGATCCGCTGGTAGGACTGGCCGAAGACCGGCAGGTCGCGGTCCACCAGGACCCCCAGGGGGATGTTCTCGGCCCGCTTGCCCTCGGGCAGCTCGCGCCAGCGCTCCACCCGCATGCCCTTGCGCTTGAACTCCTTCATCATGTCCACCTGGGAGCCCAGCCGGTTCTGGCGGCCGAAGTTGGTGTGGCAGGGGCTCAGGACCTCCACCACCCCGAAGCCGGGCTTGGCGATGGCCTGGCCCAGGAGCTGGTCCAGCTGGGTGATGTGGTAGACCGTGGAACGGGCCACGAAGGAGGCCCCGGCGGTGGCCGAGAGGGCGCTGATGTCGAAGCTGGGCTCGATGTGGCCATAGGGCGCGGTGGTGGCCTTGGCCCCCAGGGGGGTGGTGGGGCTGTACTGGCCGCCGGTCATGCCGTAGGTCTGGTTGTTGACGATGATGGCGGTGATGTCCAGGTTGCGGCGGGCGGCGTGGATCAGGTGGTTGCCGCCGATGGCGGTGGCGTCGCCGTCGCCCATCACCGTGATCACGGTCAGCTCGGGCTTGGCCAGCTTGATGCCGGTGGCGAAGGTCAAGGCCCGGCCATGGGTGGTGTGGACGCTGTTGACGTCCACATAGACCGGCAGGCGGCCGGAGCAGCCGATGCCGCTGACCAGCACCACCTGGTTCTTGTCCAGCCCGCTTTCCACCAGGGAGCGCAGCAGGGAGCCCAAGAGGATGCCCAAACCGCAGCCGGGGCACCAAACGTGGGGGAATTTCTTGTCGTGGCGCAGCCAGTCGTAGACCACGCTTCTATGCACCGGTGGCATCACTTAGCCTCCCGCAGGCGGCCCAGGATCTCGTCGGGGGTGATCATGGAGCCGTCCATCTTGCCATGGCGGAGCACCTGGGTGCGCCCGTCGTTGACCCGTTTCACCTCGCGGCTGATCTGACCCATGTTCAACTCCGGCACCAGGGCCAGGCGCTTGCCGGTCAGGGCCTCCTCCACCTGGCGGCGGGGGAAGGGCCAGATGCTCATCAACTGGAGCAGGCCCACCTTCAGGCCCCGCTCGCGGCCGATGCGCACCGCCGCGGCCGCGGCCCGGGCGGTGCAGCCGTAGGCGATGATCACCATCTCGGCGTCATCCATCTGGTGGGCCTTGACCAGCTCCAGGTCGGCGAAATGGCGGCTGATCTTGCCGAAGAGCCGATTGTAGAAGGGCTCCACCTCGTCGGCCCGCCGGGTGGGGAAGCCGCGCTCGTCGTGCACCAGGCCGGTGACGTGATAGCGGTAGCCCTCGCCCAGGTTGGCCAGTTGCGGGATCAGGCTGCCGTCGGTCTTGTAGGGCACGTACCAGTCCGGGGGCACGCTGGGCTGGCGGCGGTCGATGACCTCCACCTCGTGGGCCTCGGGCAGGATCACCTTCTCGCGCATGTGGGCCACGACCTCGTCGCTCAGCAGCACCACCGGGGTGCGGAAGCGCTCGGCCCAGTTGAAGGCGGTGATGGTCAGCTCGTAGCATTGGGCCACGGTGGCCGGGCAGAGCACGATGGCCGGGTGGTCGCCGTGGGTGCCCCAGCGGGCCTGCTGCACGTCGCCCTGGGCCACGTTGGTGGGCAGCCCGGTGCTGGGGCCGCCGCGCATCACGTTGACCACCACCAGGGGCACCTCGGCGATGCAGGCGTAGCCCAGGTTCTCCTGCATCAGGGAGAAGCCCGGGCCGCTGGTGGCGGTCATGACCTTCTTGCCGGCCAGGCTGCCGCCGATGCAGCAGCCGATGGAGGCGATCTCGTCCTCCATCTGGATGAAGGGATATCCCCGGGCCGGCATCTCGCGGCTCATGCGCTCGGTGATCTCGCTGGCCGGGGTGATGGGATAGCCGGCGAAGAAGTTGCAGCCGGCGGCCAGGGCCCCCAGGGCGATGGCCTCGTTGCCTTGCAGGAGTTGGGCGCGGGGCTTAGCCATTGCCGTCCTCCTCGCCGCCGTTGGGCTCCGGGGCCAGGCGCTCCGGGCTGGTGATGGGGGCCACCCGCGAGCCCCGGGGCGCTCCCGCCCCGGCCGGCTTGAGGCCGCCCTCGCCCACGCTGAGCGCGAAGTCCGGGCAGAGCATCTCGCAGAGCCCGCAACTGGTGCACCGGTCGGAATCGGCCAGCACCGGATAGCCCCACTGGTCGCGTTTCAACGCGCCCCGGGGGCAGAAGGCCACGCAGTTTCCACAGCGCTTGCACCAGGCCGGGAAAAAGCTGACCTTGCTCTCGCCCTTTTGGGCCGGCTTGGGTTGAGCCGCCTTGCCGCTCACCGCTATCTCTCCTGTTGTTTAGGGTTCCAAGTGGCGGCCCAGATCGCGCGGGCCGCCGGGGATGACGATTTCCAGGCCCTGGCGCAGGGCCCCTTTCTGCATGTGACTCAAGACCGCGCGCCGGGCGCGCTCGCTGTCGCCGCTGCCCACCGCCTCCAGGATCTCGCGGTGCTCGTCCTGGACCATGGCCGCCAGGACCGGGTCCTGGTTGGACTTTCTGCGGGCCATGCGGATCATGCCGCTGACCTTGGTGTTCAGGAAGCGCATGAAGTCGTCCAGCACCGGGTTGCCGCTGGCGGTGGCCAGGTCGCGGTGGAAGGCCAGGTCCGGCGAGGCCCCCAGGCGACCGGTTTCCAGGGCCTGGTCGATGCTGGCCAGGTGTTTCTCCATGCGCTCGATGTCCTTGGCGCCGTGCCGCACCGCGGCCAGGGCCGCCGCCCCGCTCTCCACCAGGGCCCGCAGCTCGTAGAGGTTGCGCAGGTCCTGGCCGCTCTTGGGGTCCAGGCTGTCCAAACGAAAGGCCCGGCGTTGACCCGCCGGGACCACGATGGCCCCCACCCGGGGCCGCGACTCCACCAGCCCGTCGTATTTCAGCCGGGCCAGGGCCTCGCGGATCACGGTGCGGCTGACCCCGAAACGCTCGGCCAGCTCGGACTCCGGGGGCAGGGGCTTGCCGGTGACAAAGCGTCCCTGGCCGATTTCCCCCGCCAGGATCCGGGCCACCTTCTCCGGCAGCTTATGCGCGTCGGACTTGATCGGGCCAGCCATGCGCCTCTCCGAACCGTGTTTATTTGTCATACAATATTATAGCGGACGAAAGTCTCGCGCAAGCCTAAAATCCCACCCCCGGGGGCGGGGCGGGATCAGGCCGCGAGCTTGCCGCTGCGCAGGGGTTTGTCCTTGAGGGGGATGAAGGCCGCCGCCAGGCCACTCAACAGCGGCATCACCGCGACCACCCAGAGGGCGACGTCCACGCCCCAACCATCGGCCACCCAACCCAGCACCGTGGCGCCCACCCCGCCGGAGCCCACCGCGAAGCCCACCATCAGACCCGAGGCCATGCCGGCCCTTCCGGGCAGGATCTGCTGGGCCATGACGATGACCGTGGACCAGGTGGAGATCAGCACGCCGCCCACCAGGGCGATGGCCGCGTAGAGCCACCAGCCGCGCGAGAAGAGCATCCAGACCAGAAGCGGGGCGGTCAGGAGCACCGAAATGATGAAGAAGCGACGGGGGCCGATGCGCTCGGCCAGGGGCGCGCCGGCCATGGTGCCCAACACCCCGGCCACCAGGAAGGTGGTCAACAATGGACCCACCTCCACCGGATCGCCGCCCAGGACGTGGGTGTACCAGAAGGGCACGTAGGTCATCACCCCGCTGTGGATCCAGGAGCGCAGGACCACCGCCAAGATCAGGATGCCGATGGCCCCCAGGCGCTGGCGCCAGGGCGCGGGCTCGACCGGGGGTTGGGCCGGGGCCTCCTTGAGCGCCACCGGGTTCATGCGACCCCAGGAGGCCAGGAACAGCGCCGCCATCACCACCCCCGGCACGATGTAGGCCAGGGTGCCCTTGAGGCCCCACAGGGCCAGGTAGGCCCCCACCATCAGCGGCCCCAGGCCCATGCCCAGGTTGCCGCCCACCATGAACCAGGAGACCGCCACCACCTTGCGCTGGCCGGCCGAGCCCAACACCGCCTTGAAGGCCTCGGGGTGGTAGCTGGCCACCCCCAGCCCGCAGATCACCACCGTGACCAGCACCATGGTGTAGCTCTGGGCCAGGCCCAGCAGGGCGAAGCCGATCCCCGACAAGGCCAGGCCCACCGGCAGCAGCCAGCGCAGTTGGAAGCGGTCGGTGAGGTAGCCGAACAGGGGCTGGATCACCGAGGAGGTCAGGTTCATGACCATCACCACCGCCCCGCTGGCCGCGTAGGTCAGGCCCAGCGAATCCTGCAACAGGGGCAACAGGGTGGGCAGGCCCCCCTGGGTGGTGTCGGTGATCAAGTGTCCCAGAATCAAAAGAACCAGCGCGCGGGTGTCCATGATGTTTCCGATGCTGGGGGAGAGGTGGGGGGGGCCGTTTTTTTTGCGGCGAAGGGGTGCCCCCCCCCCCCCCCCC
>CALERA010000186.1 GCA_937908275.1 uncultured Desulfarculaceae bacterium | reverse complement strand
CCGAAATCAGCATTCCCCTGGCCCTATCCCGGGCCGAGGCCCGCGCCCTCCAGGCCAGGGCCGAGGCGGCCGGCATGGGGATGCAGGCGTTCATCCGCTCGGCCCTGGCCCTGGTTGGGGCCTGGGAGGGCGTGGGGGATTAGGCGGATTCGCCGCCAACAAAAAAAGCGGCCGGGCAGCCCCCCCCTGGGAGCCGCCCGGCCGTTGTGTGTTCTCAATTATTGATCTGTTATTGCGAATCCTCTACCTTGCCCCCCGCCCGCCAGGCCAGCAGGCCCCCCACCCGGACCGCCCCATATAGCGTCCACCGGGTGGCCAGGCAAATGCCCAGGTCAACCATGCCATCCAGGAAAATCCCGTCCGCCTCTGGCCGGTCCACGGCCCGGCCGACCATGCGGTGATAGCGGTAGAGATAGTCATGCACGATGGCGGCCGGGGCGTAATCGCCGTCCCGAGGGAATATTGACCAGACCAGGCGCGGGATGCTCGCTAGGTCCGTCTCGAAGCCCGCCGGGACCCACACCAGGTCATCGGCCGGGGTGGTGTAGATAACGGGCTCCACCAGCCGCCACAGGCCGCCAGGGAACTTTTCCAGGACGGGGGTGGGGTCGCTGAATGGCATGGCCTATTCCCCGCCGGTGATGACCGGCGGCACGATCACCGGGGCCGGAGTGGTGAGGGTGCCCCCCAGGTTTCCCATGTTGCCGCCCGGCGCGGATACCGGGCTCAAATCGCCGGTGCTGGATTGCTGTATGCTGGTGTTCCGCGTCCCCGCCGCCGGCACGGTGGATTTAAGCGTGTCGCCCACCGCCACCACCACGCCCAGCGGGGTCAACTTTTCGGCCGCCTGCCCCACCTGTTTGCCGTAGGAGTCGGGGTTGATGGGCAACTTATGCGCGTCCAAGGGGATGGTGGCCACCAGGGAGGCGTTCTCCAGGACCGCCGGCTTGCTCGGGTCCGTCGGCTGGAGAATCAGGGTGGCCACCCTCGGATTTCGGGCCTGGGCCTCGTTGCTCATGGCCACCGAGGCGAAGTAGTCAACCTCATGGGTCAGGATGACCGGCCCTCCGTTCGCGTCCAGGAGGGGCTTGCCATCCGGGCCGGTGGCCACGCTTTGCATGGTCCCGGCGCAGGTGGCCCCCATGGACGAAATCATGGCCAGCAAGAGGACCGTTCCGACGAGATACTTTTTCACTGTCCACCTCCCAGGGTAATAAGCAGGGTCTTGGCCCACGGCGGCAGGGTGTAGTTCATGGCGTCCGCGACGGCCCAGGCCGCGCCGGCCAGGCAGGCCACGGCGGTTCCAATGGCCGTCGCGATCTGGCGGCCGGTGTAACGGCGCGCCGGCGCGCCGGCGGCGGGCTGGTTGCTCGGGTCCTTGGGCATCGGGGCACCTCCGTTCAGGCCTTCCAGCCCTCCATGATGGTCATGGCGGCCACCAGCTCGCAGAGCTGGGCCGGGGTCAGGTCGCGTATCACTTGCTCCGGCTTGAGGCCGGAGCGCTGGCAAACGTTGTCCAGGTAACGATGGGTGTCGTTTTCCACTGGCGGGGCATAGCGGGCGATGGCTTCCCGGATACTCAGGTCGCGATAGGAGCTGCCCCGCAGGAGCCGCACTACGGCGCAGAGGCCCAGGCCCAGATCCGAGAACCGCGCGAAGCCGGCGTCGTCCTGGCCCACATAGCCAGGGAGCCCCCTGGTCCAGGAGCTGGCCCGCAGGTTGCCGGGGTTGTTGTTGCGAAAGCTGCGGCTGGGCATTACTTCACCTCCAGGTCATGCAATCGCTGGAAGATTTCGGCGAACTTGCCTATGCATTCGTCGCGGTGATAGTTGTGTTCATTCTTGGTCAGATAGCCCTTAAGCACCTCGTCTTTGAATTTTCCCAGGGAGTCCAGGTGGCCCTCGATCGCGGCCAGGCGACGCTCCTGCTGTTGGGCGTTGCGCTCCTGCTGTTGGGCGTTGCGGGTTTGCAGGTAGCCAATCGCAAACAGGCCTATCGTGATGAGCGTCCCAAAAATCCAGATGGCCCAGGACTCCCCCATGTCGCCCTCCTACAGCTCCCGGTAAATCTTGAAGACCACCGGGGCGGCCAGGCGCACCCGGTAGGTGGAGCCGGCCACCGCCAGCGGCAGGAAATCGGACTCCAACACCTGACAGACCGCCGTGGCCCCGCTGGTGGTGTAGGACACGTTGGCCAGGCCCTCCACCAGCCCGACCCGCACCACGTCGTAGACCGCGCCTGTATCGGTGCGGACGGTGATCCGCCAGGCCTCGTCCACCGGGACCACCGGGTCCGAGCCGCCGGGGCCGACCCGCAGGGCGGCGGCCACCGCCAGGGCGTCCACGCCATCGTTCAACACTCCTGGCGGGGTGTCGCCATCGCCGCCGGTGATGCTCAGGTGCAGCCACAACTCCGGGTCGGCCGGGGCGGGCCCCACCTCCACCACCTGGCCGCCTTCCAGGATGGCCACCAGGGAGTCGAGGGGCAGGACCACCAGGGCGCGGGCGGTTTCCGCGTTCGGCGGGGTCCAGGTGAGCAGGTCGGCCGGGTCCAGGCCGGTTTCGGCGGCCGCGCGGGCGACGGTTTCTTCCGGCGGCCAGGGGTGCATCACCGGGCCGGTGGTGGATAAGGTGGTGCGGTAGACCACCGCGCCAGAATTGCCATCGACGACAAAGAGCATGGGAGCCTCCCCGGGTTAGGGCCGTTCAAAAACCAGGAATTTCAGGGTGGGGCTAGTGGAGTCGTTATATTGGTAGGTTATGACCTCCAGGTTATTCACGGCGGAGAGCCGAAACCGGCCCCAATTTGGCCGGTCGTAGGATTTTTGATAGTCCGACAGGCGCAACACCCCGGCCCTATCCACCCGCCGGACTGGGGTGATGGCCAGATTGGTCGTCGGGTTCGTGGGGCCGAAACTCACCGCCCCACTCGCCACCCGGGCCCGCAGGTTTTCGGCGTATTCCTCGATTTTCAACACGAACGGATAGAGGCCGGCGGGATCGCCGGCGTTGGTCACCCGCAGGTTATCGCGGGCGGTCAGCTCGAACGAAAGGAGATGGCCCAGATAGGGACTGGAGCCGAGGAAACCGCCACCGTTGATCCACTGCGGGTAATAGATGGTCCTGGCCAGGTCAGCCACCGGCTGGGGCAAGGAAATATCCTTGGTGCCCACAATCGAGGTGTCGCTGATTTCCTGGGAGCGCAGGAGGGTCAAGCCGCCGGGTATTTGCGCCATCAGGCCACCTCCACCGGGACCACCCGGGTGCGGGTCAACAACATGCCGCCGGTATTGGTGTCCACGCTGCCCTGGCGCCAGATGCCCACATGCAGGCGATCGCCGGCCGAGGCCTCGGCCGCCGGGATCACCAGGGCGGGATCATAGTGGGTGTAGCGCTGATAGGCCGTGCCGGGCGGGACCAGGCTGGAGGTCAAGGGCTTGAAGCCCCCGGCGCGGCAGGTCCACACCACCCCGCCATCGTTGGTGGTGCCGCCCGGGGTGGTGCCCCAGGTGGGCGGGGAGCTGGAGCTGGTCCCGGCGGTGGTGCACTCGTAGTAATAGCCGTTCAGGCTCGGCCCCCGGGGGATGACCAGGGCCCCCAGGGCATAGGCGGTGGAGTTGGCCCGCCGGGTCTTGGCCACGGGGTTGGCCGCGCCGTCGGGGACCAGCAGATAGGCCAACCGCAGGTCGATGGCCGCAATGTCGGCCGCGCCGGCCAGCAGGTCCAGGCTGAAGCGCCAGTCCACCCCGGAGCGCCAGAGGTCAATGAAATTCCAGGTCCAGGAGTCCGCCGCCGCGGGAAATAGGATCGCGCCCCGCTGGCGGTCGTTCTCGGCCTGGGCCTGGTCGTCGGGCAGGTAGAGGTCTGGCAGGGCCTGGCCGGGGCCGCCGGTCAGGGTCGCGATAGCCGCCAGCAATTGGGCATCATCCTCCGAATCCAGGGCGATGCCCGCGCCCTGGACCACATTGGCCAGCTCGTTTTGCAGGGTGTTGAGCCAGGCCGAATCCACCACCGTGGCCGGGACCCCGGTCACGGGATTGCCGTCCGTGAACTGGTGATCCAGGTGCCCGGCTCCGTCGGTTAGATGCATTGTCGCCTCCTAGGTGTAGGAGAAAATAACGTGGGTGTGGGCCGGGGCGGCGGCCCGGACGGCGCACTCCAGGGGCTCCAGGCCCCAACTGGCCAGCCGCTCCCCGGCGGCCGACTGCCCGGCCCGGAACAGCACCCGGGGCGCGGCCTGGGAGGTGGTGACCCGCCAGGCGAAGACCCAATCCGCCCCATAGACCGGATCGCCAGAGCGGCCCAGGCCGGCCCGGAAGGGCCGATGCTCGCTGACCGTGGCCGCATAGCCCAGGGAGGCGGCCAGGTCCTGGAAGTAGGCGGGGCTCTGGCCGCCGCGATGGGTGACCCGGGCCACCACCGCGGCGCGCCGCTCCTGGAGCGAGGCCCCCAGGCCGGCGCAGGCGTCGGGCAGGCCGCAGGTCTGCTCCCAGTCGGGCAACAGCTCGTAGGTGGTGCGGGGGTCGGCCTCGTCCAGCAGATCCAGGGCGCGGGCGTCCACCCGGGCCATTTCCTCGGCCAGGGCCGCCAGGGTCTGGCCGAGGGTTGAATCCGGGTCGCGCGGCCAGACGGCGCCCTGGGGCAACAGGGCGAAAAGAAGCTGCTGATAATCGCTGGCGGCGCGGTCGGCCATCTAGTCCTCCCAGGTGAACACGCCGGGCACCAACAACTGCCCCGCCCCGCTGACCAGGTCGGCCGTGGGGGACAGGATCACGTGGTCGTACTCCCCCACCGCCAGGCTGACCGCCTCCCGGATATGGCTGATCAGCAACCCGCCCTCGGGCTCGGCCTCCCGCAGGAACAGGTCGGCCAGCTCGGCCTCCACAGCCGCCCGCACGGCCACGGTGTCGGGCGTCAGGCGGATATCGAAATCCACCGCCAGGGGCTCGGGCGCGAAAACGTAGACCTCGGCCGTCACCGGCCGGCGGGCGGCGATGTATTCCGCCACGGCGGCCACCTCGTCCCCGGTGGGGATGGGGGTGTCGGCCTTGCCGTCCAGCAGGAATGTGACCCCCACGGTGCCCAGGCCCATGCGGCCGGGATAGGCCCAAGCCCGGGTGACGCCGGCCACGGCCAGGGCCCAGGTCACGTAGTCGTGGCCGGCCCCGCCCTCGGGCGGGGTCTGGATGCGCAGCAGGACCCGGCCCAGCAGGGCGGCGTCGTCCTCTTCGTCCGCTCCGCCGGAGATGCCGGCGGCCCCCACGCTGGCGGCGGCCGACACCCCGGCCTGGTAGTTGACCAGGGCCAGAGGGGAGGCGGCCGAGGCGTTGCCATCCACCCCAGCGGCCTTGGCCACCACCGGAACCTGGGCCACGCCGGCCACGATGACCACCGGGGCGGTGCTGAGGTAGCGGACGTCATCGGCCCGGCGCCACTCGGCCCCGGCCGGGACCGTGGCCCCGGTGTCGCCCGTCACCGCGATCAGGCCGGCGGCCTGGGCGGCCGGCTTGCGGGCCACGCCCCACAGGCCTGCGTGGCGCTCCAGGTATTCGGCCTCGGCCGAGTCGGGCAGGATCTGCAAGGCCGCGCGGGACAGATAGCCATACAGCCCATGCACCGCGCCGGAGTGGGCGCGGGACAGGACGCCCAGATTGGTGCGCCGCAGGGTGACGTCCGCGCCAGGCAAATGGCTTTGGATGTCGGCCTGGGCGCGCGCGTTCAGCTCGGCCAAGGTGGGGCGGGTGAAGGCCATCCTAGTTGCTCCAGGGGTAGGCCAGGCTGAAGGCCTGGGTTTGGCCATCGGCCAGCTTGAGGCTGATCACCATGCCAAGGGTCCCGGGCCGGGTCCACTCGGCCGCCACGCTGACCGAGCTGGCGTAGCCATCGGTGACTAACCAGGCCAGGGCCTCTTCGGCGTATTCGCGGGCCCGGGCCAGGGTCTCGGGGGTCTGCTTTTCCCGGCTCAGGAGCCACAGGCGGGACCCGTACTGGTCGCCATCCACCCGGGCCAGGACATCGCCCCACCAGCCCCGGCGGTCCGCGCTGCCCCAGGGCAGCAGGTCGTCGGCTTTGGCGGCGCGGTCGGTGAACAGGCTGTGCAGGACGGCGGTGTAGAGCCCGGCCTCGGCGGTCAGCAGGGCGCCGTCAAAGGCCAGGTCCCCGCGCATGGCGGTGTTGTCCCACAGGGTGGCGATATCGGTCATGCCTCGCCCCCGCGCTGAATAGTGTAGGTGCCGGCGGAGTCCCCGTGGTCGATCACCACCACGTCGCGCCCCACCTGGGCCACGGACTCGAAGGCGGGGCCCTCCAGGCCCTCCGGGGAGATGGCGCTTTCCGCGCCGTTGACCTTGATGACCAGGCCGGCGCAGGACAGCTCTATGACCCGGTCGGGCCGCAAAACCAGGCGGCAGAGGCCCTGCACCGGGGAGCCGTCCTCCGGGGGCTCCACCCACTCCGGGGCGTCCTCCAGGGCGGCCAGGCCATCGCCGGTGCTATAGAGGGCCACCGCGCCCTCCGGCAGGTCCGTGGGGGTGTAGCGGCCATCGGCGGTGGCGACGCACAGGCCCAGACTCCGCTCCCCGCCAGGGAAAAGCACCACCAGCTCCGCCCCGGCCTGGGGCCGGCTGGCCAGGCCGAAATGCTGGACCAGACGGATGCGCTCCACCTCTTCCCCGGCCAGCAGCTGGGCCACCAGGCGGCCATCCTCGGCCACGGCCTTCAGCAGGCCGCGCCCCACCATGAGCGCCAGGCGCTGTTTGATGGGGTTCAGGATGCGGGCCAGGGCGGAAAGGTCCATCGGAGCTCCTAACCAAACAGGCTCTTGATGCTGGCCGCGGCCGAGGTGTCCGGCTGGGCCTTGTAGGCATCCGGGTGGACCACGGCCAGCTCGCACACGGTGCCGTCGGATTCACTGAGGCGATAGGTCGCGGTTTCGATCAGGTAGTCACCCACCAGGCCCAGATAAGCATCCTCGATCCCAACCAGGGTGTTGATCCGCCACAGGGAGCCGGCGGCGGGGCCCCAGCCCTGGACGGTGTAGGAGGCCCGGCGGCTCTTGCCGGCCCGGCTGGCGGCCTCCCAGGCGGCGCGGCGCTCGGCCGTCTGGGCGTCGCCCGCGCCCTCGGCCACGATCACCAGGGGGCGGTGGCGGGTCACGCCGCCATCGCGGGCCAGGCCGGCCGGGGTGGCGGTGGTGGTGGCCAGGTCCAGCAGGGCCTCGTAACCTTCCTCGCCCGGCTTGGGCGGGCTGAAATCCAATTGGCTGGCGGAGCTCTTGACCTGGTAGGTCTGGTAGCGGTCCGCGTTGCTGAATTGCCCCCGGCCGGATTTGATGTTCCGGCCCAGGACCAGGGACCCGGCGGCCCGGGCCGAGCCGGCGCGGGTGAAGACCAGGCGGCCATCGCCATAGCTGATGGGCAAGACCTCCAAGAGCTTGGACTGCTTGGCCAGGAACTCATGGATTTTGTCGCCCTGGCCGTAGGTGACCGAGGGCAGGGTCTTGCCCAGGTCCACCTCCGAGGCCACTGCGATCCCGAAGGGGTCGCAGAGCTCCTTGGCGATGGTCAACAGGCTGGCATTGGTCCACTGCACCGTTTTACCGTCGTGGCAGCAATCCACCAGGTCGCAGGTCTTGTCCCGGCCGGAGACGCTGATGGTGTGGGCGTTGTCGCTGTAGCTGGGGCTGACCTCGTCCACGTAGCCGGTGATCACCACCTGGTCGCCCAGGCGCAGGACACAGGCCGCGCCGGGGTTGATCTGGTGGTGTTGGGGCTGGCCCGGCCAGCGGTCCGACAGCTCCAGGCGGAAAGTCCCGGCCACCTGGCCCAGGGAGGTGGACACCTCGACCGAAGTCCAGCCGCCGTAGGCCTGGCCGCCCAGTTGGAGCGTGACGTCAGGCAAGCAGAACCTCCAGGGATTCGCCGCCGGGCAGGAACCCGGGGTGGAAGATGCGGCGGTTGCGGGCCAGGAGGTCGGACTCCCGGTCCGGGTCCTGATAGAGGCGATAGGCCAGGACCAGGGCCGGCGTCACCCCGGGCGGAACCAGGCGGGAGCCGACCTCCGGCAGGGCGCCGGCCTTCTGCTCCATGGCGGTCACCACGTCGGCCTGGATTTGGCGCAGGGCCTCGTAGCCCTCGTCATCGCCGCTGTCCCCGGCGTCCAGCATGAGGGCGTCGGTTTTCTCCACCAGGGCATCGCGCACCACCAGGGCCTGTTGGCGGCTGTCCAGCTCCATATCCATGGCCGCCTGGATGCCCTGGGCCAGGCTGATGCGGCGGACCAGGTCGGTCAGGGAGGTTTGGTTGCTGGCCTGGCGGGCGCGGGTGGCGGTGGTGGGGTTGATGGTTTGCAGGCTGCCGCCATAGGTGGCGGCCGAGGCCGAGCCGAAGCCGGTCATGGTCAGGGCGGCGGCCAGGGACTGCTCCTGCAGGCCGCCCAGCCGCAGGGTCCCCAGGCTGGCCTCGGAGGAATCGCCCAAAAGATCCGCGATGGCCGCCGCGCCACCGTCCAGGGCGGAATCCACCACGGCCGTGATGGCGTTCAGCTCGCTCTTGACCTGGCCCACGATTTTGGAGGGCAGGGCCAGGAGGCTGACGGCGTTGGTCAGCATGGTCAGGGCGGTTTTGATGCCGGCGCTGACGGAGCTGGTGAGCAGCGAGGGGCCGGAGAGATTGACCGCCTCGACAAACGAAGACTTGAAGGTGCCCAAGCTGGACACCGCGCGCTCGGACGCCAACTGGGCGTAGTCGTCATCGGCCCCGGGGTAGCGGTTCTCGCCTTCCTCGTCGAAGGTCAGGGAGAACTCCACCATGCCCACCGCACCACGGCGATAGGTGGGGCGGCAGGTCTTGCACACCACCTCCAGGGAGCCATGCAGGGGGTGGACCAGGGTCCCGGCGCCGGGCAGGTTGCAGGCGTCAATCAGGGCCTTGGCCTGGGCCATGAAGTCCGGCCCCACCACGAAGCCCTTCATGGAGAATGAGCCGGCCTTGCGGCCCAGGTCTTCCGTGAAGGGCAGGTCCCGCAGGGGGTAGACGTGGGTCACGGTGCGGCGGCCGATCTCGTCGTCACCGTCGCCCCAATTGAAGGCCACGCCCCGGAAGGAAGCCTTGCGGTAGTTGTCGGCCAGGCCCATGGTTACTGCCCCGGCGCGTAGTTGAGGCCGGCCAGCACGTTGGTGTTCGCGTTGCCGCGCTGGTCCAGGGTGGTCAGGGTCGCGCCCTTGGGCACGTTGGCGAAATCCATGCGGACCGTGACCTCCGACTGGGCCGGGCGCTGGGCCGCGCCGGCCGCGCCGGCGGCCACGCTGGCGGCCGTGGGGGCGGCGTAGGACAGGGGGGCGGTCAGGGCCGGGGGGCGGGTCAACTGGGGCTCTATTTCCATTTTGAGCCCCAGCTTTTTCTTGACGAACTCGGGCAGGATGTCCACCAAACTCTTGATCTGGTCCGTGATCCAGGAGACAGCCGCATTAAATGCGCCCGTGATGCTGTCCAGCAGGTCGGCGAAGAACTTCCCCACGGCCTCCCAGTTGGACACCAGCAGCAGCCCCAGGCCGATCACGGCGCCAATGGGCCCGCTGAGCATCACCAGGCCGGCCCCGATGGCGGAAACCACGGTCCTGACGGTTTCGCCCCATTGGGTCCAGATGCCCACGAACCAGGCCTTGATTTCGTCCCAAAAGGCATAGATGGCCAGGCCAGCGGCGATCAGGCCGCCCAGGGCCACCACGATTCCAGCAATGATCCAGGTGACGGGGTTCAGGGCCATGGCGGCGTTGAATCCCATGACGGCCACCGCCGCCGCGCCCAGGGCGAAGGTCAGGCCGCCCAGGGCCGCCACCCCGCCCAGAATGTACTTGGTCATGGTGGGGTGTCGGTCGATCAGCTTTTGCAGACCGATGGCTGCCCCCTGGAGAAGCTTCGCCAGGGGCTTCAAGGCGGGAGACAGAATCTTACCGATCACCTCCGCCACGTTACTTAGGGCCTGCCAGGCCAACCGACCAGATTCGCCCAAGCCCTGGTTCATGGCCTCGGCCATAGTCCGGGCCACTCCGCTACCCTGGCGTTCGGCCTGCCCCAGGGCTTCGGTTTCTTTGCGTAAGCGCTCCCGGTTTTCAATCAGAAGCTTGATCCCCCGCACTGCCTCTTTGCCACCAAAGGCCTCTTCGATCAGGAGCCAGGCCTGGCCCTTGTCCTTGGCCTTGTTGATGGCCACGGCCACCATGTCCATGATGCTGGCCATGTTCATGGCTTTGCCGCTGGCGTCCACGAAGGGTTTGCCGGCCTTCTTGGAGGCCCCGGCTAAATTCTCCCAGATGGCCATGGCGGAACTGGCGGCCTCTTCACCGCTACCGGTGGTGTCGCGCAGGATGCCCAACACGGCCAGTTGCTCGGCCATGGGGACCTCCAGGGCCGATGCGGTCTTGCCAATGCGGCTCAGGGCCCCGGCGATGACGTTGCCATCAACCCGGTACATCTCGGTCGCCTTGGAGATACCCCCGGACAGGGCTTCGCCAAATTCAACGTCGCTTTTGTAAAACTTGCGATAGATGCCATAGCTCTGAGCAAAGACGTTGGTCATAACGTCCGTGCTGGCCTTGGTGGCCTTGGCGGTCAGGGCGGCCAGGCCCGTGAACTTGGCCACACCCTCATCACTCAAGGTGCTGATGCCGGAACGAATTGCGTAGGCGGAGCGGACAAAATCTGGAGCGGTGATGCCCGACCACTGGTTGCTGAAGTCGATGGCGGCCTTTCGGGTGGCTTCGAGGTCTTTCACCCCCAAGGAAGCCAGCTCGCCCAGGGCTGTTTCCATGTCGGCCCGCTGGACGATGGACGCGCCGGAAATGGCCGCCACCCCGGCCGCGATGGTGGCTCCGATAGTTTTCAACCCCTGGCCGGCCTGTTGCAGGTTGTCGCGGGTTTCCTTGGGCATGGCGGCCAGGCGGCGGCGGAAACCCATCAGCGGCGCGCTAGCCCGGTCCACCAGGCTGAGAACGTAGCTAAGATTCTGGGTTGCCGTGCTGCTCATTCCACCACGCTGCCCGCTCCAACCAAAACACCAGGTCGCCAGCGGTCAGGGCCCAGAGCTCGGCCGGGCCCCAACCGAACACCCCGGCTAGGGCTGCGACACCGTCAAGCCAGTCGGGAGGGAGACGCCGAAAAAACCCAGGGCCGCCTCCATGATCTTGAAAACATCGCCGAGGGGGATCTGGGCGGCCTCGGCCGGGGTCAGGCCGGCCAGCTCGCAGACGGCGGTGTGGGCCAGGGAGCCGACGTTGGTCAGCTCGAAGCGGCCGTTCTCGTCGGCCCGCAGCCCCAGGGCGTCGAAAATGCGGTAGTGGCCCAGGGTGGGCTCCCGCATGGTCAGCTCGTCGGTCACGGTCCCGCCTACGCTGATCGCGCGGGAGAGCCTCACTTTCACGGTGCGGTCTTCGGCCATGGCCCCTAGGCTCCCTTCTGCTCGGTGAAGCGCAGGGCCTCGAAGGTCACGGACACGTCCCCGTTGCTCAGCTCCCCGGTTTCCACGCAATAGGCCTCGCCCAACACGTAGGTCTTGCCGCCGCTGGTCACACAGGTGAGAGTGGCGTCCTCGATGGCCTGGTAGTCGGCCACCGACATGTCGTCGGTGTGGGCCAGGGTGACCTCCAGGGACGGGGCGGCGGTCTCGGAGGCGGTGTGCCCCAATATCTCGCCGTCGGCCATGCCCTTGACGGCCTCGCGCTTGCTGCCGCCGAACTTGAGCTTGGCCTCCTTGGCCGGCAGGCGCTGGCCGTCCAGGTAGACGGAGCTAATCTTGGTGATCTTGGCCACGGCTTATCTCCTTTCGCCAGGCGGGGCCTAGCTGTGCTCGACGCGGATGAAGGTGCGGCGCAACTGGCCGATCAACCGCACCGGCAACAGGATGTTGACCCGGGAGCGGTCGGACTCGTCGCGCTCGGCCACGATGCTGTCCTGATAGGCCTTGGGATGCTCCACCAAGCCCTTCTGGTTGTAGAGCTTAGTCAGAAACTCGATGACCTCGGCCCGGACCAGGGAGGGGGTGGCGATGCGCATGCCGGCGGCCGGGGTGGGGCCGCCGTCGTCGGCCAGCTTGTGGCGCGGGAACTTGCTGGTCAGGTAGGCCACCAGGGACTCCGCCAGATAGGACAGGCTGGCGGGGGTGTTGACGTAGAGATAGGCGGTGTCGGGCGCGCCGAAGGCGTTTTCCTGGTAGCAGGTGATCAGCGCCTCCAAGAGGCACTGGGAGTCGGAGCTAAGATAGAAGGTGCTGACGCCATCGTGCAGCAGCAGGTCGCGCTCGCTGGCGGTCAGCATGTCCTGCACCCGGGGCGGCAGGACGTTCTTGAGCGGCAGGGTCTGGAGCGGCCGGGCCGGGTCGTTGTTCAGGTAGTAGGCCCCCACGGCGGCCACGGCCGCGGTCCAGGCCTCCGGGGTGCTGGGGCTCTTGGCCGCGCCCATCAGGGTCAGGTGCTGGGAGTTGAGGGAGTTGCCCAGGGCCTGGAGGGCGCCCACGGTGCCCCGGCTGGCGGTGAAGCCATGGCCATGATACTGCAAGGCCCAGCCCCACCGCGCCTCCAGGTCGTCCCGCAGGGTGGCCAGGTTGGCGGCGTCGGTGAAGGGCATGGCGAAGTAGTCGAACTTCTGGCCCGCGATGTTGGCCAGGGCGTCGGTGATCTCCGGGTTGCCGTCCCCGCCGCTCATGGCGGTGATGGCCAACGTGAGGCCGCCCGGCAGGGATTCGCCGGTGTAGTAGCTGTGGCGGAGGTCGATCTGGTTGCCCAGCTCGCCCTTGTGGCGGGCGGTGATGGTGACCACCGCCTCGGCCGCGCTGGCGGTGACCGCCAAGTCGGTGTCGGCGTTGATGACCGCGGCCAGGCTGGTGGCGATCTCGGCCGGGGTGTCGCCCACGGCCACCGCCACCCGGACCCGGACGCCGCCCAGGTAGACCGACAGGGTGCCGGCCTTGGTAACCTCCCCGCCCAGGGTCAGAGCCCCGGCGGCGGCCACCCCGGCGGCGTCGTCCAGCAGGGGCAGACACCAGGTCTCGGTGTAGGAGTTGTTCATGTAGCTGGTGGCGAACATGCGGGCCAACATGGAGCCCTCGCCAAAGAGCTCGGACGCCTGGTCGGGATGGGTGGTCAGCACCGGCTCCGCGGCCGCGGCGGTGCCGGTGGCCAGCATCTGGCCCATGAGCAACAACTTTTGGTTGATATCCAGCGGGCCGCGCGCGCCCGGGGCGAATTCAGTGTACACGCCCGGCAGGCGCAGATTGATGGGCAGTAAATCAAAAACGAGCATGGCCTAGTCCTCCCGCGGCGCGCCCGGCGCCGGCTGCTGACCCCGGCGCAAATCGCCGTCCGCGAGGCGACGGCGATAGTAAACGTCGCGCTCGTGATTGTTGATGTTCACCCATTCGCCGTTGGGGTTCAGGGCGCGGCCCGTGACGGGATCGCGCACCAGGCGGCCCGGGGCGGGGATCAGGAATTGCATGTTGCTGGGCATGGGTCCTCCCTACTGCGGCAGTTCGGCCCGCACCTCCACCACCGCCCCGCCCTCTTCCGGGCTGGGGCCGAGCTGGCGGGAGTGCACGCGCTCAAACGGGGCCAGGTCAAATTCCGCCGCCGGCTGGCGCCGGGAATAGCGGACCTCGATTTCGCACACGGCGCGGCCGTCGATGAGCGCGCCGGATTCGTCCGCCACCAGGCTGAACTCCTGCCAAGTCACCTCCTGGATATCCAGGCCGGGAACCGACAGGCCCAGGTCGGGATGGTCGATCAGCAGTTGCTCCACCGCCCAGGCGGTGTCGTCCAGCAGGTCATCCAGCTCTTCATCGCCAGCGGACCGGACCTCCATCAGCAGGGTCAGGGACCGCAGGGGCACGTCGATCTCCACCTCACCGGCGTTGGACTCCTTGAGGGTGTAGACCAGCAGGGCGGGCAGCGCGGACTCGGGCAGGTGCAGCACCCGGTTGGGATAGACCCGGGAGCCGGCCGGGGTGGGGTATTGGGGGGGATCGTCGGCCGAGGGCGTGGCCAGCAGGGCGGTCACGGCCTGGCGGATCAGCTTGCGGGGGCTGTCGGTCATGCGCGCTTCAGCTCCAGGATGATCAACCCCTGGCCATCCGGCTGGGGCTGGGAAACCTTGAAATCCCCGCCGGCCAGGCCCAGGGCCGGGGAGGGGTGGACGGTCAGGCGGTCGCCCTGGACCACGGCCCCGGCATGCTCGGCCCGCATGGTCAGCATTGGGGCCAAGCTCATGTGGCCCACCCGGTCGCCCAGTTGGACCAGCTCGAAGGGGCCGTCATAGAGGCCGCCGCGCTCGTGCCTGATTTCGCGCTCGGTGCCGGGCCAGAGGGTGACGTCCACCCCGGAATCCGCGAAAAGAATCGACAGGTCGGCCATGAAGTCCATCAGGCCCTCCCCCGCTTCAGGAGCTTGCCCAGCTGGTCGGCGAACTGGCGGGTCAGCTCCGTGCGCAGCCAGGGCCGCAGGTCGGGATTGGACTTGCGGAACATGGTGGCGATGCTGGGGCTGCGCAGCTCCACCACCGGCAGGCGAGCCACCAGGCCGGAGTGGCCGGCGATGATGCAGGGGCCCACGAAGTCCGCCCCGGCGCGGCCCCGGCCGCGGCCGAACTTGCGGCGGATGTTGCGGCCGCCGGTCTTGCCGCTCTGGTAGACGCTGCCGCCGCTGACCCGTAGGAACACCCCCACGTGGCCGGAGCGCATGCGGGCGGTGAAGGCATGGGCGATGACCTTGCGGGAGCCGGAGCGCAGAACCTTGGCCCGGGTGCCGCCCCGGGGCCGGCGCTTGGCCGGGTCCTTGGGCGACACCTGGAACCGGATCAGCGGCAGGGTTCCGCCCCGGGCCACGATCTGGCCCTCCACATAATCGGCGTAGGTCCTGGCGCTGGCCTTGCGGACCGTGATCCCGGCGGAGATATCTTTCTTTTTGACCGTGTAACGGTCCGTGATCGCCCGGCGGGCGCGGGTGGCGCCCTTGCTCAGGGTGGCGTTGATGGCGCGGGCCCCGGCGGTGGGCACTCCGCCGGAGATGCCCGCCAGCTGGTCCAGGGCCCGCTCCATCTGCCCCTCGGCTATGGCGATGTTGACCTGCACTAGCTCAAGGTCTTGCCGGTGTAGTTGACCTGGAGGCCGGCCAGCAGCAGGTCATCGGTCCCCAACTCGCCCGCCTTGGGGCCCAGGATCACGGTCAGGGTCCCGGGCGCGGCGGGCACGTCGGCCGCGGCCACGGCGCAGGCGTACACACCGCGGGTGGCGCCGCCGGTCACCTCCGGGTCCGCGCCGGCGCAGTCGTCGTCGGCGGCGTTGAAATAGGCCTCGAACTCCAGCACCGGGGTGTCGGTGGCCCCGCTCATGGCCGCGATGGCCCGCAGGGAGATGCCGGCGCTGTCGTCCAGGTCCGGCGGCAGGGGCAGGGACAGGGCGACCTTGGTCGGGGTGGCGTGGTTGTTCCAGCGCAAGACCAACTCCTTGCCGCCCTCCTGGGACAGGCCCGGGGTGGGGCTGGCCCCATCGGCGAACTTGGTGATGGCGGTGCCATCCTCCAGGCTCAGGGCGGCCAGAGGGACCGGGATGGAATGGCTGGCGCTGTGCAGGTGGGCGCCGATCTCCTGGAGCGTGGCCTCGACCTGGTCGGCGTCGAAGTGGTTGCCGGCGTCGGTGGTGGCCACCGCCGCGGCGGTGGTGGCGACGCTGGTCCAGGGAGCGCCCAGCTTGCAATCCACGCTGGCGGCGGACTCGCTGGCGGCGCGATAGACGACACCGGCCGGGATGTTGCCGGTGGCGGTGGCGGTGAGGGCGCCGGAGCCGGCCACCCCGCCCACCGGATCGCCGTCGGTGTCCCAATAGATCCGCTCGCCCTGCGGCAGGGACTCGGCCGCCTTGGGCAGGGCGTACACGTCATCCACAGCCACCGCGCCGGAGCCACCAGTGGGGATGTCCACCAGGGCCACGGCGATCAGGTGGGCGGAGACGGCCACCGCCTGGCCGCTGACCAGGGCCGCGCCGACGTTGTTGTAGGTGAGGCGCTTGCCTTCGGCGATATAGTTTTTCGCCATGTCGGGACCTCCTGTCAGGGGGCGGGGGCCGCCCCCGGTTGGTGCTGATCAGGCCTTAGCCGATGGCGACCCGGGCCAGGCCGCGCCAGTCCATGGCCTTGCCCCCCACGTCGATGCGGACCTTGCCCTCGCGGCCATCGGTGTTCCAGGAGTCCTTCCACTCGATCCAGGGCACCTTGACGCCCTGCAACCAGAAGAGGACCACGGTGCGGCCCTTGGCGGCGGCCAGGTAGAACACCACCTCGCTGGACTCGTCCAGGCGGGGCTCGTAGATGCGGTTGTTGGACTGGAAGGTGCCGGAGTAGGGGTTGCGGATGTTGGGCTCGGCCGCGGTGCCGATCACGTCGGAGCCAAAGAACTTCTCGGCCGTGACCTCCAGGGCGGTGGGCAGAAGGATGAACTGGGCCGGGGTGCGGATGCGCCGCTTGCCGGCCATGTCCTTCTGGGAGTTCAGCAGCTTCAGGGCCGCGCCCACGCCGTCCACGTTGAAGGCGGGAATGGTGGCGATGTTGGCGTGGTCGGCATGGAACAGGGCCTTGCCGTCGCCCATGGCCCCATTGCTGATCAGGGCGGCCCAGGCCACGTCGCCCACGGTGCGACTGGCGGCCTCGCCCATGGCCCGGGGGATGCTGATCAGCATGCCCAGGTCGTCGTCGATCAGCATGCGGCGGCTGAGCCGGATGGCCTTGCCAAAGGTCTTGACCTGGTAGGACTCGGCCGCGTCGGACAACTTGGCGTGCTTGTATTCGTCCTCTTCGCCGATCTCGTCCAGGTCGTCCATCTCCGACAACCGCACCGCCTTGCCGGGTTTGAAGTTGGCGGCGTCGCCCTCGCCACACCAGAGGGACCAGGTCTCGGCCGCGGTCTCCCAGCCCTCCAGCACCGCGACGTTGGCCACGTTGCCCAGGATATTGGGCAGATCGGAGGTGGTGAGGGCGCGCCCCAGCATCTCCATGCGGGTGCCCCGGGTGGACTGGTTGGCGCGCTGCAAGGCCTCCATGGCCAGCATCTCCAGGCTGCGGCCCATGATCTCGTCATGGCCCGGGGCCGGGTTGGTCACCGCCAGCCCGCCCCGCAGGGCCAGGCCGTGGGCGGCGGCGAGGCGGAAGCGGTCGCGCTCGTCGGTCACCAGATGGAGGGCGCGATAGCCGGCCCCGCCGGCGATGCCCGAGCGCTCGGCCATGCGGCGCAACACCTCCCGGCCGGCCTGATCGGGGTTGAGGCCCTGGGAGATGATCTCCACCATGGCGGTGTCGTCCAAGCCGGCGGTGCGACACATGCGGATGATCTCCGCCGCGCGCGCGCCCTCGGGCTCGGGAGCCCCACCGGAGGCGCGCCCCGAACCGGAACCAGCGGGCGGAGCGGGGGGAGTGGCGGGGGGGTCGGAGGCGCGCTCCGACCCGGAACCGGCGGGC
>CALERA010000185.1 GCA_937908275.1 uncultured Desulfarculaceae bacterium | reverse complement strand
TTTGGCCGCGACGACCTGGGCGAGCTCCGGGTGGGGGCCCTGGGCGACGTGATCGTGATCGACACCAACCAGCCCCACCTGACCCCGCTGTACAACCCCTATTCCCACCTGGTCTACGCCGCCCGGGGCGGGGACGTGCTCCACACCGTTTGCCACGGCCGGGTGTTGATGGCCGACCGGATGCTGGAGACCCTGGACGAGGCCGAGGTGCTGGCCAAGGCCCGGGAGCAGGCCGCGGCCCTGGTGGGGCGCAACTCCGCCTGAGGGGCGGCGGCCGGGACGGGGAGCGAGATGCCGGACCAGATACGAGACGAGGGCGACCTGCTGGTGAGCGGCGGTCCCTTGTGGACCGGCGGGGAGGGCCATTGGCCCCGGGGCGCGCTCCTGGCCCGCGCCGGCCGGGTGGTCTACGCCGGGCCGGAGGAGGGTCTGCCGGCCGGGGAGCGCCCGGCCCAGACCCTGGAGGCCGAGGGCGGGCTGATCCTGCCCGGCCTGGTCAACGCCCACTGCCACGGACCCATGGTCCTGTTCCGAGGCCTGGCCGACGACCTGCCCCTGGAGACCTGGCTTTTCCAGCACATCTTCCCGGCCGAGGCCCAGTGGGTGGACCCGGAGATGACCGAGCTGGGGGCCGGCCTGGCCGCGGCCGAGCTGCTGCTGGCCGGGGTGACCACGGTCTGCGACGCTTATTTCTGCGCCGAGGGCATGGCCAAGGCCTATGCCCGGGCCGGGCTGCGGGCGGTGGTGGCCCAGGGGGTGATCGACTTCCCCGCCCCCGGGGTCCCGGACCCGGCCCGCAACCTGGCCGTGGCCCGGGAGTTCGTGACCTCCTGGCGGGGGCGCTCCCCCCTGGTCACGCCGGCCATCTTCGCCCACTCGCCCTACACCTGCGGGCCGGAAACCCTGCGCGGCTGCGCGGCCCTGGCCCGGGAGCTGGACTGCCCCTGGTTCATCCACCTGGCCGAGAGCCAGGCCGAGCTGGCCACCCTGGCCGAGCGCCATGGCCAGACCCCGGCCCGGCACCTGGAGTCCCTGGGGGTGCTGGACGCCCTGACCGCGGCGGTGCACGGCATCTGGCTGGAGCCGGAGGAGATGGCGCTGCTGGCCCGGCGCGGGGTGGGGGTGATCCCCTGTCCCCAGTCCAACGCCAAGCTGGCCAGCGGCGCGGCCGACATCCCGGCCCTGCTGGCGGCCGGGCTGGCGGTGGGCCTGGGCAGCGACGGCGCGGCCAGCAACAACGATCTGGAGATGCTGGGCGAGGCCGCCCTGGCCACCCGCCTGGCCAAGCTGCGCAGCGGCGACCCGGCGGCCCTGCCGGCGGCTCAGGCCCTGGACCTGCTCTGGACCGGAGGCGCGGCCGCCCTGGGCCTGGGCCGGCGCCTGGGCCGGCTGCTGCCGGGCCAGGCCGCCGACCTGGTGGTGCTGCGCCCCGATGCGCCCCACCTGACCCCCTGGCGGGACCCGGCCTCGGCCCTGGTCTACCAGGCCCGGCGTGACGACGTGCGCCACGTGGCCGTGGCCGGCCGGGTGCTGGTCAAGGACCGCCAACTGCTGAGCCTGGACCTGCCGGAGCTGTTGGCCGGGATGCGGGAACTGGCTGGACGGGTGCGGGCCGGGCGGGCCGCGGCCGAGAACCCCGCCCAGGGCTGACCGGGCTAAACCCTTTGTCTTGACCATGGGTTAAGCCTGGGGTAAAGTCTTGCTTTCACGGCCGGCCCCCACCCCCGGCCCAGCCAAGGTACGCCCGTGGCCATCCGTTCGCTCACTCCCGCCCAATTCGCCGCCGCGCCCCAGGCCCGGGCGCTGCTGGCGGCGTGGCCCTTTGGCCGCGAGGCCCTGGGCGATCCGGCCCCGGACCTGGCCCTGTCCCAACTGGCCGGCGCGGCCGGCGGGGCGGTCTGGGAGGGCGAGGGGGCCTGGACCTGGCTGGCGGCCTGGGAGCCCCTGGATTTCGACAGCGCCATCTTTGGCCGCGCCCTGGGCCGCCTGGGTCTCCTGGCCCACCTGGCCTCCTGGCCGGGCGCGGAGGCCCAGTCCCAGGGCCGGGACTTGTTGGCGGCGGTCCTGGACCAGGCCTGGGCGGCGGGGCGGGAGGGGCTCTACCTGCGCCTGCCGGCCCGGGACCTCCTGGCGGCCCAGGCCGCCGAGGCCGCCGGCTTCCGCCTGATGGACGTCAGCGTGGACTGGGAGCTGGACCTGGCCCAGACCCCGCCGGTCCCCGCGCCTCCGGCCGGGCTGAGCCTGCGACCCTGGCAGGAGGCCGACCGCGCGGCGCTCCTGGACCTGGCCGGCCAGAGCTTTTGCGACCTGGGCTCCTATGGCGACCGCTTCGCCATGGACCCCCGCCTGCGCCCCGGCTGCCCGGAGATGTACCGCCGCTGGCTGGCCAACTCCCTGGGCGGCCCCCAGGCCAGCCAGGTGCTGGTGCTGGCCGCCGGGACGGAAGTGGCGGGTTTCATCACCCTGAAGCTGGGCGCGGGGGCGCAGGACCCGGCCTGGGTGGTGCTCAACGCGGTGACACCGGCCCGACGCGGCGCGGGGCTGTATAATCTGCTCCTGGCCCAGGGCCTGGACTGGCTGGCCCGGGCCGGCGCCACCCGGGCGCGGGTGCGCACCAAGGTCAGCCAGCAGGCCGTGATCCGGGCCTGGTCGCGCCTGGGCGCGCGCCAGACGGCGGCCTGGCTGACTTTTCACGCTTGGCGCGACGATCGCGCGGCCGACAACCAAGTACGCGAGGAGAAAAAATGAAACGCGTGTTGGTGACGGGCGGGGCCGGCTCCATCGGCTCCTACGTCTGCGAATACCTGATTCAGCGCGGCCACGAGGTGATGGCCCTGGACAACGGCCCCTCGCTGAAGGTCGAACACCTGTTCGAGAGCGGCCGCTTCAAGTTCGTGCAGGACTCCATCCTGGTCAAGGACGTGGTGGAGCGCCTGGTGGACCAGGCCGACATCTGCATCCACCTGGCGGCCATCGCCGACCCCAAGCGCTACGTCACCGAGCCCCTGAACGTGCTCAACGTCAACCTCAAGGGCTCCCTGGGCCTCTTGGACCACTGCTCGCGCCGGGGGGTGAAGTTCGTCTTCGCCAGCACCAGCGAGGTCCTGGGCAAGAACCCCAAGGTGCCCTGGAACGAGGAGGCGGACCGGGTCCTGGGACCGCCCAACATCAACCGCTGGTGCTACTCCACCGGCAAGGCCCTGATCGAGCACTACTGCCACGCCTACGGCCAGCAGGAGAACCTGCCGTTTGTCATCATGCGCTTCTTCAACGTCTACGGACCGCGCTGCGACGACCTGGGCCAGGGCCGGGGGATCCCGATCTTCTTGGAGAAGTTC
>CALERA010000184.1 GCA_937908275.1 uncultured Desulfarculaceae bacterium | reverse complement strand
GGGGCCTGGGCTGGGAGGTCTGGCTGGACGGCATGGAGATCACCCAGTTCACCTATTTCCAGCAGGTGGGCTCGGTGGACCTCAACCCCATCAGCGTGGAGCTGACCTACGGGCTGGAGCGCATCACCATGTATCTCCAGCAGATCAACAACGTCTACGACCTGGCCTGGAACGATCAGGTGCGCTACGGCGACGTGCACAAAAAGGGCGAGTGGGAGCACTCCACCTACAACTTCGAGCGGGCCGACGTGCCCATGCTCTGGCAGCTCTTCGAGCACTACGAGGCCGAGGCCCAGCGCCTGCTGCGCCAGTCCGAGCCGCCCCTGGTCCTGCCGGGCTATGACTACTGCCTGAAATGCTCCCACACCTTCAACCTGCTGGAGGCCCGGGGGGCCATCAGCGTCACCCAGCGCACGGCCTACATCGCCCGCATCCGCGACCTGGCCCGGGCCGCGGCCGAGGCCTATGTGAAACAGCGCGAGGAGATGGGGCACCCCCTGCTCGGAAAGGCGGTGGCCTGATGCCGCAGTTGCTCTTTGAGATCGGCAGCGAGGAGATGCCGGCCCGCTTCCTGCGCCCGGCCCTGAAGTCCCTGGCCGACCTGGCCGCCCAAGAGCTGGAGCGCCAGGGCCTGGCCTTCCAGACCATCGCCAGCCACGGCACCCCCCGCCGGCTCTGCCTGGTGGTGGAGGGCCTGGCCGCGCAACAGGCCGACCGCAAGGAGGTGGCCCTGGGTCCGCCCAAGCAGGCGGCCTTTGATGGCTCCGGCCAGCCCACCAAGGCCGCCCTGGGCTTCGCCAAGAGCCAGGGCGTGGAGGTGGGCCAACTGGAGACCGTGGACACCGACAAGGGCCCCCGCCTGGGCTACACCCGCCACATCCCCGGCCGCCCGGCGGTCGAGGTCTTGTCTGAACTATTGCCTCGCCTGGTCACCGCCATCCCCTTCCCCAAGACCATGCGCTGGGGCGCGGAGACCATCCGCTACGCCCGGCCCATCCACTGGCTGCTGGCCCTGTTGGACGGCCAGGTGGTGCCCTTCGCGCTGGCCGGCATCCAATCCGGCAACCTGACCTACGGCCACCGCTTCCACGCCCCGGCGGCCATCGCGGTCAGCGGGGCCGAGGACTATCTGGCCAAGCTGGCCCAGGCCCAGGTGATGGTGGCCCGCCAGCCCCGCCGCCAGGCCACCGAGGCCGAGGTGGCCGCCGCCGCCGCGAGCGCCGGGGGCCGCCTGGTGCCGGATGTCGAGCTCCTGGAGGAGGTCACCGACCTGGTGGAGCAGCCGGTGGCCTGCGCCGGGAGCTTCGACCAGGAGTTTTTGGCCGTGCCCCGGCCGGTGATCATCTCCGCCATGCGCGGCCACCAGCGCTACTTCGCCCTGGAGGACGCGGCCGGCAACCTGCTGCCGGCCTTCGTGGCGGTCAACAACACCCGGCCCAAGGACCTGGGCGTGGTGACCCGGGGCCATGAGCGGGTGCTGCGCGCCCGTCTGGCCGACGCCCGCTTCTTCGTCACCGAGGATGCCAAGCGCCCCCTGATCAGCCGCCTGGAGGACCTGAAGCAGGTCACCTACCATGCCAAGCTGGGGGCCAGCTCCGACAAGGTGGCGCGCTTCACCGACCTGGCGGTCTGGCTGGCCGGGGTCCTGCTGCCGTCCGAGGTCGAGAAGGTCAAGCGCGCCGCGCAGTTGGCCAAGTGCGACCTGGTCACCGGCATGGTGGGCGAGTTCCCCGAGCTCCAGGGCCAGGTGGGCGCGGACTATGCCCGCCGCGATGGCGAGGACCCGGCCGTGGCCACGGCCATCGCCGAGCACTACCTGCCCCTGGGGGCCGGGGCCGAGCTGCCGGCCGGCATGATCGGGACCATCGTGGGCCTCGCCGACCGCCTGGACACCATCTGCGGTCTCTTTGGCGTGGGCCAGACCCCCACCGGCGCGGCCGACCCCTTTGCCCTGCGCCGGGCGGCCATCGCCGTGATCCGCCTGATCGCCGAGAAGGGCCTGACCCTCTCCCTGGGCGCGGCCCTGGACCAGGCCCTGGCCAACCTGGCCCCCTGGGTCAAGCTGCCCCCGGCCGAGGTCAAGGCCGCGGTGCTGGAGTTCTTCGCCGGGCGCATGGTGGGTCTGTTGGCCGAGCAGGGGGCGCCGGGCGACGTGGCCGAGGCGGTTCTGGCCGCCGGGTTTGACGACTTGACCCAAGCCCAGGCCCGGGCCAAGGCCCTGGCCGAGATGAAGCAGTCGCCTGATTTCGCGGCCTTGGCCGCCGGACTCAAGCGGGTGGTCAACATCCTGCGCAAGGAGGCCGCCCAGGTGCCAGCCGGCGAGCCCAGCCTGGACCGGATGGAGGTGGCGGCCGAGCGCGAGCTCTGGGAGGCCTTCGCCGCCCTGCGGGCCGAGGCGGCCCAGCGCTTCGCGGCCGGGCAATACCTGGAGTTTTTGCAGGGTCTTAGCGCCCTCAAGGCCCCCATCGACAAGTTCTTCGACGACGTGATGGTCATGGTGGAGGACCCGGCGGTGCGCGCCAACCGCCTGGCGCTCCTGAACCAGATCGCCTCCGAGTTCGGCAAGCTGGCCGAGTTCGGCAAGCTCCAGTTGGGATAACCCCCACTTATCGGCTAGAATATTAGGGCCGGACCCTGACCGGGGTCCGGCCCCCCGCGTCTCGGAGTCCGGCGGTCGCGGTTGTGGCGGCTGTTGCCCGGCCGGGGGTGCGCGGGGCTGTTGCTAGATGACAATCAAGGCCATCCGTGGCCTTGATTGATCCTCGGCCTGGCAAAAACGCGGTTTTGCCAGGCCTCCCGGGCGCATACGCGCCCGGCGGGCCCTCCCTGGCCCGCACGCCAAGTCAAGGGCGAATTTTTCGTTCGCCCTTGACTTGGCGTAAGCAACGGTAATTGGCCGGATTCATACGACCCCCACATCTTGTTGCCAAATTATCGACCACCACCCAATGTAGTGTTGCGCCTTGACTTGCCCGCCCAGGTCTGCTATCTAGGGGTGTACTCTAGCGCGGAGAGGGCATGCGGGTACGTCGTCTGGAAATCAGCGGCTTCAAGTCCTTCGCCGACCGCACGGTGGCCGACTTCCCCCAGGGCCTCTGCGCCGTGGTGGGTCCCAACGGCTGCGGCAAGTCCAACGTGGTGGACGCGGTGCGTTGGGTCTTGGGCGAGCAATCGGTCAAGACCCTGCGCGGCCACTCCATGGAGGACGTGATCTTCAACGGCTCGGACAAGCGCAAGCCCACCGGCATGGCCGAGGTGACCCTGGTCTTCGAGAACACCGGCAGCATCAGCCATCCCCAATTCGCCGACCTGAGCGAGATCGCCGTCTCCCGCCGCCTGTACCGCAATGGCGACAG
>CALERA010000183.1 GCA_937908275.1 uncultured Desulfarculaceae bacterium | reverse complement strand
TCCTTGACCTTCACCCGGTCGATGACCACCTCGATGGTGTGCTTCTTGTTCTTCTCCAGCTCGGGCGGGTCGGCCAGCTCGATCAGTTCGCCGTCCACCCGGGCGCGGACAAAGCCGTCCTTGGCCAGGCGGGCGAAGACCTGGCGGTGCTCGCCCTTGCGCTGGGTGATCACCGGGGCCAACAGGGTCAGGCGCGCGCCCTCGGCCAGGCCGGTGAGCTGGTCCACGATCTCCTGGGGGCTGCGGGCGCGGATGGCCCGGCCGCACTGGGGGCAGTGGGGGGTGCCGGCCCGGGCGAACAACAGGCGCAGGTAATCGTAGATCTCGGTGACCGTGGCCACGGTGGAGCGCGGGTTCTTGCTGGTGGTCTTCTGCTCGATGGCGATGGCCGGCGAGAGCCCCTCGATGGACTCCACGTCCGGCTTGTCCATGCGCTCCAGGAACTGACGGGCGTAGGCCGAGAGCGACTCCACGTAGCGGCGCTGGCCCTCGGCATAGATGGTGTCAAAGGCCAGGGTGGACTTGCCCGAGCCGGAAAGCCCGGTGATGACCACCAGTTGGTCGCGGGGGATGGCCACGTCGACGTTCTTGAGATTGTGCTGCCGGGCGCCCCGGACGACGATCTGGGTAAGCATGCGGGGGAGTCTCTGAGCTAGGGGAGCGAACGCGGTCCGGGCCGGAGTTCGCCGCGCACGGCCCTCCCCGGCTCGGGGTTGCTATACTGAATTATAGTATAAGACCTGGGGAGGCGCTGCGCCAGGGGGGCGGGGGGCTACGAAAAACAACTCATCGGGTCCCTTGAAAAAAGAAGTGTCGCTCTGATTTTCCGAGAAACCCTAAACACTATATCGGTTAGGAGCCGTTCTCCTGTTCGGCAGATAAACGTTTTGGGACTCCCCTGCGTGGGATTGCAGTAATCATCGCACTCTTTTCAAGTTTCTCAACAATAGTTTGAGCCGCGATTTTCTGGATTACGGCTTTAATTATACCATCTAATTGTTTGCCATCGTGATAGTCGGCAGGGGCCACAAAGTTGACGCGATCTTCACGCAATAATTGAGATGCCTCTTTTCTTTTTGGGCTTGAATTCGGCTTATATACTGCTATGGAATGCCCGCCTTGTGCTTTTACTAATTTCATACACGGGACATCAGTTGAACCATCTCCAATATAAATCATCCTATTAAAGGGAATGGGACGTTCTTGCTTAGTAACGTATGTATTAATGCGGCTGTTATCCCAAACATCGAGAGCGCCTTTGTTTATCCGAAATAGAAATTGGGTTTTGGTAGTGTAATTAATGGCCATGCCAGGCCACTTCGCAACTTTGTGTTGATCATACATGAATGAAGAAGCATAGATCCTTTTGAACTGTCTGGCAATAGACGTTCCTTCGATCATTTCTCGTAGCCCGGATGAAATAATATAATGCTCTATTACCACACCCAAGTCTTTCCCGAACTGGTTGATTCGGTCGAACCATTCACCGACACCGCCATACAAATCTATTGTTTTCCCATATTTTTGAAAAGCATCCCGAGAAAGTCGCACCTCATTAGAAGCAATTGCCTTCTCTATCATTAAGCACATATAGGCAATAATATTATCAGCTTCTTCCTGTTTGGACCTTTGCTTGACTTCTTTCCAAAATTCACTATTCTTAATATTTAGCAGCGGAATAAATTCATATTCTTGCATATTTCCTGGGGATAACGTTCCGTCGAAATCATAGCAGATAGCCATTGTAATGTTTCGCTTTGCCATGTAATCAACCAAAATTAGAGTATACAAATGAGGCTACCTATAAATTTATTGGAGTCGGTGCGTCATTTCAAGGCCACAGCCCGAGTTTACAGTTTATTAATTGGGGTGGCCGAGGCCAGTGCGGGACGCCCGGAGAGGGCCTTGGCGGTCTGGGTCACTCGGCGGGAGTCGAACCGTCCCGGCCATCCGGAGAAGCGACTACCTTGTTCGGGCGGTTCGCTCGCGTGGACTCGTCCCGCAGAAAATTGTGTGTGCCCCCCGGTCCGCGCCAATCAAAACAATGGCGTCATTGCGAGGAGCCGCAAGGCGACGAAGCAATCTCCCGAATTTACATTGCCTTCCCGCCAAGGCGACCCGCAGGGGTTGCGACGGGAATAGCCATTAATTCGGGAGATTGCTTCGCTTTGCTCGCAATGACGACTAGCGGCAGTATTCGGGAAACCTGGCGGCAGGGCGCGGCCAGACTCCAGCCCCCGCGAGCGCGAGGGTGCGCTTGGCTCCAGCACCAGCCCCCGCCGGCGTATTGTGCCCATTCCCCGTCGGCGCGGCGGTTCGCTCCCCGCCCAATCGGCGGGCGGCTCAGGCCGGCTTGGCCATCGCCTTGCGGACCTGCTTGGCCAGTTGGCGGGGATCGAGGCTGAAGATGTCCCGCCCCAGGGCGAAATGCAGGGCGCAGATCTTGCCCAGGGCCACGGTGGAGCCGCTGGCCAGGGCCGGCAGGGTCAGCACCCCGGCCGCCGCGCCCACCACCGGCACCATGCGGGCCAGGGCGCCCAGGACCCCGCTGGCGGCCGAGACCGGGATCACGCCCCCGGCCAGGGCGGTGATGATGGCCCGCGCCCGCCAGGGCGAGAAGCCCACC
>CALERA010000182.1 GCA_937908275.1 uncultured Desulfarculaceae bacterium | reverse complement strand
CGAGGAGCGCGGGCTTTGAGACTGTTTTGCGGTAGGTCGGCGTTCCCTCCACCAACACCAGCCAACATCCAAGCAGCGACCAAGGCGGCCTTCGGGCCGCCTCTGCGTTGTTCAGTCTTGACATTTCACTAAAGCACTCTTCCATCCCCACAAAAAATATGATATGGCAATTTATAATTGTTATTAACATGGGGGATGTTAAATGGAGGTCAAAGATTTAACCGGGCTTTCTAAACCATTAACAAAACTCATAGAAGTAATTGCAGCTGGTTGTGGACGTATTTATGAACCAAAGCATATTCGAAGGATGGCTCAAGCAAAGGCTGATGAAATTAGGCTAATATCAGCTGCTCTATCAGAGTGTAGTGTAAATCCTATGTTGTTAGATTATAGAAATGGGTTCATCACTTTACAGGGAGAAAATAAATCAGAACAATTTGCCATACCGGCAGAATATAAAAATTTATTGTTACGAGCATCAATTAAACAACAACATTGTTTGGCTGAAAAACAAAAGAATATAGACACTATTTCAGCAATTGCTGCCAAAGAGTTAGATGGTGAAAAAGATGTATCAGAATCACCATTAGATAATGATTGGATAACTAGATTTTTTGGTATAGCCGAAGACATTAGTGAAGCTCAAATGCAAGATCTTTGGGGAAGAGTCCTTGCGGGAGAGGTGCGGCGACCCGGCTCTTATTCTTTAAGATGTTTAGAAATTTTAAAAAATATCACAAAAGAAGAAGCAGAGGTGTTTTGTAAAGTTGCATCGTTTGCGTTCCAAAGGGATGGTCAATACGCTATTTACAAAGCAGAAAATATGTTCAATGGTAAGTTTGGCATAAAGTATGATGACATTATTTTGCTACAAGATTTATTACTATTACATACTAATCTGCTGCAGATGACATATTCAGGTTCGGGCCCACTAGCTATTGTCTATGCTAACAAAGTTATCATTTCGTGGAATTTCCCAGAATCATCAAAAACCAAGCTTAATGTAGTTGCCTTTACCAAAGTAGGGAGTGAATTATTAAATTTAGTTGACACTGAATTTAATTCAGAGTACTTAAAGATATTACTGCGCTGGTTAAAGATAAATGATGATACACGAGTATCTATTGCAGATTTTTTATTTTATGATGATATTAAAAAGGAAATTCAATATACCGGGCTGATCGATTGGCAAGAATAGCTATAAGTTCTATAGAGCATCCTGTCATGTATGCATTGAGCGATCACTCCTATATTCTATCCACCTCGAAGAATTCCTCAAAGATTATTTCCAGGAGCCGATGGGCGTCAGCCAGAATGAATTGGCCAGTTCCCTGCGGGTCGCGCCGGGGCGAATCAATGAGACCGTCAACAAGAAGCGCGGACTAATCGTTCTGGATCAATCTCCAGACCCACTATGATCGGGAGGTGGCCCGGGACTCGGTGGGCGCGGCGGTGGAGCGGGAGATCCTACCCCGGGCGGTGGCCTGACCCCGCCCTACCCCGCCGCCAACTCCGCCCGCAGCCAGGCCGCGATGGCCTCGCCCACCGGCAATTGCCCGCGCGGGTTGTCCTGGCCCGCGGCCTCGGCCACCCGGGCCGCGACCAGCTCCGCCGGGGCCGGGACCTCGGCCAGGGTCTCGGTCTCCTTCAGGCTGCGCCGCACCAGATAGACCCGGTTCTCACCCCGCCAGGTGCTCAGGTAGAAGTAGACCGCCTGCTCCAGGCCGCGATAGCGCCAGGCCTCGGCCGACTTGAGCTGGAAAACCTCGAAGGCCAGGGCCGGGGTCATCTCCCAATCGATCTCCGCCACCAGGGCCTGATCCGCCTTCACGTCCACCCAGGTCAGCATTGGCCCCTCCATTGCGCCGTTGATCCGGCCAGGTTTTGCAAACTGCCGCCGCCCGTGCGGGGCGCATGGCAAAATGCAGGGCGACTCCGGAAGGTCATCCGCTTGCCATGCACTTTTGACAATGATATCAATCAGATCAAATCTTGGCTCCCGGCCGCGAACTTGGCCTGGCCCTTGCTAATTAATAGGGCGGGGTCATGACAGGCTGGCCCCACTTCCCTCACTCGGCCCGTCCGTGAGTTCCCCAGGGCCCGCGGATGGGCCGAGGCTTCTCTTCCGTTTGGGTGTTTTTGGGACAAAAGTCAAGGGCCGGTCCCGTTCGGGGCCGGCCCTGGCTTTTTTGGCGCTATCGGGGAGGCGGCGGAGGCTAGGAGCCCATGATGCTGAACTGCGGCAGGTCGCGCATGTTCTTGATCTTGGAGCTGACCGCCTTCTTGAACACCGCCCGGTTCTTGGCCACGTCCAGCATCATGCCCCGGCCGCGGAACTTGAAGGCCGGCCCGGAGAGGGTCACCTCGTCCTCGCTCACCGCCACCAGGTCGTCCTCGTTGTAGGCCAGGGAGTTGGTGGCCAGGGTCACGCCCTGGGGGGTGGTGCCCACCACGTTGCCATTCAGGGTCATGGCCCGGGTGCGGGGGTCGAACCAACCCTCGTCGCTGTGCAGCCGGATCTCGCCGCCGTCGTTGGTGTAGAACACCAGCTCCACCCCGCGCAGGCGGAAGGTGTCGCTCTGGGCGTGGTAGCGGGAGTCGGCCGCCGCGATCTGCCAGCGGCGCTGGCCGTTGTGCAGGTAGGTGTAGGCCAGGCCCTGGCTCTCCTGCTGCTTCAGGCTCACCGGGTCGGCCATGGCCACCGAGCGGGTCAGGCGCAGGCCGTGGCCGGCGGGCTGGGGCGGCTGGTGGGCCACCAGGGAGGCCCCGGAGCCCAGGATCAGGGCCGCCAGGCCGGCGGTGGCGTAGATGGGCAGGGCGCGGCGGCCCAGGAAGCCGGCCACGCCGGCCGGGCGCAGGCGCGCGCCCACCGGGGCCTGGCTGGGGGTGAGCTGCCGGGTCAGCCAGCCGGATTTGTGCACCGTCAGCATGGCGTAGACCGGCACCCAGGACAGGGCCAGGAAGTAGAACAGGCTGTAGGGCACGCCCCAGAAGCCGCGCAGGCTGCGGTGGCGGCAGAAGTAGACCGTGGCCGGGATCATGCCGCCCAGGGCCGCGAACATGATCACGGTGAGGATCACCGACAGGGGCATGGTGACCAGGGAGAGCATGCCGCTGACGAACAGGACCTGGGTGATGGTCATGTCGATCCAGCTCAGGCAGATGTTCACCCGGGTGCCCAGCTTGGCCGTGGGGCGGAAGTTCTTGAAGACAAAGGAGCAAAGGTCGATGGACTCGCGCACGTCGCTGCGGGCCCAGCGCAGGAGCATCTTGGTCAGGCTCTTGTAGGTGGTGGGCACGTTGGTGAAAACGTGGGCGTTGCTCTGGAATACGATGTGATAGCCCTGGCGCAGGATCAGGTTGGTCAGGTAGCGGTCCTCGCCGATGCAGTAGGGTTTGCCCAACCACATCTCGTTCAGCCATTGCTCGGCCACCGGCAACACCGCCTTGGTGCGGTAGGCCGACAGGGCGCCGGGGGTGCAGAGCACGGTGTTGACCCGGCTCTGGCTGGCGCGCAGGAAGTCGAAGCCAAAGGTGTAGGCCACCTCCATCATCCGGGGGATGAGGCCGGCCTTGAGGTTCAGGGCGCGCACGTTGCCGGCCACGCCGGCCACCCGCTGGTCCTTGACCATGGGGCTGACCAGGCAGCGCAGGGTGTCGGGTTCGATCACCGAGTCACTGTCGATGGTGACGATGACCTCGCCCGTGGTGCGGTTGAAGCCGGCGTACAGGGCGTGGCGCTTGCCCATGTTGCGCGGCTGCTGGATCAGCTCGATGCGGCCGGGGTGCTGGGCCGAGGCCTTCTTGAGCCACTGCCAGGTGTCGTCCTGGCTGCCGTCGTCCACCGCGATGACCTGGAGCTTGTCCGCGGGATAGTCGCTGGTCACGATGCTGCGCAGGGTCTCCATGACCAGGCAGCCCTCGTTGTAGGCCGGCACGATGACGGTCAGGGCCGGCAACAGGGCGTCGTCGGCCACCGGGGCCACCGGCTTGTAGGTCAGCACCAGATAGATGCGCCAGGCCAGGGCGCCGGCGTTGATGTAGAGCAGGGCCTTGCCGGTCCAGGCCATGACCTGCACCCAGACCCGGTTGGCCAGGCTGGCCGAATCCTGGTCGGAGCCGAAATAGAGCCAGAGCACCAGCCCCAGCAACGCGCCGGCGGTCAGCCACAGACCCCGCCGGCCCAGGCCGGGCTTGGTTTTGGCAGGGATCGGACAGGCCGCCTCCACGGCGGCGGCGTGACCATCTTTGACAAGCGAGCTTTCCATCAGCCCAGATTCTTTCCGCCCAACAGGAGGCGAAAAATGGTGGCGCGGTCCTCACTAGGTGCCGCCAACCCTCGGCCGGCCCGGCCTTGCCGCCGGTGGCCGTACAATACACAAGTCCGTCCAGCCTCTTTCCCTTCCCAACGGGAAACAAGAACAGGGGCCGGTGACTTCAACCTTGCTCTGGTCCTCTTCCGAGGTCTCCATCCAGCTTAGCAAGAACCGAGCACAAAACACAACTCAAGGTAATCAGGGTCAAATATTTTGCAACCACCGGACACCGGAACTGAAAATTCCGATGTCTCTCCCCCTCCCGCCCCCGCGAAACCTACTCCGGAACCTTCGAAAATCAGCTAACCGACCGGCATCGCATGGCATATCTATTTGCGGAACCACGAGTTCAGTATTTCAGTAGAGCGGAACTCAAAATTCGCATTCGCGCGGTCCGCTCGGAGGGCCAGATCCGGGCTCCGCCCCTTGCGGCGCCGGAGCTTTCCGCGGCCAAACATAGGGCCGGCCCGCGATTTTTGCAAGCATCATTCCCGGTGTAATATCGTGAACTTCAGGTGTCAGCCGATAAACTGCTGCAGGATGGAATGGTGACTCTTGAGCTGGGCCAGGACCCGGTCCGCGTGGCGCAGCTTCAGCACCGCCCGCACCACCAAATAGACCCCCAGGCCGGACAGGCCCAGGCAGAGCAGCACCAGGGGGATCAGCAGGCTCAGCACGTTGCCGGGGTGGTAGTAGCGGCTGGCGGCGATGAGGAAGCTGAGCACGGTCATGGGCAGGGCCATCACCGCGATGCCGGTGCGCAGGGTGGAGAGCGAGGTGCGCTTTTCCGCCAGGATCAACTGGGCCTCGTTTATAATCAAAGGGTCTTCGCTGGCCATGCCGCCGCACCTGAAAGTGATGGTGGTTTCAGGGGTTGCCCCATTCTAACCCAGACCGGCCGCCCTGACCAGTGGCGGTCCGACCGGAGCCCAACCAGGGAGAGTCCATGGCGTCCGAGGTTTTTCGGGGCTTCCCGCCCCAGGGACTGGATTTCCTGCGCGGCCTGGCCGCCCACAACAACCGGGAATGGTTCGAGCAGGGCCGCGCGGTCTACGAGAGCGCCCTGCTGGAGCCGGCCAAGGCCCTGGTCAGCGACCTGGGCCAGAGCCTGCGCCAGGCCGTGCCCGGCCTGATGGTGGACCCCCGGGTCAACCGGGGCCTGTTCCGCATCGCCCGCGACACCCGCTTCAGCGGCGACAAGACCCCCTACAAGACCCACCTGGGGCTGTGGTGGTGGGAGGGCCCGGGCCCGCGCATGGAAGGCGCGGGCTTTTATTTCCACCTGGAGCCGCCCAACCTGATGCTGGCCGGCGGGCTCTATCGCTTCACCCCGGCCCAGCAGGCGGTCTTCCGCGCCAAGGTCACCAGCCTCAAACCGGGCCAGCGTCTGGCCGGGATCCTGGACAAGCTGGCGGACCAGGGCTACCAGGTGGGCGGGCTGCACTACAAGCGCCTGCCCCGTGGCTTCGGCGCCGACGCCCTCAACGCCGAGCTGCTCAGGCACGACGGCCTGCACGCGGCCCTGCACCAGCCCCTGCCCGCGGAAATCAATGGTCCGGGCCTGGTGGACTGGTGCCTGGAGCGCTTCCTGCCCCTGGTGCCCCTGCACGATTGGCTGACCGCCCAGGTGGCGGCGGCCGAGTAGGTGGCCGGGGCTCAGGCCACGGGCGCGGCGCAGGCCGCCAGCCAGGCCAGGGAGCGGGCCGTGGCCCGCTCTTGGTCGGCCTCGCGGGTCAGGCGGTGGTCGGCCCCGGGCAAGAGCAGCAGCTCCTTGGGCTCGCCTGCCAGGGCATGGGCCCGCCGGGCCTGGTCCACCGGCACCACCTCGTCCTGCTCGCCGTGCACGAACAGCACTCGGCCGGTGCGGGCCAGCACCGCCTCCAGGTCGTGATAGGCCATGTCGCGCAGCATCTCCGGCAGGTCCGGCGGTTCGGGACGCTGGCGCAGGCGCAGCATCAGGGCCTCCAGGTCGATGGGCGTGGACCAGCAGGCCAGGGCCTGGGGCGGCTCCAGGTCGGCGGCCAGCAGCGCGCTGGTGCCACCCAGGGACGATCCCAGGTAGGCCAGGGGCAGGCCGGGAGCCTGACGACCCAGCCAGGCGGCGGCGGCCAGGAACTCGTCGCGCCGGCTGGTCAGGCTGGTCAGGCGGATGTCGCCCGGGGTCAGGCCGCAGCCCATGGCGTCGTATTGCAGGGCCAGCCAGCCGGCCCGGGCCAGGGCCTGGCAGAGCCGGGTCAGCTTGGCGCTCTGCATGGAGGAGTAAAGGCCGTGGGCCACCACCGCCGCGCCCCGGGGGGCGCTGGCCGCGCGGTGCAGGCGGGCGGACAGGTTCAGGTCGCCCAGGGGGATCGAGACCTCCTGGGTCGCGGAAACTGGCTGGCTCATGTGGTCAGTGCACCTGGTTTTCGGGCTTGGTCAGGGGGCGGGTGCGCTCCTCGTGGGAGCGGACCAGGTAGCCGATGATGAGCAGGCTGGCCCGGAAGCGCTCGGGGTCCATGTCTCCGGCCTGCAACTGTCCGCCGAACTTATTGAAAAGCTCGATGAGATCCGAGTCCATCTCGGTCTCGATCAGCCGGGTGATGAAGTCGCTGGGCTCTTGCACCAGGCGTTCGAAGAATTGCGCGGCGGAATCGCGTTTGTGCATGGCAGGCCTCCCGATTAGGTAATTTCAGCATAACGGAGGGGTGAATACAAGCCCATCCCATCTTCACCGGCCAGGAGCCGCCAGATCCCTTATGCCCTGGACAGGAACGACCGACGATCTTATTGTGACGGGTAATCCGAAAAAACCAACTGGAGCCCCTGACATGACCCCTGGCCCGGCTTCCCGGCGCCCCTGGCCGCCCCTGCACCCCATCGCCACGGTGGTGACCACCGCCAATCTGGCTGGCGCGGCCATCTGCTCATTCTACTTTCTGTTCATCGAGCCCCTGGGCCTGGTGAAGGAAGACCGCCAGACCGGACTCTGGTTCAGCGCGGTGATGACCTTCAGCTTGTTGATTATCGGCATCGGCTTGTTGCGGATCTGGATGAAGCCGGTGACCCTAGATCGGAAGAGCACACGTCTGAACTCCAGTCACGGCTACATCTCGTA
>CALERA010000181.1 GCA_937908275.1 uncultured Desulfarculaceae bacterium | reverse complement strand
GCCCAGAAAATCCGCGAGGTGGCCAAGAAGCTTCTTTCCGAGGGCAAGGTGGACGTGGTGATCGGCTACGCCCCGGGCAGCGTGCCGATGCGCGACTACCCGTACTTTGCCTACACCCCGGAGGAGGCGGAGAACCTGACCTGGTCGGGGTTCTGCAACAGCAACCTGGCCAACTTCACCATCCGGCGTCCGGGCCGGATGGCGGTGGTGGCCCAGGGCTGCGTGAGCCGCAGCCTGGTGGGGGTGATCAAGGAGAACCAGCTTAAGCGCGAGAACCTCTTCGTGATCGGGGTGGCCAGCCCGGGCATGCTGGACCGGGGCAAGGTCCAGGCCCTGTTCCCGGGCAAGCTGATCACCGCGGTGGTCGAGGAGGGCGAGGACCTGGTGATCACCGGCCGGGGCTTCGAGGAGCGCTTGGCGCGCAAGCGCTTCATGAAGGACAACTGCTACACCTGCGTGCAGCGCAACCCGGTGATCTGCGACGAGCTGATCGGCGAGGAGTCCGAGCCCACCCACGGCGGGAACATCGACAAGGTGGCCGCGCCCTGGGAGAAGCTGGCTCCGGCCGAGCGCTGGGCCGAGTTCCGGGAGACCTTCCAGGACTGCATCCGCTGCTACGCCTGCCGCGACGCCTGCCCGCTGTGCTACTGCAACGTCTGCTTCGTGGACGAGAGCCAGCCCCAGTGGTGCGGCAAGACCCAGGACGACGCGGACGTGGCCACCTTCCACATCCTGCGGGCCTTCCACTGCGCCGGCCGCTGCACCGACTGCGGGGCCTGCGAGGCGGCCTGTCCCCAGGGGATCAAGATGCGGCGGCTGACCAGCAAGATCGAGAAGGACATCCGCGAGCTGTACGGCTACCGTCCGGGGATGAGCCTGGAGCAGGAGCCGCCGATGGCGGTCTACCGGCCCAACGATCCCCAGGACTTCATCAAGTAGGAGGCCCTGCCGATGGCGAACAAGATACTGGCCAAGGACCAGCTGGGGGCCTTCGTGGACAAGTTGAAGGCGGGGCGCGAGGTTTTCGCGCCGGCGCTTAGCGGCGACAAGGTGATCTGGTCGCCCCTCGACTCGGCCGACGGCCTGCTGCTGGACTTCTCCAACAGCGACATGAGCCCCAAGGACTTCTTCTTCCCCCAGACCGAGTGCATGATGCGCTTCGCCAACGACCCGCAGTCGCCGGAAGCCATGATCATGCAGGCGGAGCCGGAGCTGAAGACCCCCCGGGCGCTCCTGAACATCCGCCCCTGCGACGCCAAGGCGATGCAGGTGCTGGACCTGATCTTCATCCAGGACCAGATGACCAACGACGCCTACTGGCGCGACAAGCGCGAGAAGACGCTGCTGGTGGGTCTGGCCTGCAACGACCCCTGCCCCACCTGCTTCTGCACCAGCGTCAACTGCGGTCCGCACCACGAGGTGGGTCTGGACCTCTTGCTGGTGGATTTGGGCGACAAGTTCCTGGTCAAGGTGATCAGCGAGCGCGGAGCCGAGGTGGTGGCGGACCTGCCGGCGGCCGGCGCGGCCGAGGAAGGCCAGGCCGGCGAGCTGAAGGCCAAGGCCGAGGCCATGATCACCCAGGGGGTGGGCATGGACAACGTCAACGCCAAGGAGATCATGGCGCTCTACGAGTCGCCGCTGTGGGACCGGGTGCAGGAGGCCTGCCTGAACTGCGGCACCTGCACCTTCTGCTGCCCCACCTGCCACTGCTTCGACATCCAGGACGAGGTGCAGGGCGGGGAGGGCCGGCGGGTGCGCAACTGGGACTACTGCATGAGCTGGCTGTTCACCATGCACGGCACCGGTCACAACCCGCGCGGGAGCAAGAAGGACCGGGTGCGCCAGCGCTTCATGCACAAGTTCAAGTACATTCCCATGAAGCGTGGGGGCGAGATCGGGTGCGTGGGCTGCGGGCGTTGCGTGCAGCTTTGCCCGGTGAACATCGACGTGCGCCGCGTCGTCAACCAGATGAATGGCTGAGGGAGGGGCTGAACCATGCGGAACACCTACATCCCCTACCCGGTGCGCATCAAGGACACGCGGGTGGAGACCGAGGACAAGCAGCTCAAGAGCTTCTGGCTTGAGTTCATGAACCCGGCCGACGCCGACGCCTTCGCCTACACCCCGGGCCAGTTCGCGGAGCTCAGCGTCTCCGGTTATGGCGAGATCCCGATCGGCATCGCGTCGAGCCCCAGCGAGGGCAAGGACCTGCTGTTCACCGTGAACAAGGTGGGCGTGGTCTCCAACCGGCTGCACAACATGAAGGCCGGCGACGTGATGGGCGTGCGGGGGCCTTTGGGCAACAGCTATCCCCTGAAGGCCAGCGAGGGCAAGAACATCGTGATCGTGGCCGGCGGCTTCGCGGTCACGACGTTGCGCTCGACCATGATCTGGCTGCTGGACCCGGCCAACCGGTCAAAATACGGCGAGATCACCTTCATCTACGGCGCGCGCACCCCGGGCATGCTGCTGTACACCGACGAGTGGACCAGCTGGCAGCAGAGCGGCCAGGCCAACGTGAACGTGACCATCGACCGCGAGGCCCCGGGCTGGAGCGGTCTGGTGGGTTTCGTGCCCACGGTGACCGAGCAGGTGGCGCCCAAGCCGGACAACGCGGTGGCCCTGATCTGCGGCCCGCCGGTGATGATCAAGTTCACCCAGCCGGTCTTCGACAAGCTGGGCTGGAAGCCCGAGCAGATCGTGATGAGCCTGGAGAACCGGATGAAGTGCGGCATCGGCATCTGCGGCCGCTGCAACGTGGGTCCGGAGTACGTCTGCAAGGACGGCCCGGTCTTCACCAAGGCCCAGCTCGACAAGCTGCCAAGAGAGTACTAG
>CALERA010000180.1 GCA_937908275.1 uncultured Desulfarculaceae bacterium | reverse complement strand
AGGTGGCCATCGCCCGGGTCTCGGCCTGGGAGTCCGACGACAGCCGGGCCACCTACTTCCCGGACTAGGCCCCGCTCCCGCTCGGGGCCGCCGTCGGTCGCGGGGTTTGACAACCCCGCGCCGCCGGGCATATCATCCCAAAGTCGGGCCCTGGGAAAGCTTGGCGAGGAGGTATCCCATGTGCGATTGCTGCGGCAAGGGCCATGGCCACCAGCATGGCCACCAGCACGACCACGACCACGCCCACGGGCATGACCATGACCACCATCACGGGCACGATCACGACCATGGCCACGATCATCCCCATGATCACCACCATGGCCCGGTTTTCAGCGTGATCGAGCCCGCGCCCCCGGCCGGCAAGCGGTCCGACTCCTGACATAGGCCCGGTCCCTCCCAGGGCGAGAGCCCCGGGGGACCAACGCCATGGCCAACCCCATCGCCAAATTGAGCCCCGCCGGGGTGCTGACGGGCTCCTTCGCCGTGATCATCCTCCTGGGGGCGGCGGCCTTGCGCCTGCCCTGGGTGCAAGGCGCCACGCCGGTCTCCTTCCTGGACTGCCTGTTCACCTCCACCAGCGCGGTCTGCGTCACCGGTTTGATCACGGTGGACACCGCCGCGGCCTGGAACCCCTGGGGCAAGGCCCTGATCGCGGTGCTGATCCAGGCCGGCGGCCTGGGCATCATGACCTTTTCCATGGCCATGGTCTTCCTGGCCGGCAAGAAGCCCAGCATCCGCACCCACCTGGCCCTGCGCGGGGCCCTGGGGCCGGTGCCGGGCCACGAGATCGGCCGCCTGGCCCGGGACGTGATCCTCTACACCCTGGTCATCGAGACCTCCGGCTTCCTGCTGCTCTGGCTGCGCTTCGCCCAGGACCTGGACTGGCTCTCGGCCATGGGCGTGGCCGGATTCCACGCGGTCAGCGCCTTCTGCAACGCCGGCTTCTCCACCTTCAGCGACAACCTGGAGAAATACCCCGACGATCCCACCATCAACCTGGTGATCATGGCCCTGATCGTCCTGGGCGGCCTGGGTTTCGTGGTCCTGCGCGAGGTGCGGGCCTGGCTGGTGGCCCGCCTGCTGCGCCGGCGCCGCCCCCGGGTCAGCCTGCACACCCGCACGGTGCTGATCACCACCGCCGCCCTGATCGTGGTCGGCGCGCTGGGTCTTTTCCTCCTGGAGTGGCTCAGCAACGGCGGCCAGGTCTGGAACGGCAGCTTCTGGCCGGTGCTCTTCGCCGCCGTCACCCCCCGCACCGCCGGCTTCGACACCATCGCCCCGGCCCAGTTCAGCAACGGCTCGCTGTTGTTCACCATGCTGCTGATGTTCGTGGGCGGCAGTCCGGGCTCCTGCGCCGGCGGGGTCAAGACCACCACCCTGGCCGCCCTGGTGGCCCTGGCCCGCAGCAAGCTCCACGGCCAGGCCGGGATCATCCTGGGCCGGCGCAGTCTGCCCCCCGGACAGGTGGGCGAGGCCACCACCCTGGTCCTGGGCTCCACCTTGGTCGTGGGCCTGGCGGTGATGTTCCTGGCCAGCCTGGGCGGCGACTGGGTGGGCCACGACCGGGGCGAGGTCCTGGCCTTCGCCTTCGAGGCGGTCAGCGCCTTTGGCACCGTGGGCCTGAGCATGGGCATCACCTACGACCTGCACCCCCAGGCCAAGGTGATCCTGATCCTTCTGATGTTCATCGGCCGCCTGGGCCCCCTGACCCTGATCTACATGCTGGCCGAACGCTACAGCCCCCGGCGCTTCCAACTGGCCGAGGAGCGCATCATGCTGGGCTAGGCGGGGCGTCCGCGCCCCGTCGCTGAGAGTCTCCCCGGTGGCCCCGGGCGGGACCGGCGCGAAAGGAGACCATGCCATGCACGTGGCGGTGATCGGATTGGGCAACTTCGGGTCCAGCCTGGCCCGGCGACTGGCCGAGTTGGGCCATCACGTCAGCGTGGTGGACACCGACCCCAAGGCGGTGAACCGGGTGCAGGACGTCTGCGAGCAGGCGGTGGTGGCCGACGCCACCGACCGCAGCGTGCTGGAGGAGATCGGCCTGAACCTGGTGGACGCGGCGGTGGTCAGCCTGGGCGACAACCTGGGGGCCAGCATCCTGGCCACCCTGCACCTGAAGGAGATGAAGATCCGCCGCATCGTGGCCAAGGCCGTCAGCCCGGACCACGAGAAGATCCTGAAACGGGTGGGGGCCAGCGAGGTGGTCTTTCCCGAGCGCGACGTGGCCCTGCGCCTGGCCGGCACCCTCAGCCATCCCAACCTGTTGGATTACCTGCCCATCGGCCAGGAGTTCAGCGTGGCGGAGCTGGCCCCGCCCCCGGATTTCGTGGGCAAGACCATCCTGGACCTGGACCTGCGCCGCAACCACGGCATCAACGTCATCGCGGTGCGTGAGCTGGTGCCCGAGCGCCTGAGTCTCTTGATCGAACCCAAGTACGTGATCAAGGACTCCGACATCCTGGTGGTGGTGGGCCGCCAGGAGGACATCGAGCGGCTGCACAAGCCCCAGCGCTAGGATACAATTACATACCAACGCGCCGCCGCCCGGCTCCCGGTCTTGCCGGTGGTCAGGCGGCCTTGTTTTCCCCGCAGCCCTGGCGACGGCAATGCCCCCCACCACCACCCGGCTGGAAATCCTGGCTTTAAGCGTGGCCACCTTCATCTCCATGCTGGGGGTGGGCATCCTGGTGCCCATCCTGCCGGTCTGGGCCAAGGAGATGGGGGCCTCGGCCTTCGTGCTGGGCATGATCTTCAGCTCCTTTTCCGCCGCCCGGGCGGTGGTGGTGCCCTACGTGGGCGCGCTCTGCGATCGCTACGGCCGCAAGCGCTTTCTGATGGCCGGCATGCTGGGCTACGCCCTGGTGGCCCTGGCCCTGGTCTGGACCCACACCCCCCTGGGCATCATCATCAACCGCACCGTGCAGGGCGTCTTCGCCGCCTTGATCATGCCGGTCTCCATGGCCATGGTGGCCGACCTGGCCCCGGGCGGGTTCGAGGGCCGCAGCTTCGGGTCATTCAACACCTGGTTCCTGCTGGGCTTTGGGACGGGGCCGGTCATCGGCGGCCTGGTCTATGACCTCTACGGGGTCCAGGCCAACTTCTTCCTGATGTCCGGGCTGTGCTTTATCAGCCTGGGGCTGATCATCTGGCTGGTCAACGAGGTCCCGGCCGACCAGCGGGTGCGCGAGGCCACCGGCTGGACCCAGCAGTTGGCCCTGTTGCGCTCGCCAGGCATGGCCGCCATCTGCCTGTGCCGGGTGGGCCAGGCCTTTGGCATGGGGGCCTACATCGCCTTCCTGCCGGTGCTGGGCGCGAGCCAGGGCTGTTCCACGGCCCAGTTGGGCATCCTGCTGACCGTCAACTCCCTGGTGATGACCGGCCTGCAACCCTTTGCCGGCCGCCTGGCCGACCGCTGGCCCCGCCTGGGCATGGCCGTGGGGGCCACCCTGCTGGCCAGCCTGGGCAAGGGCCTGATGCCCCTGGCCGGCGGCTTCCCCCTGCTGCTGGTCTGCAACATCCTGGAGGGCGTGGGCTCCGGCCTGGCCCTGCCCCCCCTGACCGCCCTGGTCACCGTGCGCGGCCGGCAGTATGGCGCGGGCATGGGCCTGACCATGGGCCTCTACACCATGGCCATGAGCGTGGGGGTGCTCTTCGGTCCCATCCTGGCCGGCTGGCTGGCCGACCTCTGGGGCATGGCCACCCCCTTCTACATGGCCGCCCTGGCCGGCGGCTCCGGGGCCCTGGCCCTGTGGTTCATGAGCCCCGCCCCGCCCGCGCCCGGCCCCCTGGCCGGCGAGCGGGCCTGAGCCCCGCGGCCCACCGCCCCGCCGCCCCGCCCTCGCCTTGACTTCCACTCCGGCTGTGGGTACATTCGTAATCTGTCCCACTTTCGGCCTTTTCTGGGGTAGTCCGGCATGCAGTACGAAGCCGTCATCGGGCTGGAAGTCCACGCCCAGCTGCTGACCAACAGCAAGATCTTCTGCGGGTGCGCCAACCATTTCGGCTCGCCGCCCAACACCAATGTCTGTCCGGTCTGCCTGGGCATGCCCGGCACCCTGCCGGTGCTCAATCGCAAGGTGGTGGAGTTCAGCATCCGGGCCGGCCTGGCCACCCATTGCGCCATCGCCGAAAAGAGCGTCTGGGCCCGCAAGAACTACTTCTACCCGGACCTGCCCAAGAACTATCAGATCAGCCAGTACGAGCTGCCCCTGTGCACCGGCGGCTATCTCGATATCGCGGTGGAGGGCCAGACCCGGCGCATCGGCATCACCCGCATCCACATGGAGGAGGACGCCGGCAAGCTGATCCACGACCCGGCCCAGCCGGTGAGCTACGTGGACCTGAACCGCACCGGCACTCCGCTCATGGAGATCGTCAGCGAGCCCGACCTGCGCACGCCCGAGGAGGCGGCCGAGTACCTCAAGGCCCTGCGCGACATCCTGGTCTACCTGGAGATCTGCGACGGCAACATGGAGGAGGGCTCCTTCCGCTGCGACGCCAACATCAGTCTGCGCCCCGTGGGCCAGGCCGAGTTCGGCACCCGGGCGGAGCTGAAGAACATGAACTCCTTCCGCAACGTCGCCAAGGCCCTGGAGTACGAGATCCGCCGCCAGCGCGCGGTGCTGGACGACGGCGGGACCGTGATCCAGGAGACCCGGCTCTGGGACGCGGGCGCCAACAAGAGCCTGAGCATGCGCGGCAAGGAAGAGGCCCACGATTACCGCTACTTCCCCGATCCCGACCTGCTGCCCCTGATCGTGGAGCCGGCCTGGGTGGCGGAGATCAAGGCCGGCCTGCCCGAGCTGCCCGAGGCCAAGCGCCAGCGCTTCGAGGCGCAGTATGGCCTGCCGGCCTACGACGCCGGGGTGCTGACCATGAGCCGCCCCCTGGCCGACTACTTCGAGGCCGTGGCTAAGGCCTGCGACGCCCCCAAGGCCGCCAGCAACTGGATCATGAGCGAGCTTCTGGGCGCGCTCAACGCCGAGGGCAAGGAGATCGGGGACAGCCCCATCGCGGCCGGCCAACTGGCCGAGCTTATCCGCCTGGTGGAGTCCGGCGAGCTCTCCGGCAAGCTGGCCAAGCAGGTCTTTGGCGAGATGATGGCCAGTGGCAAGGACCCCGGCGCGGTGGTGGCCGAAAAGGGCCTCAAGCAGGTCTCCGACGAAG
>CALERA010000179.1 GCA_937908275.1 uncultured Desulfarculaceae bacterium | reverse complement strand
CTGACCGGCTCCCATGTCCTTGAGCGCCACTTACTGTGGCCCGGCCGGCGCTCGGTGCCCGATGTTCCGTCCTGCCCGCCCTCCCTGGACACCGAACGCGAATGCGGCGACGTGAGCATTGCCGCCGCCCGCCTGCATGACCGGGTGCGCTTGGCCGTGGCGGACGGAAACCTCAATCCAGCTGAAGACGCGGAAATCCGCCCCCTAGTTGAAGCCGCGATGAAAGAACTGCAGGACGTGCTGGCCCTCCTGGACGCGGTCCGCGCCCGGGGAGGTCGGCTGTGAGAACCATGAACCTTAACAGGGCTGGGCGCGCTGATCGACGGATGGGGATTCGTCAGGCCGCCCAGGCCGGAAAGGCTTTCATGGTTGGGGTACCCGCTCCGGCCGGCCCGCGATTTCGCGCGGCGCGAGGGCTGGAGGTGGGACGTTTTTCTCGCAATGGTCCCGGGTTTCGCGCCCGGTCAATCAATAACCCTCACAAGGGCTGGGCGGGCGGTGGTTCGGATGGGCGTCCGACCCCTCCCCCAAGCCCGGGGAACCAGGTGACCGCGATGCATGACCCGCAACCTTTCCAGCCTTCCCCCCTGCGGCCGGGGCAGTCCTGGCCGGTGCTGCCGCCGGGCGTGAGCTATGCCAAGGGCCTGCCGGCCGTGGATTGGCCGGCCCTGCCGGGCCAGCCCGACCCCGCCTTGGCCGATCCCCTGGACCCGGCCACCACGCGCGGCCTGGTGCCTGCGGTTGATCCCCCGGCCGCGCCCGCGCCCGCCGGCCTGGGCCATTACCTGGCCCTGGGCTTGCGCCAAACCGCCCGGGGCCTGGCCCGGGCCTGGCAGTCGTTTTCGCCGGCGGCCCCGGCTCCCGCGCCCTTCCCCCCGGGCGTTGGGGTTGGGGCCGCCACTCCCAAACCAGCGCCCCTGGGGGCCAGGAGCGAATGATGGACCACAACCCGAGCATCCCTGAATACCCAGACTTCCCTGTCAAACCCACGGCCTCGAATGGAGTCCTGCGTATCGATATCTCCTTTTCGCGGCTGCAAACCATTTGCGATGCCGCTGCTTGGCGCTCTGGGGCTATCAGGAGGCGATACAGGGTTGTCAATCCCGAAGCCGCCGCTGCCGATTTCATCGCGGCCATGACCGAGGAAGAGGAAGACGGCACCACTTTGCTGGACGAATTCTTCGATCGGGTGGTGAAGGCCGCGATCGATGACGGCCCCCTGGGCATCGAGGAAGACCCCACTCGCGGCGATGATGATGACTAACGATCTTGGATTGGTGAGACATGGCCGCACTTGAACCCCTGACCCTGACCGTGCCTTCGCCCTGGGGCCTGGGCCTGGTGCTGGGCCTGCTGGATGGCTGGCACCACCACCAGGCCACGCCCAGCAATCTGATCCTGCCCGCGCCGCTCGCCATCCTGCAGGAGCGGGCCGGCAACGACCTCACCGGGGCCCTGGCCCATCTGGACCGCATGGCCCGTCAACGCGGCCTGGGCCCCCTGGCCCGCCTGGTGCCCTGGGATTACCTCCTGGCCGGCCCGATGGGCGAGGCGGCCCTGATCGCCTGCGAATACGGCTGGCGCGAACGCCAAGGCCTAGCCTCGGGCTGGCGCTGGGTTCTGCGCAACCCCCGCCCGGCCTGGCTGGCCCAGGCGGCGTGAGCCATGATCCCCACGACCCCACTCCCTCCCTCCCCCCCACCGCAGGCCGGTCCGGGCGTCTTTCCTCCCGTCCGGTCCGGCCTGCGCCCCTCCCGTCGGGTCTGGCATTGGATCTTCCAAGCCCTGATCGCCCTGCTGGGCGGGGCCGCCATCATCCTGGTGGCGCGCGAAGGCCAGCTTCGGTTCTGGGGTTTTCTGCTGGGCCTGGCCAGCCAGCCCTTTTGGGTGGTCGAGACCTGGCGGGCGCGGCAGTGGGGAATGCTGTTCCTGAGCCTTTGGTACTGCCTGGGCTGGGGCCTGGGCGCCTGGAAACACTGGCCGTGGGCCTGAGCCCCGCGCCGGCAAAGGAGTTGGCTATGGACAAAGCCGAGACCCGGGAGTTGGCCCTGGAGCTGTGGCACGCCCTGCAAGACGTTTGCGACACCAGCGAAGCGGCGGCCATTTCCGATGAAGCCTGCGAGGGCTGCACCTGCGACGAGTGCGGCCTGGACATCGAGGACGTGGGGCTCAACGCGGACACCCTGCGCATGGAGCTGGCCACGCAGTTGCAGCGTTCTTGCTTCGAGCCGGCTTCCCGCCTGGGCGACGAGTTGATGCTCTTGGGCGGCTATTGGGAGCCCCGCCGGCCTCGGGAGGACAAGCAAGATGCGGCTTAGCGTGAACCGGGAGGCCTTTGCCGGCCTGGTGGCCTGGGCCGCCAAGGCCTCCATCAGCCGCACCACCCTGCCGGTCCTGGGCCAGTTGCACCTGGAGGCCAGCGGCGACCGCCTGAGCGTGGCCGCCACCAACCTGGAGGTGCGCCACCAGGGCTGGGTGGAGGCCCAGGTGGAGCTGCCCGGCGCGGTCCTGGTCCCGGCCCAGAAGCTTTCCGAGCTGGCCCGGGCCGCGGTGGGCGATTGGGTGGTGCTGAGCCTCAACGGCGAGCGCCTGCGCCTGGAGCTGCCCGGGGCCGGGGCCACCTACCACCTGGCCACCATGGACCCCGAGACCTTTCCCGCCCCGCCGGAGCTCAAGGCCCCCCAAACCCTGCGCTGGGATGGCGAGGCCCTGGACGAGGTCCTGGACACCGTGGGCATTTCCATCAGCGGCGATGACAAGCGCTTCAACCTGCGCTGCACCCTCCTGGAGGCCGCCCCGGGCGAGGAACCCAAGCTGCGCTTCGTCTCCACCGATGGCCACCGCCTGACCCTGCTGGACCGGCCCAACAGCGCGGGCGCGGGCCTGGCCGGTGCGCGCTACATGATCCCCCGGGATGGGGTGTTGGCCATGCGCACCCTGCTGGGCCGCAAGTCCGGTGAGGTCGAGCTACGCCTCAGCAAGGACCTGGCGGCCCTGGTCAAGGACGGCCGCCAGGTGATGGTGCGCCTGGATGTCGAAAGCGGCTACCCCAGCTATCAGTCCGTGATCCCCAAGGCCACCAGCATCAAGGCCACCGTGCGCCGGCCGGAGCTGGTGGCGGCGGTGCGCCGGGTGGCGATCATGGCCAACCAGCTCAACGCCCTGGACCTGGAGCTAGCGCCCGAGGCCTTGTCCGTGCGCGCCTCGGGCGCGGAGCTTGGCGACGGCCTGGAGAAGCTGGAGGCCACCTGCGGCCAGGCCATCAAGATGTGCCTGGACGCCCACTACCTGCTGGACGCCCTGGAGCACCTGCGCAGCGATGAAGTGGAGCTAGGCCTGAACGACGGCTTCACCCCCCTGGTCATCACCGGCCAGGGCGATTCCGGGGCCCTGTTCCTGATCATGCCCATGCGGCTCTGAGGCCCGGCCCGATAACTCTTCATCCCCTGACGCGCCTATCGCGCCGGGGCTTTGCTGCTTGGATGGTGGCCTCTTGGACCCCGCGCCCCGGTCCGACAGCCTGAATCTGCCCGCCTGGCTCCTGAGCCCGGAGCACCTGGCCCGCATGGGCGGGGCGGTATGGGTGTTTCTCTGGCTCTGGAACCAGACCGACCCGGCCGGCGGCCCCTACAGCCGGGAGGTGCGGGCCGGCTCCCCGGTGCGGGTGGATGAGCTCTGCGAGGCCCTGGGCCTGCCTGAGCGCACCGTGCGCCGCCACCTGGCCCAGCTCCGGGACGAGGGCTACCTCAACACCTTCCGCGAAAGCCACGCCTTCACCGCAGTCATCAGCATCTGGCGGCCGGACGGACCGGGCGGCGGACTTCCGGCCAAAAATGGCAGGTCACTGAAGACGCAAAGTGATCTGCCAAAAATGGCAGGTCACCCGCGAAACGACGAGTCACCTGCCAAAAATGGCAGGTCACAAGACCAGGATTCGGCCAAATTTGGCAGGTCAGGGGCGAATTTTCCGGCCAAAAATGGCCGTTTGGCGGGCGAATTTTCGTCCCCCCCTGGACCCCCCTTAAAGGAACAAGAGTTATTTCTAGATATACCTGGTAAGCAAGGCTCTTCTCTTCCCGATCCTGGTTTTTTATTACGTACCAACAACAACAAAAGCGCAAACGTCGTGCCAATCAGGCCGGACGTGGAAGGCCCGTCCGCGTCTTCCGGTCCGGATGCTGCTGTTGCTGTTGGTCAAAGCCCGGAGCGCCTGCGCCGGGAGCAGGCCGCCCGGCACCACCTGGGCCGGATTGACGCCTGGGAGCGGCCGGAGCTGAACCGGACCCTCCTGGAGGCCCTGTGCGGCCTGAGCGCGACGGGGCTGAACGAGGTCTTCGAGGTGGTCTGGCGGATGCACCGCACCCGGCGCAAGGACCTGGACAACCCGGCCGGGTGGTGGGCGTCCATGCTGATCCGCTCCGCCCAGGCCTGGCGCAAGGCCAACCGGCTGGAGGTCCGGCGGGAATAAAGGCCAAAGGCGTCATGAAGGGGTGAAAGGCAAACATTCATGAGGCCTGAGCGTCCCGGCTATTGACCAGGCCAGCTTGGCGGACGCAAGCCGGGAGCGAATCCAGCGGGGCCAAGCCCCAGACCAGCGGCCGGGCGGCCCGAGGCGCTGACCCGGCCGGGCCGGCGGCGGGTCCTTCCCCGGGGGGTGCCCCTAGCGGGTCGGGAAGACCCCGGTGGACGGCCAGGGTTGAGATGAAAACTGGGTTGGAAAAATGGAATTTACCAAGTCTACAGCACTAGTTAGCCCACGCCACCCCAGCGGCAAGCCGGCCCCGCCCTTGCCCGGGGCGGTCCTCACGGCCCTGGGGGAGATCTGGCTTGATAGCCATTCCTGCCAAGCCTGGTTCCTGCAAGCCCTGCATCCCCAGGGTCCGCATTGCCGCTGGTGTGGTCGGGCCTTGACCAGCCCGGCTCAGGCCGCCACCTGGCAAGCTCTGGGCCGCCTGCGCTGCCCGGACTGCGGCCGTTGGTGCACCCCCCTGACCAACACCATCCTGAGCAAGTCCAGCCTAGACCCGCGCCGCTATGTCCTGCTCTGCCTGCTGGCCCTGGCCGGCCTGGACGACCGCGCCATAGCCCAGCGGCTCCAGGTCAGCGCCGAAACCATCCGCCGCTGGCGCGCGCGCTGGCGGGAGGCAGCTTAACGCATGGCCGAAGACCGCCATAGCCTCTTCCAGTCCGGCCTGGAGGCCCTCAAGCAGGCCCAGGAGCTCCAAGCCAGCCTGCAAAAGGCCCTCAAGGACCCCGACAACCCGGCCAAGGCCCAGGCGGTGGAGGCCCAACTGGCGGCGTTGCGGGCGCGGATCGGCGGGGAGGATGCCTCGGCCGGGACCTATCCCGCCGCGCGGACCTTCAAGAACCTCAACCAGGCCGCCGCCTGGCTGCGTGAGCAGGGCTGGAAGATCAGCGACAGCACGATTTACAACCACCACACCCGCAACCTGATCAACCCCCGCGCCGATGGCCTCTATCACGAGGCTGATTTGCTGCGCTACGCCCAAAACACCCTCAAGCGCAAGGACGGCGCGGGCTCGGAGAAGCTGGAAGCCCTCCAGGAGCGCAAGGCCCTGGCCGAGATCGAGCGGGCCGAGGTCCAGGCCGCCAAGATGCGCCTGCAACAGGAAATCCTGGAGGGCAAGTACATCACCAAAGAGCAACACGAGCGCGAGATGGCGGCCCGGGCGCGCCTGCTCAAGGCCGACATGCAGAACTTCAACCGGCTCTACGTGGAGGACCTGATCCACCTGGTGGGCGGCGATCCCGCACAGGCACCCGAGGCCCTGGCCTTTGTCGAGCGCCATACCGAGCGCTGGCTGAACCGCTACGCAATCCAAGGCGAAATCAGCCTGACCGGTGAGCAGGGGGACCCGGCATGAGCCTGCAAGCCCTGCTGGCCCAGGAAGAGCTCTTCCCGGCGGTGAAGCTCACGCCAGGGGAAATCGAGGCCTGGCTCCAGAAGGAGCCCCTGACCGTCTCGCAGTGGGCCGAGCGCCACCGGGCGGTGACCGACGGCCCCTGGAAGGGCGATTGGCGCAACGAGCACACGCCCTACCTGGTGGAGCCCATGGACACCTGGGGCCTGCCCCACGTGCGCGAGGTCTGGGTCATCGGACCCTTGCAGGGCGGCAAGACCCAGATCGTCTACAACTGCTGGGCCTACGGCCAGCACTACGACCAGGCCTGGGCCTTGTTCGTGATGGCCGACGAGAAGAGCGCGGTGCGGGTCAGCAAGGAGCGCCTACAGCGCATCGTCAAGGCCTCGCCCGCCCTCAGCGAGCTGATGACCGGCTCGCCGCTCAGCCTGGGCAACTATGAGCTCCACCTTCAGGCCTCCATGACCTACATGGGCTGGCCGCGCTCGGAGGCGACCCTGGCGTCTTTCCCCATCCCGCAAGTCTTCCTGGACGAGGTGGACCTGTGGCCGGTGCCGCGCAAGGACAGCATGGACGCGGTGGACCTGGCCCGGGCCCGCACCACGACTTTCGGCTTCACCAGCAAGGTGCTGGGGGTGACCACCACCACCCTGGAGGACGCACCGGGCTGGGAAAATCTGCTCAAGTGCCAGGAGGTCCGGGTCTACATGGCCAAATGCCCGCATTGCGGCGGGTTGGTGATCATGCGGCCCGAGCAACTGCGCTGGGACGAGGACCTGGCCGGCCAGCCGGATCGCATCGAGGGCGAGGACCTGGCCTGGTACGAGTGCCAGCTCTGCCAGGGGCCTTGGGGCCGCCTGGAGCGCCGCCTGGCGGTGCAGAACGGCGGCTACCAGCCCCAGCGCTGGAACTCCCGGGCGCAGTGGTGGGAGCCCTGCGAACCGGTGGCCCGGCCGATCAAGGTGGGCTTCCATTTCAGCGCCTTCCACAGCCCCTTCGTGAGCCTGGGCAAGATCGCCGCCCAGTTCATCAAGGCCCAGAAGGACCCCAAGGCCGAGGTGACGCTGTTCAACAAGATGCTGGCCCTGCCTTATCGCAGTGAGCAGGCCGCCCGCTCCGAGGATTTGATCCTTAGCTTGTGCGACGACCGCCCCCCGGGCCTGGTGCCGGCCGACGCGGTGCTCCTGACCGCCTGCGTGGACGTGCAGCGCTCGGGCTTCTACATCACCATCCGGGCTTGGGCCGCCGGCCCGGAGCGCGAGTCCTGGCTGGTCCGCGCGGCCTACGTAGACTCCTGGGCCGGAGTGGAGAAGGTCCTCTTTTACGACCACTACCGCGACCCCCAGGGCCAGGGCTGCGTGATCGCCTTTGGCCTGGTGGATGCCGGCGACGGCGCGATGCAGCGCGAGGTTTACGACTGGTGCCAGGTCCATCCGCCCATGCGCGCGAGCAAAGGCTTTCAGACTGTAAACCTCAAGCCCTTTAGCCAGAAGACGGTGGACACCCACCCGGGCCTGGTCTGTTTCAACGTGAACACCACCTATTACAAGAACGACCTGCTGGAAGGGAAGCTGCGCATTGGCCCGGCCGATCCCGGCGCCTGGCATCTGCATTCCAACTGGCAGGACGGCCAAGCCCCGGCCGATCCCCGGACGCCCGGCCTGCTGCACGACTACGCCCGGCAGCTCTGCGCCGAAACCAAGGACGACGCGGGTCACTGGGAAAACCCGCGCGACCGGGACAACCACTACCTGGACTGCGAGGTCCTCCAGTTGGTCTGTGCCGATTACCTGGGCGTCCGCTACATGGCCCCGGAAGCCCCGGAGCCGGAAGAAGAGACCCACACCAACCAACCTCTGACAGGGAGTCATAGCCGATGGTAAAGAAGGAGCCTCAGCAGATGCTTAAGGCAGCTTTTCTCAATGGTATGAAGGAGATCACCGAGTTCGTGGGCTTCAGTGCGGCCACGGTCCTCAAACACAAGCGCAACTACCCCGGCATGCCGATCAGCCTGGAGAGCGGCCGCTGGATCGGCGACCCGGAGAAGCTGGAGGCCTTCTACAAGGACCTGGCGGCGGGGAGGACGGAGAAGTGGCTGGAATGAGGGCGCATGTCGCGGAACAGCCCCGTTCGGGTCCGCCTGAGCTTTCAGTAAACCGCTTGACTCCAAAACCGCCAAAACGTACAGTTAGGCAGGAGGTGAGAGTCATGCCCAGCCTATCAACCATGCAGGCCCGGGACCGCCTT
>CALERA010000178.1 GCA_937908275.1 uncultured Desulfarculaceae bacterium | reverse complement strand
CTGCCCCAGGTCTGCCGGCCGGACCTCTACGGCCTGGTCTCCTCCCTGGGCCGGCCCCACTTCCCCCGGCCGGCGGTGCACCTGGGTTTGGACGGCAAGGTGGGCAATTACTGGCTCTTCCGCCACCTGGACCTGCCCCACCCCCGCACCCTGGTCTATGCCGACCTGGCCCAGGCCGTGGCGGCCTGGCGGGCGGGCGAGGTGGCGGCGGCGGGCATCACCCCGCCCCTGGTGGTCAAGGGCGCCGGCGGGGGCCAGGGCAGCAACGTCTTCCTGGTGGCCGATCCCGACGAGCTCGCGGCCCTGGACAACCGCCTGGAAACCAGGTGTTTTCTCGGTCCTTCCGGCCTGGTGCTCCAGGAGCGGGTGCCCCTGCCCGGCCGCGACGCCCGGGTGGTGCTGGTGGGCGACCAGGTGGACTGCTTCTGGCGGGTGGCCCCGGACCCGGAGGGTTTCTTCACCTGCCTGAGCCAGGGCGGCCGGGTGGAGCGCCAGGCCTGGCCCGACCAGATGGCCCGGGCGGTGGACCTGGCCCGCACCCTTCAGCGCAAGGCTGGCCTGGACCTGGTGGGGGTGGACGTGCTGGTGCCCGAGCAAGGCCCGGCCCTGCTCCTGGAGATCAACTTCTACTTCGGGCGCAACGCCCACGGCGGCACCGAACCCCTGCGCCTGGCCCACCTGCGGGCGGCCCAGACCTGGCTGGCCGGGCTGGGCCTGGACCCGGGACGGGTGCGGCCGGCGGAGAACTGAGATGGCCAGTCCGGACGAGCGGCCGCTGGTGATTCCGGTGGCAGCCGGGGTGCGCCTGGAGGGCCGCTTCCAGGCCCCGCCGGGCCCGGCCCGGGGCGCGGCCCTGGTGCTGCACCCCCATCCCCTCTACGGCGGCAGCATGCACAACAACGTGGTGGAGGCCCTCTGCGCCGGAGTCCGGGCCGCGGGCTGGGCCAGCCTGCGCTTCAACTTCCGGGGGGTGGGCGGCTCCAGCGGCCAGCACGACCAGGGCCGGGGCGAGCAGGACGACGCCCTGGCGGCGGCGGACTGGCTGCGGACCGAGGCCCCCGGCCCCCTGGCCCTGTTGGGCTACAGCTTCGGGGCCCGGGTGGCGACCCAGGCCGCGGCCCGCCTGGGCGAGCTGGCGGCCGGGGTGCTGGCCGCGCCGGCCCTGGTCCTGGGGGAGCTGGGGGCCTGGCCACCGAACGCTGGCCGGCTCCTGATCCTGGCCGGGGACCGCGACCAGTTCACCAGCCTGCCCGGGCTGCGGGCCTATGTCGCCGGCCTGGGTGCACGGGCCCGGTTGGAGGCCCTGACCGGGGCGGATCACTTCCTGAATGGATGGGAGAGTGAACTAACCGCCCTGACCAAAGCGTGGCTGGAACCAGCCGCGCCGGTGAACAATGTGTGAACTTTTCCTATATATTGTGGGTGCCAGCAAAATATTGCCCCATATATGGATTTTGTCTTGACAGGTTTGGCCGGCGGTTGCTAGGGTGATTCTCGGATGAGGATGCACCCTGTTCGAGCCCGCAACCGCCCCCAAGCCGTCCAAGCCGTGCCAATCCGAGGTGGCCCGGCCAGGCCCAGGGGCGACCTCCCCCGGAAGGCTCAAAGCCTTCCTCCCTCCCCGCGCAGGGTCGGTCGCCACGACCGGCCCTGCCCTTTTTCGTCCCGGAAGCGCCTGCTCCGGCATGACTTGCCTGGCCCCGGGGGGCGTGTTACAAAGATTTCAGGGGTGAACCTAATTCCTGCCACCCGGTGAGCGCGTGAAGAAGACCAAGAACACCTCCGATGTACGTGAGTTGGCCCAGGAGCTGGAGAAGTACCGCCAGATCGTGGAGACGGCCAGCGACGCGGTGGTGAGCATCAACCAGCACCACGAAGTGGTCTACATGAACGCGGCGGCCGAGGCCATGTTCGGCTACCAGCGGGCCGAGATCCTGGGCGGCGACCTGTCCCCCCTGATCCCCAGCGAGCACCGTCGCGCCCACCGCCACTACGTGGAGCGCTACGTGCGCACCCGCCAGGCCCACCTGGTGGGTCACTCCGCCGACCTGGAGGGCGAGCGCCGCGACGGCTCGCGCTTCCCCATCTCCATCAGCTTCTCCAAGGCCGAGACCGCCGACGGCGGCCTGATGTTCACCGCCATCATGCGCGACAAGACCGCCGAGCGCGAGCTGGTGGACCGGGCCAAGCGCAGCGAGCGCCTGGCCGCGGTGGGGGAGATGGTGACCACCGTCAGCCACGAGATCCGCACCCCCCTCTCCCTGATCGGCGGTTTCGCCCGCCAGGTGCAGAAGGAGGCCGGCCTGAGCGAGAAGGCCCTGCACAAGCTGGGGATCATCGTGGAGGAAGTGGCCCGCCTGGAGGCCCTGCTGGTGGAGCTCAACGACCTCTCGCGCCCCCAGCAGTACACCTGGACCGAGGTGGATTTGGCCGAGGTGGCGGCCGGCGCGGCGGAGCTGATGGCCCCGGAGCTGGCCCAGTTGGGCCTGGAGCTGAGCAGCGAGATCGCCCCGGACCTGCCCCTGGTGGCGGCGGACAAGAACCGCCTGCGCCAGGTGCTGATCAATCTGCTGCAAAACGCGGCCCAGGCCAGCCGGCCCGGCGACCGCCTGCGTCTGCGCCTGGGGCGGCTGGATTCCGGCCAGCTCTTCCTGGAAGTCTCCGACCAGGGCGAGGGCATGAGCCCGGAACAGTTGAGCCAGATCTTCCAGCTCTTCTACACCACCAAGCCCCGGGGCACCGGCCTGGGCCTGCCGGTGGCGCGGCGCATCGTGGAGGAGCACGGCGGCCGGCTGGAGCTCACCAGCGCCCCGGGCCAGGGCACCACCGCCCGCATCCTGCTGCCCGCGCCCAAGCCCGCCGAATCCTGACCCCTCGGCCGGGTGCCCCCTGCCGGGTGCCCCCGGCAGGGCATACACGGGTCGGGTCGCGTGCCGCGACGGGCGGATACGGGTCGGGGGACGCCGTCCTTCGCCCGGGCCTCGCCCGCTCCCGTAGGTCGCGCGCCGGGACCTCTGGCGGCTGACGCCGCCGGGACAACCAGTTGTCACGGCCACCCGGGGAGGTTCAGGAGAGCCGGCGCAGTTATCTTTGCTGAAATATGAGCAATAGGGGTCATTGCGAGAAGCCGCCAGGCGACGAAGCAATCTACCGAATTTATGCCTTCCAGGTTACGCCTGCGGGATATCACCATGACTCGCCGCCGCGCGCCGGGACCTCTGGCGGCTGACGCCGCCGGGACAACCAGTTGTCCCGGCCACCCGGAAAAGGCAATGGCGGAGACAACGGAGACAAGCACCGCCCGCGGTCTTCTCCTCTCCCCCACACCCGCCACGCGGCCAACCAAGGCCTGTCTTCTCTCCTCCCCCCACGGGCCGCCCCCCGCGCCTCAGCCCGGGACCGCCTCTCGACGCACCGGCAGGGCCTCACCCCCAATGACGGCCCGGTGATGGGCTTCCGAGAGCCCGGCGCGGCCACGCGCCCGCTCCAGCCCCGCATCGCAGGGACGACGACCCGAGGCCAGAGGACAAATCCGGGACGGCACGGAGATTCCCTGGCCGCAGGCCTGGCTCTCAACGCAGGCGCGGATGCGGACCGGGCGTGGGCGCGCGGGGGCAGGAAAGCCGCCCTCGCAACGCCGGTGGCTCGGTTGTTGCGGTGGTTGGCGGCCACCACGAGCGAACGCCCGGCCAGGCTCCGCGACCTCGCGCCGAAACCTCTTGCGGCTGGTCGCCGCCGGGACAATGAATTGTCCCGGCCACCCGGAGAAGGCGGAAAAAGGGCACGAGATCGCCCCGGCCTCTGACGACGCCTCGCGCCGACAGCGGCGGGGGCCAGCGATGGATGCCCGGCGAGGGGTGGCCCTGTCGCCTGGCGGCGACCCGCGCCCCCCAGGGCGCTCGATCCAACCCGGCCCCGCGCCCGCCAGGCCTCAGGCGTCCAACACCCGCCGCACCACGGAGAGCATGTCGGCCAGGCGGAAGGGCTTGGGCACGAAGGCCCGGGCCCCGGCGGCCAGGGATTTCTGCACCAGGCCGGTGGCGGCGTAGCCGCTGGCGATGACCACCTTGGTCTTGGGGTCGGTTTCCAGCAGGCGCAGCAGACACTTGTGCCCGCCCATGCCGGGCATGCTGAGATCCAGGATCACCAGATCGATCTCCGGGCCGCGCCGGGCGAAGACCTCCAGGGCCTGCTCGCCGCTGGCGGCGGTCAGCACCCGGTAGCCCATGCCGGACAGGGTGCGGGCCCCCAATTCGCGCAGGTCCTCCTCGTCATCCACCAGCAGGATGGTCTCCTGGCCGGAGAGCACCTCCTCCAGGGCGGTCTCCTGGGCGGTGGTGGCCTCCTCGCCCGGGGGCAGGGCCGGCAGGAAGACCCGGAAGGTGGTGCCGCGTCCCAGGGTGCTGTCGCAGACGATCTGGCCGTCGTGCTGGCGCACGATGCCATAGACCGTGGCCAGGCCCAGGCCGGTGCCCTTGCCCACCTCCTTGGTGGTGAAGAAGGGCTCGAAAATCTTCTCCCGGGTGGCGTATTCCATGCCCAGGCCGGTGTCGCGCACCTGCAGCACCACGTAGTCGCCCGGGTTCAGCTCCAGGTGGGTCAGATCATGCCCCCGGTCCAGGTGGCGGTTGGCGGTGGTGATGGTCAGGACCCCGCCCTCGGGCATGGCGTCGGCGGCGTTGGTGGCCAGGTTGATGATCACCTGCTCCATCTGCACCGGATCGGCGTTGATCAGGGCCAGGCTGGGGTCCAGGTCCAGTTGGATGCTGATCATCTTGGGCAGGGTGCGCCCCAGCAGGGCCGCCGCCTGCTCCACCGCCCGGTTCAGGCCCAGGGGCTTGGACTCCGGCTCCAGGCGGCGGCTGAAGGTGAGGATCTGGCGCACCAGGAGGCGGGCGCGCTCGGCCGCGCCCAGGACCATATCCAGCTCGTGCTGGTTGTCGAGCCGCAAGCGGGTCTGTTTCTGGGCCAGCTCGGCATAGCCGATGATGCCGCCCAGGATATTGTTGAAATCGTGGGCGATGCCCCCGGCCAGGGTGCCCACCGCCTCCATTTTCTGGGATTGGACCAGGTGCTCCTCCAGGCGGGCCTTCTCCGCCTCGGCCTGGCGGTGGCTGGTGACGTCGAGCATGACGTTGACCAGGCACGGCAGTCCCATGAAGTCGATGGCCTCGGCCGACCAGAGCAGGCGATGCTTCTTGCCGTCCCGGAAGCGCATGGTGATCTCGAAGTTGTGCAGGCTGCCCTCGCGGTGGAATTGCTCCAGGGCCTGCGCGCGCTGGACTTGATCCGGCCAGAAGCCCAGCTCCAGCGAGGTGGAGCCGATGGCCTCCTCGGCGCTGACGCCGGTGAGGGTGGTGAAGGTGTCGTTGACCTCCAGGAAGCGGCCTTCGTCCAGGGTGGTGATGGCCACCCAGACCGGGCTGGCGCGGAAGGCCTGCTGGAACTTCTCCTCCGACAGGCGCAGGGCGTTATCGGCCGCCTTGCGCGCCCCGATGTCGCGCACCAGGGCGAAGACCGCCTCCCGCCCGGACCAGAAGCCGGCGGCCAGGGCCACCTCGGTGTCGAACTCCTGGCCGTTTTGCCGATGGCAGCGCCATTCGAAGAGCAGGTTGTCACCCTCCCGGACCTTTTTGAAAAACTGGGTCAGGTCGTCCGGCCCCTCCCCTTGGGCCGAGAGGTCGGCCAGGGTCAGGCTGGCGGCCTGGTCCGGGAGGATGCCGTACATGACACAGGCCCGGGCGTTCACCGTCAGGATGCGGCCCTGGTAGTCGTGCACGATCAGGGCGTCGTGGATATGGTCGAACAGCAGGCTGAGGTTGGTCTCCGACTCGCGCAGGCGCGCCTCGGCCAGGTTGCGCTCCTCGATCTCCACCCGCAGGGCGCGATTGCGGGCGATGATCTCGCGCAGCGACAAAAGCACCGGCACCATCACCAGGACCAGCAGCAGGAGGGACAGATAGCTGGCCCGGCTGAGCAGATCGGCCTGCTCCCGGTGGTGGCGGCGCTGATAGGCCCCGGTGCCGATATAGCAGCCAAGCTCCGGGATGCCCTCCACGAAGGCCAGCTTCTCCTCGGCCTTGTCCGACCCGGGCGGATAGTAGTGGTAGCTGACGAACGAGCCCTGGGGATGCTCCTGGGCCGCCTGCACCAGGGCGCGGATGATGTACTTGCCCCGTACGTCCTGGAGGTCCCACTGGGGCGTCAGCTCCTTCTGGGGTTCGAAGGGCTGCACCAGCATGGTGCCGTCGTAGGCGCTCATGAAGATGTAGTTGTCGCCGTGCTCGTCATGGTAGACCATGCGGCGCACCAGTTCGCGCACCAGGACCAGACCCTGCTCCGGCGAGAGCCGGCCCTGGCGCACCCGGGCCACGATCGGCTCGATGGTGTTGCGGGCCAGGGTGACCGTCTGCTCCAGCCCGGCCTCGCGCTGGCGCTGGGCCTTTTCCAGGAACCTGGTGGTGGTGAAACGGTAGATGAGGAAAAAGGCCGCCATCGCCAGGATGGTCACCGCCAACAGGGCGTAGAGCGGGGTGTTGGCGGGTCTGTTCCGGTCTGGCTTAGCTGTTTTCAACATGCCCGGCACCATTTGGTCACCTGAGGATCCGGGCAGGACCCCACGGGTTGCACTGGGACGGCAATCAAGCACTGGTGATAGGTATTTAGTTTTTCGCATCACCGCCTTAGCTTCTATTGTATCCATTGCGCCGCAATCGACCCAACTTTAAAACTCGCTCGCCTCCGGGGGGGTTTCTCCCCCGCCCGGTCTGGCGCGCCGGGGGGAGGCCCTGGATTTTTCTTGCGATAATCGTGCAATGACGCCAGGATGGCGGCCAGGGAGCCTGCCACGCGACTCCCCGCGCGCGCCAATCTTTCTGCTTCGGGAGGAATCCGCATGCAGCCGAGAATCCTTGGTCTCACCACCCTGGCCCTGCTGCTCTGGGCCTGGGCCGCGGCCCCGGTCTGTTGGGCCTCTCCCAAGGAGCAGGCCGTCGAAAACCTGGTGAACCAGGCGGTGGCGCTGATCGAAAAACAGGGAGCCCCGGCCCTGGAGGAGTTCAGCCAGCCCAACAGCCGCTGGTTCAACGACCAAGCCGCCCTGTTCATCTTCGACGAGCAGGGCACCGAGTTGGTCAACCCCACCTTCCCCGACCTGGTGGGCCGCAACCTGTGGGACCTCCAGGATTCCACCGGCCGTTATCCGGCCCGGCTGGAGCTGGAGCTGGTCAAGACCCAGGGTGGCGGCTGGATGGATGGGCGCTGGGCCAAGCCCCAGGGCGGCCCGGAGGCCAAGACCCGCAACTACGTGAAGGGCGCGCGGCTGGGCCAGCGGCTGCTGGTGGTCGGCTCCTGGTATTATGTTGACTAACTAGCTGTTATTAATTAAATAAAATTTTTAGTCCGCCGACGGATTCCCCTGGACGGCGGCCCCTGGGATTGCGCATACTGAGATTACGGGAGGCGGACGAGACGAAACCCGAGAACGGAGTGATCGAATCGTTTAGCGTTTAGGCTTTGGACCGGCCGACGGCGCGCAACACGCCAGGGCGGCCGGAAACGGACCCTGAGACCAGAACCTTTAACCGCCTCCCTCCGGCCGGCCCCCGTGGGCCGGCCTTCACTTTGCGCCGCCGGGTCATCCCAGCCCAACCGTCCGGCCAAGACCAGGCCCCCGCGCGGCGAACCGCGCGGGGGCCTGGGGTCGAAGGCAAGGGAATCGGGCGGCCTGCCGCCGCCGGCGGCTAGAAGCTCTCGAAAAAGGCGTCGCGCTCCCCCCGGCCGCTCATGGCCAGGGTCCGGTGGGCCTCGGGCCGAGGCAGGGCCGCGGGGCGTTGCACCGCCAGGTTGGGGCGCGAACGGCGGCGGCGGCTGGGCCGACGCCGGTTGTCGCCCTCCACCAGGACGGTCAGCACCTGCACCGTGGCCACCATCTGCTCGCTCTGGGCGGTCATCTGCTCGGCGGCGGCGGCGGTCTGCTGGGCCCCGGCGGCGGTCTGCTGGGTCACCTTGTCCATGTCGTTCATGGCCAGGCTGATCTGGTCGAGCCCCAGGGACTGCTCCCCGGTGGCGGCGGCGATCTCGCCGATCAACTGGCCGACCTTCAGGGCGCTCTGCTCCACCTTGGCGAAGGACTCGTCGGCCCGGGTCACCAGGGACGAGCCGGCGTTGATATTGCTGATGTTGCCCTCGATCAGGCTGGTGGTGTTCTTGGCCGCCTCGGCCGCGCGCATGGCCAGGTTGCGCACCTCCTCGGCCACCACCGCGAAGCCGGCCCCGGCCTCGCCGGCCCGGGCCGCCTCCACCGCGGCGTTGAGCGCCAACAGGTTGGTCTGGAAGGCGATCTCGTCGATGGTCTTGATGATCTTGGCCGTCTCGTTGCTGGCGGAGGTGATCTGGTGCATGGCCTGGCGCAGTTCGGCCATGGCGGCGTTGGCCTCGCTGACGATCTGCTGGGCCTCGCTCATCAGGGAGTTGGCCTGGCTGGCGCTGTCGGCGTTGCGCTTGGTCATGGAGGAGAGCTCCTCCAGCGAGGCCGAGGTCTGCTCCAGGGCCGCCGCCTGTTGGCTGGCCCCGGAGGCCAGTTGCTGCGAGGCGGAGTTCACCTGGTTGGCCGCCGCCGCCATCTGGGCCGCCCCATCGCTCAGGCCCACCACCGAATGGCGCACCGGGCGGGAAATCGCGCGCGCGAAGACCAGGCCGGCCGCCACCGCCCCCAGGAAGACCAGCGAGGCCACCACCAGGATGGTCAGGGTCAGGTGGTGGATCTCCGCGTTCACGTCATCGGTGTAGATGCCGCTGCCCACGATCCAATCCCAGTTGGGGATCGCCTTGACGTAGGAAATCTTGGGCTGGGGGGCCGTGGCCCCGGGCTTGGGCCACTGGTAATCGACGAAGCCTTCCCGCTTCTCCCGGGCCACCCTGACCATCTCCACGAACAGGCGCTTGCCGTCCGGATCCTGGTTGTTGCTCAGGTCGCCGCCGTTGAGTTCGGGCTTGAAGGGGTGCATCACCATGCGCGGGCCGAAGTCGTTGATCCAAAAATACTGGTCCCCGGAATAGCGCATTTCGGCCACGGCCGCCTTGGCCGCCGCCTGGGCCTGCTCCTGGGTCAGCTTCCCGCTGGCGGCGAGCTTCTGGTAATGATCGAGCAGGCTGGCGGCGCTCTCCACCAACTGCCTGACCTCCAGCTCCTTGCCCTGGAAGAGACGATTCCTGATCTGCGGAACCAGATAGACGAAAATGGAGGCCATGCACAACGCCACGGCAACCGGAAGAATAACCAACTTAGTCGAAAGCTTGGCGTGCCTGAACGACATGGGTCACCTCCTTGCGAGCTGCCGTTGGGGTGAGAACGCGCGCGACACGGTCCACAATCACCCTCGGTCCTCTGGCTAGGCCTTATTGCTCGCTGATATCGATATTCCCGATGATAAGCTCCTTGGTTGAGTGGGTTAAATATATATTATAATTCCCATGGAAACAATAAGGTATAAACTTTTCTCTAACCTATTGTTATAGTAGTATAAAATAATACCCAGACGCAACTATGCCTTTGACCTGTCACCCTTTTCACATAACCTCCCCACCCCCGGTTATTAAGCCCTCCGGGCGGCTGCGCCCGCCCCCCTGACCGCCAGCGCCGCAATCCCATGCCCGACCCGGCCAGGCGCGGTATGATTGCCCCGCCGCGCGGTCCCTGCTCCAATCCCGGGCCGGCGGCGGGGAGTGACATGGCCCTGATCAATCTAAGCGAGGTGAGCCTGGCCTTCGGCGGCCCCCTGGTCCTGGACGGGGCCAGCTTCCAGGTCCAGGAAGGCGAGCGGGTCTGCCTGCTGGGGCGCAACGGCGCCGGCAAGTCCAGCCTGCTCAAGCTCCTGGCCGGGGTGCAGCGTCCGGACCAGGGCGTGGTGAGCCGCGCCCAGGGCCTGGAGATCGGCCACCTGCCCCAGAACGTGCCACCGGATCTGGGCGGGACGGTCTACGAGCTCACCGCCCAGGCCCTGGGGCCGCTGGGCCGGGCCTTGATCGCCCTGCACCAGGGCCTGGGCGCGGACCTGGGCCTGGAGCCGGCCGACGAGCAGGAGATCTGGCAACTGGACCACCAGATCCAGGCGGTGATCACCCGTCTGGGCCTGGCGGCCGAGACCCCGGTGGAGACCCTCTCCGGCGGGCTCAAACGCCGGGCGCTGTTGGCCCGGGCCCTGGCCTCCCGCCCCGGCCTGCTGCTCCTGGACGAGCCCACCAACCACCTGGACATCGACACCATCGCCTGGCTGGAGCAGTTCCTCCTGGCCCGGCGGGGGGCCATGGTCTTCGTCTCCCACGACCGCGCCTTCGCCCGCGCCCTGGCCACCCGGGTGGTGGAATTGGACCGGGGTGTGATCTACGACTGGAAATGCCCCTACGACGAGTTCCTGCGCCGGCGCGAGGAGCACCTGCTGATCGAGCAGGAGCGGCGGGAGAAGTTCGAGCGCAAGCTGGCCCAGGAGGAGGAGTGGCTGCACCGGGGGATCAAGGCCCGGCGCACCCGCGACGAGGGCCGGGTGCGGCGCTTGCTGCAGATGCGGGCCGAGCGCGCCCAGCGCCGGGACCTGCTGGGCTCGGCCCGGATGCAGGTGTCCCAGACCAACCTCTCCGGCCGGGTGGTGGCCGAGGTCAGGGAGGTTTCCTTCGCCTATGCCGAGCGGCCGGTGATCCGCGATTTCAGCGGGGTGATCCTGCGCGGGGACAAGCTGGGGCTGATCGGTCCCAACGGCTCGGGCAAGACCACCCTGCTGCGGGTGCTGCTGGGCCAACTGACGCCCCAGGCCGGGGAGATCAAGCTGGGGGCCAACCTGGAGGTGGCCTATTTCGACCAGATGCGGGCCGAACTGGACCCTGACCGCACCGTGCAGGACAATCTGAGCGATGGCCAGGACTCGCTGTTGGTGGGCGGGCGGCCGCGCCATGTCATCAGCTATCTCAAGGACTTCCTCTTCACCCCCGACCGCGCCCACAGTCCGGTGCGGGTGCTCTCCGGCGGCGAGCGCAACCGTCTGCTCTTGGCCAAGCTCTTCGCCCAGCCGGCCAACCTCCTGGTGCTGGACGAGCCCACCAACGACCTGGACCGCGACACCCTGGAATTGCTGGAGAACCTGCTGGTGGAGTTCGAGGGCACGGTGCTGGTGGTCAGCCACGACCGCCAGTTCCTCAACAACGTGGCCGCCGGCATCCTGGCCCTGGAGGGCGACGGCCTGGTGCGGGAATACGCCGGGGGCTACGACGACTGGCTGCTCCAGCGGGCGGCCAGCGCCCCCCCGGAGCCGGCCCCGCCGGTCAAGAAGGAGCGCCCCCGGCCGGCCAGGCCCGAACAACCCAAGCGCCTGACCTACCAGCAAAAGCAGGAGCTGGCCGAGTTGCCGGGCCGCATCGAGGCCCTGGAGGCCGAGATCGCCCAACTCCACGACCTGGTCTCCGATCCGGCCTGGTACGCCTCCGCCGGCAAGGAGGTGGCCGTGGTCACCGCCCGCCTGGAGGCGCTGGACGCGGAACTGGAGCGGGCCTTCGCCACCTGGGAGGAGTTGGAGCGCCTGGCCTGACCCCGTCTCGCGGCCCGGGGACGCCCCGCTCCGCCACCTCAGCCGTTGGCGGCCTGGCCGCCACGGGGCGACCGGAAAAGTTTGAGCAGGCCCAGGGCGTTCAGGAAGCTGCCCTCCACCTTGATCTTGCCCGCCGCGCGCAGGGCCAGGGGGCCTTCCACCCCCAGGATCAGGCGGCGGAAGTCCTGTGAAGCCATGGTCCACACCGCCACCGGCGCGGGCGTGCCCGGCAAGGCCTCGCCCTGGACCAACTCCGCCACCCCCCAACGCACCGTGAGCACGTAGCGCCGCTGGACATCGGGAAACACCAGCACCAGGGCGGCGTGGACCAGTTGGGAGGCCTCGGGGTCCAGGCGGATGACCAGGTTGTCCAACATGATTTCCAGGGGCATGGCCGCCACCAGGCGCGGGTTGGGCGGGGGCAGGGGCGGCAGCTCCAGGCCGTGGTGCAGCTCATGGGCCGACTCCAGCAGATAGGCCCGGCCATTGCTGTTCAGCACCTGGTTGGCCTGGTCGCGCAGGGCCTGGGCCAGCAGGGCCTGGCGCTCCTGGGCCTGGGGACCCTCGGCCAGGCGGCTGTCCCCCAGCTTGGCCAGGAGATGGGACGCCCAGGCGGGGTCGCCGCCGGCCAGGGCCTGTCTGGCCAGCTCCAGGACCCGGGCCGGACCGCCCAGCAGCTCCACCTCGCGGGCGGCCGCCAGCGGGGTCGGGGTGGGATAGAGCCTCTCGGGACGGCCGTCGAACCAGCCCAGGTTGTTGGTGTAGATGGCCCGGGCAGACCAGTCCAACTGGCCATAGACTTCGCGCAGATAGGGCTTGTGGGCCAGGCGGGCGGGCAGGCGCACCTCCTGGGCGATGGTGTCCAGGTCCTGGCCCTGGTTGGCCCGGCGCACCACCTCGTCGCGCAGCCACTGGATGGCGTCGCGGTAGTCGGTCAGGGCCTGGCTGATCTCCACCTCGCCCTGGATGGGCCTGGTGTGCTGCGGCGCCAGGTGGGCCGGCTTGAGGGCGCGCATGCGGTCCAGGCTGTTGATCCAGCCATCCACCGGCCGGGGGCTGGTGCCCCGGATGGTGTAGAGGTTGGGGAAGGCCCAGTAGAAATTATCGCCGCAAAGCAGGGTGCGGTCCTGGGGCAGCCAGACCAAGAGCTGGTCCTCGGTCTCGCCCGGGGCCTCCTCCAGCACCATCTCCACCCCGCCGATAACCAGGGTGTGGCGGCCGCGGAAGGTCTGGGTGGGCAGCAACAGGCCGGCGCTGCGCGGCTCGGTGAGGCCGGTCCGGTCGCCGATGCTGGAGCAGGGCAGCGCCGCCAGGGGGACATGAGCCCCCAACTGGCGACCGGCCCGCGCCCTTTCCGCGGGCAGGAACCGGCTGTACTGCTTGAACAGGTGGGTCGCCAGGCTGTCCGTGGCCCAAATCTGGGCCTCGGGCGGGGCCCATTCCAGCGCGCCACCCACGTGGTCGGCATGGCTGTGGGTGTAGATCAGGGCCTGGACCGGCTCCACCGCCACCCCAGCCTCCCGGAAGGCCTGCTTGACCCTCCGGGCGCGCTCCGGGCTGCTGCCCGAATCCACCACCACCAGGCCGTCGGCGGTGGTGATCAGGATGGTGTTGGCCATGTCATAGCCGATGGCCATCCAGACATGCTCCGAGACGCGCTCCACCCGGGGCGCGCCTACGTTGCGGGCGCAGAGTTGGGCCAGATCGCTGGCAGCAGGGGGGCTGGAGGCGTGCGCGGCCTCCGGGGGTGGGGGCGAGGCGGGCAGGCACCCGGCCAACAACAACATCAGACCAACCAGGCCACCCCAAACCAGACCCCAAACCACTTTTTGACGCATCCGGTGCCTCATCCTGAAGCCTCTTGTCGTTCTGAACTGGCCAGCGCAGTCCCTGCTTGGACCGACTTGGGCGGACCCGACCGCCAGGCCTGGCCGAACCGGCAGCCACCTGCAGCAGATTGTATGGGAAGTCGCGGTAACGTAGCCGAGATTTTTCCCGCTCTCGCGGGGGCATCGCGCGGTGAGTGCACGCCCCGCAGCCTTGGCGCTCAGGTTCGGCGAGCGGCGTTACGCTTTAGATACAATCACAAGTAGTTACCTGCCTGCCGGTTCATAGAGCGCGCCGAGTTGGGAGAGTGACGAGAGGGGTCGAAAACCAGGCGAGTGAGCCAAAACCATTGGCTGGCGGGCCGGGCCTAAGCGGCCACGCCGCGATCCCGCCGGCCTCGCAACCGCAGCCGCCTGGCCTCCAAGGCATTTTCAGCCCACCCGCGTGGAGGCCTTGACCGGCCTAATCTCCTCTGATACAAGAACTTACGCAATTTAGCCGGCGTAGCTCAGTGGCAGAGCAGCTGATTCGTAATCAGCAGGTCGCGGGTTCAAATCCCATCGCCGGCTCCAGTAATTACAGGGGCTTGGGTCGCATGACCTGAGCCCCTGGTTTTTCCAGATCGGAAGAGCGTCGTGTAGGGAAAGAGTGTAGATCTCGGTGGT
>CALERA010000177.1 GCA_937908275.1 uncultured Desulfarculaceae bacterium | reverse complement strand
ACATGCGCATGGGCGGCGTCAAGCTGACCAAGTCCGAGCCCCCCGCGCCCTTCCAACTGGAGGGCGACATCGCCAAGGCGGTGCTGGTGGTGGGCGGCGGCGTCAGCGGCCTGAACGCGGCCATCGCCGCGGCCGAGGCCGGCAGCCAGGTCTTCCTGGTGGAGAAAGAGGCCGAGCTGGGCGGCTTCCTGCGCACCATCAACAAGCTGGGCCCCCAGACCGCGCCCTACCGCGAGCTGGAGGACAACCCCCTGCCCGGCCTGCTGGAGAAGGTCTCCGGCAACGCCAACATCAAGGCCATCACCGGCGCCACCATCGACAAGACCGAGGGCGCGCCCGGCAACTTCACCGTCAGCCTGAGCAACGGCGAGAGCCTCCGGGCCGGCGCCATCATCCAGGCCACCGGCTGGACCCCCTACGACCCCGAGAAGCTGGCCGGCGACCTGGCCTACGGCTCCAGCCCCAACATCGTCACCAACGTGCAGTTCGAGCAGAAGGCCAAGGACGGCGGCCTGGGCGAGATCAACGCCATCGCCTTCATCCAGTGCGCCGGCTCCCGCGACGCCAACCATCTGCCCTACTGCTCGGCCTTCTGCTGCCTGGTCTCCTGCAAGCAGGCCATGTACGTCAAGCAGGCCAATCCCGAGGCCGCGGTCTACGTGATCTACAAGGACCTGCGCACCCCCAGCCAGAGCGAGGAGGTCTACCGCGAGGCCCAGCGCCAGGGCGTGATCTTCATCCGCCGCGACGAGACCTACCCCACCATCAGCGGCGACGACAAGCTGTCGCTGGAAACCATGGACGTGCTCCTCAACGAGAAGGTCAGCCTGGAGGAGCTGGACATGGTGGTGCTGGCCACCGGCATGAAGCCCAACAACCCCAAGGTGGTCGACGCGCCCCTGGTGGCCTTTGGCGAGGACCAGGAAGCGGCCAAGCTCAAGGCCGAGGAGGCCAAGGCCCAGACCGAGGACTGGTCGATCCTCAACCTGCAGTACCGTCAGGGTCCGAACCTGCCGACCCTCAAGTACGCCATGCCCGACAGCCACTTCATCTGCTTCCCCTACGAGACCCGGCGCACCGGCATCTACACCTCGGGCACCGTCCGCCGTCCCATGCGCCTGACCCAGGCCCAGGACGACGGCGTGGGCGCGGCCATGAAGGCCATCCAGGCCATCGCCGCGGCCGAGGCTGGCTGCGCGGTGCATCCCCGCAGCGGCGACGAGTCCTTCCCCGAGTTCGCCATGCAGCGCTGTACACAGTGCAAGCGGTGCACGGAAGAGTGCCCCTTCGGCGCCATCAACGAGGACGAGAAGGCCAACCCCCTGCCCAACCCCACCCGCTGCCGTCGCTGCGGCGTGTGCATGGGCGCCTGCCCCGAGCGCATCATCAGCTTCAAGAACTACTCCGTGGACATCGTCGGCAGCCAGATCAAGGCCATCGAGGTGCCCGAGGAGGACGAGGAGAAGCCCCGCGTGGTGGTGCTGGCCTGCGAGAACGACGCCCTGCCGGCCATCGACATGGCCGCCCGCCTGGGCAAGAGCTGGTCGGCCTTCGTGCGCTTCATCCCGGTGCGCTGCCTGGGCTCGGTCAACCTGGTCTGGATCGCCGACGCCCTGTCCAGCGGCATCGACGGCCTGATCCTGATGGGCTGCCGCCGCGGCGACGACTACCAGTGCCACTTCATCAAGGGCTCCGAGCTGGCCAACGTGCGCATGAGCAAGATCGCCGAGACCCTGCAGCGCCTGGTGCTGGAGGCCGAGCGCATCAACGTGGCCGAGGTGGGCATCACCGACCACGACAAGGTGGCCGGGATCATCAACCAGTTCATGGAAACCATCGAATCGGTGGGACCCAACCCCTACAAGGGCTTCTAGGAACACCCAACCAGGGGGTCGCCGCCCGGCGGCCCCCTGGACTTTCACCTGGCTTCCACGTTATTTTGTATAACCATCCATTGGTCGAGGCCGGGCCCGACCAATGGACCGGGACCGGAAAACAGACAGGTCCGGCAGCCTTGTGCCGGTGTTAGTCGACCACCGGTCGGCCCGCAACGGCCGCGACAACACCCACCAGTAGAGTGAGGGAGCCAATGGACTACAACCAGACCTTCGCCAATGAGGTTTACGAGAAAGTAGACTCGGGCGCCGAGATCAAGGTCTGCATGCAGTGCGGCGTCTGTGGCGCCACCTGCCCCCTGCGCGGCGAGATGAAATATGGTCCGCGCCAGATCTGGTCGCTGATCCGCGCCGGGCGCAGGGACGAGGTGCTCAACAATCCCGACATCATGCTCTGCACCTCCTGCTACGCCTGCAAGGTGCGTTGCCCGCGCGGCGTGCCGATCATCGACGTGATGCACGGCCTGGCCCACTACGCCCTGTCCCAGGGCATCGTGCCCCGGGCCGAGACCGCCAAGTTCGGCAAGGCCTTCTGGGAGGGCATCTACGACACCGGCCGGGTGGACGAGTCGGTGGTGCCGATCAAGTACTGTCTGCAGGACGGCCTGGTGGCCGGGCTCAAGAAGAGCCTGGGCATGTTGGACATCGGCCTGGCCCTGATGAAGGCCAAGCGCATGAAGCCCAAGATGTTCATCCCGCCCAACATCTTCATCCCCGGGGTGCACAAGATCAAGGGTGTCAAACAGCTTCAGCGCATGCTGGACAAGGCCGCGGCCATCGACGCGGCGAAGGAGGCGTAGCATGGACTACTTCCTCTACTATGGCTGCTCGCTGGAGGGTGGCGGCGTCCACTACATGATCAGCACCGAGGCCGTGGCCAAGGGGCTGGGGATCGACTTCCACGAGATCGAGGACTGGAACTGCTGCGGGGCCTCCATCGCCTACATCGGCGGCAACGAGATGCAGTCCATCGTGCTCAACGCCCGCAACCTGGCCCTGGCCGAGGCCCAGGGCGGCTACGACATCGTGGCCCCCTGCTCCTCGTGCTACATCATGCTCAACAAGGTCAATCACGAGCTGCAGACCAATCCCAAGCTCCTGGACCAGGTCAACGAGATCCTGGCCGAGGGCGGCCTGAAGTATTCGGGCAAGATCCGGGCCCGCCACCTGCTGGACCTGCTCTACAACGACGTGGGCGTCGAGAAGATCAAGGCCGCGGTGAAAAAGCCGCTGACCGGGGTGAAGGTGGCCGCCTACTACGGCTGCCAGACCACCCGGCCCTTTGGCGAGTACGACTCCTGCGAGAACCCCCACACCCAGGACGACATCCTGGCCGCCCTGGGGGCCGAGGTGGTGGATTTCGGCCAGCGGGTCAAGTGCTGCGGCTCGGGCATCTTCCTGACCGAGATCGACAAGTGCGCCTACCTGGTGAAGGACATCATCGAGAGCGCGGCGGCCGGCGGGGCCCAGATCATCTCCACCGCCTGCCCCATGTGCCAGATGAACCTGGAGATCTACCAGCAGCGGGTCAACGCCATCACCGGCGCCAGCCTGAACATGCCGGTGGTCTTCGTCACCCAGCTGATGGCCCTGGCCTTTGGCGGGGACAAGGACAGCGCCGCGGCCCTGAACCGCCTGGTGGTCCCGGCCGGGCCGGCGTTGCAGGCCGTGGGGGCGTGATTATCTTCTAGGCATGGATCGCGCCTTGCGCCGGGGGTTGCGTCCTCCGGCGCAAGGCTTTATAACCATGCCTGCTCCCCAAGCGCGTTTGCCGCCTTCACCAGTCCGGCCGAAGTGGCCGGCGCGGGCGACGCGAACCTGATGGAGGAAGAAGATGACCGAGATGGACAAGACCATCTGCCCCCACTGCGGTCATAAAATGAGCAAGTGGGTCTCCCCTGCCACCCATAGCTGGGGCAGCGATTGCCAGTACATCTGTTTCAACGATGAGTGCGGCTATTACCAGCGCGGCTGGGACCACACCTTCAAGACCATCGGGGTCAAGGCCAGCTATCGCCACCGTTACGACCCCAACACCGGCCAGATCGGCCCCTTCCCGGTGAACACCCCGGACGCCGGCAAGGACACCATCGTCAACGAATAACGGCCCACCCCGGCGAGGCCTGGGAAGGCCGGAGCGCGCCCAGGACCTCGCCTCGGAGGACATCCCCTTCCCCGGGCGGGCCTTGCGGAAAGTTGGACCATGGACCTCAGCAAGTTGGACCGCAACGCCCCCTGTCCCTGCGGCAGCGGCAAGAAGTTCAAGAAATGCCACCTGGGCCGCGAGGCTGAACTCAGCGCCGACGTCGCCACCCAGCGCATCAACCAGGACCCCTATGAGGCGGCCCAGTTGATCATGGGCCTGCCGGCCTGCCAGCACCCCCGGGCCCTGGCCATGGCCGCGGGCCTGGCCATTGTCAGTCCGGCCGGCAAGAACTACAGCGTCAAGTTGGTGGACCTCCAGGCCTACCTGGATCTGGGCCTTTTCGGCCAGGAGAAGACCCCGGCCGGCGACGGGGGCGTCCTGATCAACCCCCAGAAGACCAAGCTCCTGGAGCCGGGGGTGATCTACGTGGCCCTGAGCCCCAGCGCCGACGAGTCCACCGTGCTGCACCAACTGGCCCACGCCGTGGACCTGATCAAGGGCTCCAGCCTGCCCCCGGGGCGGGGCCAGGCCCTGGCCTATGAAACCGAGCTGCCGGTGGAGCTGTTGGAGCACCCCCAGGAGTTCGGCGACCTGCTGGTGGAGCTGGCCCAGGGCCTGGGAGTGGAGCTGGACGCCGAGGACGAGATCGTGGCCATCCTGGCCCGCCGCCAGCTCCTGCTGCCCGGCAAGCTGATCGGCAAGGGCGAGCGCGAGCCCCTGGTGGCGGCGGCGGAAAAGGCCCTGCGCTACCTGCGCGAGAACCAGGAAGAGATCGACGCCCGCATCAAGAGCCGCCAGGGCTACCTGGGGTCGCAGACCAAGGGCTGATCCCGCCCCCAAGCGCGAAAAATCACGGCCCCGCGAAGCCTTAGCCTCGCGGGGCCGGGTTGTTTGGGAGCCGTGCGCCGCTAGGAGCGGCCGACCACCATCGGCAGGTTGGAACCGCCCCTGGCGCGGGGCGCGGACTTTTTACTGAGGGGCTGTTGGCCGTCGTCGGCCACGCCGTTGACCACCAGCACCAGGTCGTTGACAAAGGTGTTCAACTGGTGAGCCTGGGCGCTCATCTCCTCGGCGGCGCTGGCGGTCTCCTCGGCGTTGCCGGCGTTGCCCTGGGTGACGCGGTCCATCTCCTGCATGGCGGTGCCCAGCATGCCCAGGCCCTGGGCCTGCTCGCCGCTGGCGGCGGCGATCTCGCCGATCAGGCCGGTGACCTTGGTGGTGGCCTCGGCCACCTGGCGGAAGGCCTGGTTGGCCGACTGCACCAGATCGCCACCCGCGGCGATGCGCTGGACCGTGCTTTCGATCAGCCCCGAGGTGCTGCGCGCGGCGTCTGCCGCCCGCTGGGCCAGGTTGCGGACCTCCTCGGCCACCACCGCGAAGCCGGCCCCGTGCTCGCCGGCCCGGGCCGCCTCCACCGCGGCGTTCAGGGCCAACAGGTTGGTCTGGAAGGCGATCTCGTCAATGGTCTTGATGATCTTGCTGATCTCCTGGCTGGCCTGGCTGATCTCGGCCATGGAGGAGGTGAGCTGCGCCATGGACTGGTTGGCGCGGTCCACCACCTTCTGGGCCTCCTGGGTCAGGGCGTCGGCCTGGTGGGAGTTCTCCGCGTTCTGGCGGGTCATGGCCCCCAGTTCCTCCAGGCTGGCCGAGGTCTCCTCCAGGTTGCTGGCCTGCTGGCTGGCCCCGGAGGCCAACTGGCCGCTGGCCTGGGCGATCTGCTGCGCGGCCTGGTTGACCTCGCCGGAGGAGGCCCGCAGGCCATCCACCACCCGCAGCACCGGCTTGGTCACCGAGCGGGCCTGGAACCAGACCCCAGTTATGGCCAGCACCAGGAAAAGGAAGATCAACACCGCGGCGATGAGACGCATGGCGGCCACTGGCGCGAAGAGCTCGTCGGAGTTGATGGCCACTCCGATGCTCCAGCCACGGATTCCCACCGGGGCGAAGCTGGCCACCTTGTCCACCCCGTCAAAGCTGTACTCGGCCGAGCCCTTGTGCCCCTGGGTCATCAGTTTGATGAACTCGGCCATGCCCTGCTGTTCAGCCAGGTTGGTCTTCATGATGTACTTGACGTCGGGGTGGGCCAGCACCAGTCCGTGCTCGTCGATCATGTAGGCGTAACCGGTCTGGCCTAAACGGTTGCTGCTGATCAGATCCACCACGCTGTCCAGGTCCACCGACAGACCCAGCACCCCGGTCAGCTTGCCCCCCTCGGTCACCGGCGCGGCGATGATCACCACCGGCTTGCCGGTGCTCTTGGCCGCCACCGGCTGGCTGATGACCGTCTTGCCGGTGCGCACCACCTCCTGGTAGTAGTCCCGGGCGGTGATGTCCATGCTGCGGTACTTGGTGATGTCGCCGTCGGGCTTGACCCCGGCGAAGATGCGGCCCTGGCTGGTGGCCAGCCAAAGGCCGGAAAAGTCCTTGCCCAGGGCCTTGATCACCGGGACCAGCTTGCGGTTGAACTCATCCAGTTCCTGAGCCACCGAATCCACCCCTCGGCCGCTGGCCAGGGTGGCCATGGTTCTGATTTCCGAGGTCTCCTTGAGGGCATCGGCGGAAAGAATGATGCCATCCAGGTATTTACCGACGGACTGGGCCAGACCATGGGCAGAAACGACCATTCCTTCCTGGGAAACCCGCTTGAGCTCCTTGGCCGACTGCTGGGTCAGGATCCCGGAGACCGCCAGCAACGGCACGATCACCACCAGGATGCCGCCCAGGATTAACTTTTTACTCAAGTTAAGCCGCATGAAACGCCCCCAAGAGTGTATTGATAACCATAGCTGGAAAAAGAAGAATCTCCCCACGGATTGCAACATTTATCACACGCCGGGACCCAGGTCAATTTTGCTATCATCACTCAATCATTGATGGAAATGGGACGCTGGGTTGCGGAAATAAATGCCTGAAAACCAACGGGAAGATATCTAGATGTAATAACAGTTAAATTTTATGGGCCACCATGGATTCCTAGTCGCAAAACGGTCTAACCTTAGATTGCTATGTATAACATGCTAATATAATAAATAAAACCGATGGGCTGATGTTTTTGGCATCCGCCCATCGGTTTGTGCGCGAAAAAATTGTGTCAAAAAAATTGGTGGTCCGCCCGAGGCTCCCGACGACTCAGGAAGCCTGCCGCAGGGCCAGGGTGTTGTCGGTGAAGATGGCGAAGCGCAGCCAGTCGAAGGCCAGTTTCAGGAGTTCCAGGTCGTTGCTCTCGGCCAACTCCAGGCGCAGGGCCGGGATGGCGAAAACCTCCCGGAAGCGGGTGCCGCCGATGAACTTGCGGAAGGACTCCAGGTCGTAGCAGGCCATCAGGAACATCTGCATCTTGCGGGCGATGATCTGCGGGTCCGGGTCCGGGGCCTGGCGGGTGATGATGGGCAGGAACAGGTCGTTGACGTGGTTGTAGGTCTCCAGGCCCTGGTCCTGCATCCACTGGCTGGGGGTCCACTCCCGGCCCTCGGCGAAACCCTGGCAGTGGTCCTCGCGCACCAGGAAGAAGGCCTCCTGGCTGGGGCCGCCGCTGGCGCCGCCCTTGGTGGCCCGCCCCAGGGGATAGGTGCGGCAGGCCCCGGGCCGGTCCTCGTAGACCGTGCAGCCGCCCTCGCCCAAAAAGGGGCAGGTGCGCTCGGGGTCGTCCTCGCGCATGGCCAGCATCGGCATGGGCCAGCCGTTCTGGCCGGTCTCCACGCTGGCGTAGCGCTCGATGAATTCCTGGCTGCTGAGGCCCAGGCGGCGCTTGAGGCGCAGGGCGTCGTAGGGGGTCAGCCACAGGCTAAGCTTGCGGCAGCACTGGTTGAAGCAGGGCACCCCGGGGTGGCAGGCGAAGCGGAAGCCCTGGCCCTGGCCCAGCTCCCGCAGGCGCTCGTCGTTGAGGCCGGGGATCATTTCTTGGCCTTTCCGGCCTGCTCGGCGCCCTCCTTGAGCTTCAGCGACTTCTGGCCGAACAGGCCGAAGCGCACCCAGGCATAGCCCATTTCCAGCAGGACGGCGTCGTCGGTCTTGATGGCCTCGATCAGCTCCGGCTCCAGCTCGAAGCGGTCCAGGAAGCTGGTCTTGAAGACGAACTCCCGGAAGCGGTCGATGTCCCAGAGGGCCATCAAGAGCATCTGCTGGATCTGCTCGTTGGTGATGTCCAGTTGGCGCAGGAACTCATGGGCGGCCAGGGAGTCGTAGGAGCCGTCCATCTCCTTGGACTGGGTGGCGCCCT
>CALERA010000176.1 GCA_937908275.1 uncultured Desulfarculaceae bacterium | reverse complement strand
GAGGACGTCGAGGGCGAGGCCCTGGCCACCCTGGTGGTCAACAAGCTGCGCGGCACCCTGTCCGCCGCCGCGGTCAAGGCCCCCGGCTTCGGCGACCGCCGCAAGGCCATGCTCGAGGACATCGCCATCCTGACCGGCGGCACCGTGCTCTCCGATGACCTGGGCATCAAGCTCGAGAGCGCCACCCTGAACGACCTGGGCCAGGCCAAGCGCGTCACCATCGACAAGGACAACACCACCATCGTCGACGGCGCCGGCTCCCGCAAGGACCTGGAAGGCCGCGTGCGCACCATCCGCGCCCAGATCGAGGAGACCACCAGCGACTACGACCGCGAGAAGCTGCAGGAGCGCCTGGCCAAGCTGATCGGCGGCGTGGCGGTGATCAATGTCGGCGCGGCCACCGAGACCGAGATGAAGGAGAAGAAGGCCCGCGTCGAGGACGCCCTGAACGCCACCCGCGCGGCCGTGGAAGAGGGCATCGTGCCTGGCGGCGGCGTGGCCCTGCTGCGCTGCCAGAAGGCGGTGGACAAGATGGAGCTGGAGGGTGAGGAGCGCTTTGGCGCGGCCATCATCCGCCGCGCGGTGGAAGAGCCCCTGCGCCAGATCGCCGGCAACGCCGGCGAGGAGGGCTCGGTGGTGGTGGAGAAGGTGCGCGGCCAGAAGGGCGCCGACGGCTACAACGCCGACACCAACACCTACGAGGACCTGCTGAAGGCGGGCGTCATCGACCCCACCAAGGTCACCCGCTTCGCCCTGCAGAACGCGGCCTCCGTGGCCGGCCTGCTCTTGACCACCGAGTGCATGGTGGCCGAGAAGCCCAAGGAGGACAAGGGCGGCATGCCCGCGATGCCCGGCGGCGGCATGGGCGGCATGGGCGGCATGTACTAAGATCCCATCCGGTCCGACCCTCCGCCCCCGGGGGCGGAGGGCGGGCGGGGATAGCATGCAGGACGGCCCCTCCGGTTCGCCGGAGGGGCCGTTTTTTATGGGGCCGCCGGGCCGGGAGCGGGCCGGCCTAGATGGAGTAGTGCTGGCCCGGGTCCCCTTCCGAACCGTCGGGGGGCGTCTGGACCAGGGGCGGCTTGAGGGGCAGGGTGATGGTGAGGCGGGCCCCCAGCCCGGGCTCGTTGCGGGCCGTGATCTCGCCCAGGTGGTCGCTGACGATCCGCTTGGTGATGGCCAGGTTCATGCCCACGGCGTTGACCTTGGTGCTGAACAGGGGATCGAACAGGTAGGGGATGTCGCGGGGGTCGAACCCCGGTCCGGTGTCGGTCACCTGGATCTCCGCCTGCCGGTCGTCGCCCTCCAGGCGCAGGTGCAGCACGCCGCCCCGGGGCATGGCGTCCAGGGCGTTGTCCAGGATCACCCGCAGGGCCTTTTCCAGCAGGTGGCGGTCCACCCAGGCCACCACCGCCCCGGCCCGCCCCACCTGACCCTCCCGGGCCAAGACCACCTCCTGGCCCTGGGCCCGGGTCTGGAAGGTCGCGGCCAGTTCAGCCAGAAACAAGCCCAGGTCCTCCCGGGCCAGGGTGGGGGTGGGCAGGTCGGCGTAACTGCGCACCTCGCTGACCAAGCGCTCCAGGCTCTGCACCCCGACCAGGATCTTGTTGAGATACTCCGCCTCGCGCCCCGGGGCCTTGTCCTGGCGCAGCAGGCGCTGGGTCAGGCCGCCGATGGCGGTGATGGGGTTGCGGATCTCGTGGGCGATGGAGCGGGCCAGGCGGTCCAGGGACTCCAGCTTTTCGTCCAGCACGTGCTGGCTGTGCACCAGCAGGGCGCTCTCCCGGCGCAGCAGGTCCTCCTTCTCGCGGTAGAAGTCGATCTTGCGCTTCATCTCCTGGGGCGAGAGCCGCAGCTCGGTCAGCGTCCGGGCGTAGACCGCGGCCAGGGCCCGCGACTCGTCCAGGGAGAAAAGCTGCACCCGCTGCAGGGCCGAGGCGGCCGAGGCCGCCCCGATGATGCCGGCCAGGTAGTTTTCCAAGCGCTGGTAAAGCTCGGCCATCTTGCTGATGGGCACCCGCCAGACCTCCAGCAGGTTCATCTCCACCAGGCACTGGTTGATCAGGCCCCGGGCGCGATCCATGGGCAGGTACTCCAGCAGCACGCTCTCGAAGACCTGGAGCTTCTCCTCCAGGATGACCTGGGTCTCGTCGGGCTGGTTGGCGCGCAGCGCCCTGGCGGCCTGGTGGGCGGTGACCAACTCGTACACCATCCGCCGCTCCGGGCTCCCCTGGCGCCAGAACAGCGAGCCCAGGACGAACAGGGCCAGGTTGGCCAGCAGGGACCAGAAGACGGTGTTGGTCAGCGGCTCGAAGATCGTCACTCCGAAGAGCTGTTCCGGCCGCAGCAGCTCCAGGCCCCAGGGGCCCCGGGCCAGCAGCGCGTTCAGCCCGGGGTGGGAGGCGGCCAGGACCGGGAGCAGGGCGGTGTAGAGCCAGACCGCGAAGCCGCCGGCCAGGCCCAGCAGGGCCCCGGCCTTGTTGCCGTGGGGCCAATACAGGCCGCCGATGATGGCCGGGACCAGTTGGACCACCGCGGCAAAGGAGACCATGCCCACGTCCACCAGGTGCCAGGACCAGCCCACGCTCTGCTGGAAGCGATAAGCCCCCCAGATGATGATGGCGGCCACCAGCCAGCGGCACTGCAACAGGTGGCGGCGCAGGAACCCCAGGCCCTTGACCCTCTGGAGCAGGGGGACCAGCAGGTGGTTGGTGACCATGGTGGACTGGGCCATGGTGCTGACCATGACCATGGCGGTGGCGGCCGAGAAGCCGCCCAGGAAGACCAGCAGGGACAGCCAGCGCTGGCCGTGGTGCAGGGGGATGCGCAGGACGAAGGTGTCCGGCTCGTTGAAGGGATAGCCGCCCAACAGGCCGGTCAGGGCGATGGGCAGCACGAAGAGGTTGATCAGGAACAGGTAGAGGGGGAACAGCCAGAGGGCGGTGGCGATGTGGCGCGGGTCGAAGTTTTCCACCACCGCCACGTGGAACTGGCGGGGCAGGAAGATCACCGCGCACATGGAAAGCAGCAGGTAGGTCAGCCAGAGCAGGTAATGGTCGCTGGCAGCCCCGCCGTTGCCCAGCAGGTTGCGCAGGTGGGGGGTGCGCATGGCCCGGTCCAGCAGGTCGCCGAAGCCGTCGTTGAGCCCGTAGGTCACCAGCACCCCCACCGCCAGGAAGGCCAGCAGCTTGACCAGGCTCTCGGCCGCCACGGCCATGATCATGCCCTGGTGGCGCTCGGTGGGGTCCAGGCGGCGGATGCCGAAGACGATGGTGAAGATGATCATCAACCCGGTGATCACCGCGCCGGTGTGGGTGTAGATCCAGGCGAAGCCGCCGGCCAGGCCGGGGGCCGTCGGCGGGGAGGCGTCGTGCATGGCCAGGATCTTCAGGGCCGCCACCGTGGCCTTGATCTGCAGGGAGAGATAGGGCAACAGCCCCACCACCAGGATGCAGGTCACCAGGATGCCCAGGGCCTGGGACTTGCCGAAGCGCAGGGAGATCAGGTCGGAGACGCTGGTGACGTGGTGGACCTGCTTGATGTGCACCAGACGGCGCAGCAGGGGCCAGGCCAACATCGCCCCCAGGGTGGGGCCCAGGTACACGGCCAGGAACAACAGGCCGTTGCTGGCGGCCTTGCCCACGCTGCCATAGTAGGTCCAGGCGGTGCAGTAGATGGCCAGGGAAAGGGCGTAGACCAGGGGCGAGTCGCCCAGGTTCACCCCGCCCCGCGCCCGCCGCTCCACCCACAGGGCCAGGGCGAACAGCAAGGCCATGTACAGGCAGATCGCGCCCAGCAACACCGGAGGCGTGAACAGCATGGCCCTACTCCCCTGGAGGGAGGCGTTCTCGATCCTCGGCCCGCAGGATGGCCACCGCCACCAGGGCCAGGAGGGCGATGAACAGCGCCCAGCAGGTCAGGTAGAAGAAGAACAGGGCGGGCAGGCTCTGGCCGGAGGGATCGAGCCCAAAAGGCCAGCTGAACAGAAGCAAGCCCAGCGCGCAAAAAAACAGGCGCGGGGCGCGACGATTTCCCAGGATTGGACGCATGGACTAATCCGACACCGCGTTGGGGGAAAGAACGGGGCGCCTTCATTCCATACTACCAAAGTAGCATCACTGGGAGCCGCAGGGGAAGAGGCGGTTTGCGGGCCCGGTCCGGCCCTGGCCCGCTCCCGGCAGGCCCGGGGCCCGTCCCGTGCCGAGCAGGCCAGATGGTGAGAGCGATTCGCATTTCCGCCGGTCGGCGGTCAGGCTTCCCCCGGGCCTCACGGCCCTCCCATCCCCACCCAGACAGAGTTAGTTCACCCTGGCCAGATTGAGGCCCCCACCCTATTTAAGCTTTTGCCTCCGTACTTTAGCCTTGCAAACCAGGGAAGGGGACGCAGTGCCCCGCAACAACGGTCTCGGCGACCCGGAGGCCATCCGGCGGGCCGGGCGGCGAAGCGCACGGAGGACAACGATGACTCGACATACAGCTTTCCATCTGGGATGGCGCGGTGGTTTGGTCGGGGTGCTGACCCTGGCCCTGACTTGGTTGGTGGCGGCCCCGGCTCCGGCCCAGGCCAGTGGCGACGTGGTGAAGGTGGCCTGCTCGGCCCAGGTCTACGAGGCCCTGCAGAACGGGGCCCTGGCCGGCTTCAGCGAGAAGACCGGGGTCAAGGTGGCGGTGGATGTCTTCGCCTCCAACACCGCCGTGACCAAGCTGGCCAAGGGCGGCTATGACCTGGCCTTCACCGCCGAGAAGCTGCCGGCGGACCTGGCCGACAAGGGGCTCAACTACCGGCCCCTGGCCAAGGACGCCCTGGTGATCATCTCCCATCCCCAGGTCAAGGTTAAGGGCCTGAGCCTGGCCCAGGCCCGCGGGGTCTTCTCCGGGGCCATCGCCAACTGGAGCGAGGTGGGCGGGGCCAAGCTGCCGGTGCGGGTGATCCTGCCCGCGCCCGACACCGCCGCCCACCAGGAGTTCAGCCGCCTGGTGATGAACGGCGCGCCCATGGACTACTACCTGATGGCCCGCCGCTCCACCACCTCGGCCTCGGCGGTCCACCGGGTCAACGGCGGCGTCTCCTTCATCAACCAGGCCACCACCCAGGGCCGGCCCGAGGCCACCCGGATCCTGAAGATCGACGGCAAGGGTCCCAAGGACGCCGGCTATCCCTACTTCGAGGTCTTCGCGGTGGTCTGGAAGAGCCCGGCCCCGGCCGCCCCGGCCGCCCGCCTGGTGGACTACCTGGCCTCCGAGGAGGGCATGCAGCACCTGACCCAGCGCGGTCTGCTGCCCCTGGACAAGTAACGACCAGCACGCCCCCCCCACTCCGGTCGGGCTCCCCACCCCGGCCGGTGTCAAACGGACGGCCCCTCCGGATTCTCCGGAGGGGCCGCTTCTATATCCCGCTGGGCCCGGCCGCCCGGGAGGCGGCTAGTATTTCGGCTGGCGGTAGTTGCCGCCTCCGCGCTCGCCGGTGACCACGTACTCGGTGTCGAAGGTGCGCACCTCGTCGGCGTGGGCTTTCAGCATGTTGCCCACCTCGCCCAGTTGCATCAGCACCACGTGGATGCCCTCGCGCCGGGCGAACTTCATGGCCGGGATGAAGTCGCTGTCGTTGGTGGTCAGGATGATCTTGTCCACCAGGTGCTTGGTGGACAGCCAGGCGATGTCCAGACCGATCTTCATGTCCACGCCCTTTTGGGTGAAGTCGGGCTGGAGATCGGTGGGGGCCAGGGGCTCCACCGAGTGGCCGTCCACCGCGGCCTCGCAAAGGCGGTTGAAGGCGTGGCCGGTCAGGCGCCAGTCCTTGAAGGCCAGGGTGCCCAAACGCACCGCGAAGTAGTCCTTGGTCTCCAGGTTCTGGATCAGGTTGAGGCTCTTGCGATAGGCGTCGGTCTGCTTGAAGTCGATATAGGTGCGGCTGATGGGATGGAAGCGCTGCTCCTCGAAGGGTAGGCAGTCGTAGTAGTAGATCCGGAACAGCTCCTCGTTGTCCTTCACGCAGTTACGCGCGTAACGCTCCAGGTGCGAATCGTTGGCCGGTCCGTCCACGTACCGGTACAGGGTGTAGCGCACGTAGGCGCCATCGAGCAACACCGCGACTTTTTTCATGATTTGGTCCTAGCACTATAACTGTCCACGCTCGCTCGTCCCCCGCTGGGACGCCGCCGGCGGCCCCCCGCACATACCCGCCGCCTGGGGCTCAGCATAGCAGACCGCGGCGCGGCCGCGCCACACCCCGGGCGCAGAATAGCCTTTACATCCGATCTGACTCGACGTATATATTGATCAACAACTGTTTACCAGGAGAGTCAGCCATGGCGGATTTGAGCCTCGAGGACCTGGGTTGCATGGAGATCGACCTCAGCGAGGTGGAGATTCCCCTTTTGGGCACCGTGGCCGCCGGGATGCCCATCGAGGCGGTGCCGGAGCAGCTCACGGTCTCCATTCCCGCCACCATGCTGGGGCGTTACCGCACCTTCGCCCTCAAGGTGCGGGGCGAGTCCATGATCGACGCCCACGTCAAGCCCGGGGACATCATCGTGGTGGAGGAGCGCAAGACCGCCGAGAACGGCGAGATGGTGGTGGCCCTGATCAACGAGAGCGAGGTCACCCTCAAACGCTTCTACCTGGAGCGCGACGCCATCCGCCTGGAGCCGGCCAACCGCGAGATGGCGCCCATCGTGCTGCGCCACGAGGAGGTCCGGGTGCTGGGGGTGGTGGCCGGCCTGATCCGGCACTACCAGCGGCACTAATCTCTGGCGGGGTGGGGAGAAATTCCCCGGGGCGGAGGCCCTGTCGCGGCGGGCTTGGCATGGCTTTTTGCAAATAATTGCAAAAACGCATGCCAAGCCGCCGCGTAGCGACACGCCGCTCGCGCCCCCGGCCCAGTCCTTTTCCCGTCCCCACCCTCGCGGTTCGCCGCGCCCCGGCGGGGCTTTCACCATCTCCAGCGGACCCTTTGGGCCGATTCCCCCCGCATAGACGCTGCCCAGAGCGCGAAAAGTTAGCTATAATGAATCCCAGCCCGCCCGGAATCGGGGGGCGCGCAGGGTCCCGGTCTGCCCCGCCGGGGCGCGGACCGGTTCCACGCTCAAAGCCAAAGGATGCGCCAGATGTTCGCCCGCCGTGGTATCGCGGATAAGCTCATCGGTCAGGCCGGCCTGCGCATGGTGGCCCAGGACGACCTCCGGATCCTCACCTCCCAGGTCAGGGTGGGGCTGCTGACCGTCGGCAAGAAAGGCGCGGAATTCCTGCTGGAATCGCCTTTCATCGACGGCTCCCATGTCCTGATGGACGTGCACAACATCACCCCCAAATGGGCCATGGTCCTGCCCCTGGACAACGGAGCCGAGGAGCCGACCCAGGGCCTGATCGGCGAGGTGGTGCGCTTCAACCGCCTGGAGCGGGAGAACCAGGTGCGTTTCCTGCTGGAGGTGACCTGGGTGACGGCCGGCCCCACCGGCGAGGAGCGGACCCGGCTGCTCAAGCGGCTGAGCAAACCTGCGCGCGAGGAGTCGGCGTGAAACGCGGCGGCTGGAGGCGCTGGCTGGTCCCGGCCCTGGGCCTGGGGCTCCTGTTGACCCTGAGTGGCTGCGCCGCCGCGCCGCCCCCGGAAAACACCGGCCCGCCCCCGGTGCAACCCCTGACCCTGCGGGTTCTGGACGGTTCCGACCGGCCCCTGGCCGGGGCCGAGGCGGTGGTGGTGGCCCAGGCCGGCCGTCCCCGGGACCCGGGCCCCTATCGCAGCGACGCCCAGGGCCTGATTCCCCTGCCCTGGCTGCCCCAGGTGGTGGACGAGAATGCCGGCAAAAAGTCCGAGGACCGGCTGTTGGCCTATGTCACCCGCCTGGACTACCGCATCGAGGCCCCGGGCCACCTGACCGCCCTGGGCAGCCTGGAGCTGGAGGGCAAGAGCCGCCAGCTGGCCGACAAAAAACTGCAATCCATGAGCAGCGAGCTGGTGCTGGCCAAGCGCACCCAGACCGTGGTCCTGCACCGCCGGGAGGAGATCCTGGGCCGGGGCCTGGCCGAGCGCCCGGCCGGCGACCCCCTGGTGGCCCGCTGCCTGGCCTATTTCGAGAAAAACCGCGACCTGGCCGGCGAGCTGGGGGTGACCTTCGCCTGGCCCAGCTTCGCCCTCCAGGGCCGCCGCCTGGCGGTGCGCCTGGATTGGACGGGCCAGACCTGGGCGGTGCTGGGCAGCAAGGCCCCCCTGGCGGCCCAGGTCTCCCTGAACAGCGGCCTGCCCCTGGCCCT
>CALERA010000175.1 GCA_937908275.1 uncultured Desulfarculaceae bacterium | reverse complement strand
AGCTCAACCCGATGATGGCCATGGCCCTGGGCCAGATCAAGGCCAAGGGCTCGGCCACCAGCCTGCTCAAGCTGGCCCCGGTGCTCAAGCTGCTGGCCCCGATCTACAACCAGACCCGGGCCGACCAGGGCCTCAAATAGGGTCGCGTGCCGCGACGGGCGTATACGGGTCGAGTGGCGCTGGGCCTTTGCCCGAACCTCGCACACTCCCGTAGATGCCTCGCCTGGCAAAAAGACGGGCGGGGACAAACCCCGCCCGTTTTGATTGCGATGCCACCCCGTCCCACCGGGCTGGGCCTGGCCACCCTCATCCCCCTAAGCGCCTTTCTTTGGGAAGGGGGTGTGGGGGAAACCCTTTCTTTGGGCACCAAAGAAAGGGTTTCCCCCACATTCTCCCTCTTCTTCCCTCTTCCCCCTACCTACCCCAGGGCCTTTTCCAAGGCGCGCAGGGCGGTGGAGCGTTGGCCTTGCAGGCCGGCGGCGGCTTGTTGGAAGCGCTCCTGGAGTTGGGGGTGGCTGGCGGGGTTGGGGTGGACGGCGCTGCCGGAGACGCCCTCGGCGGCCAGGGTGGCGACGAGTTCGGTGGCCAGTTGGCGGCTGACCTCGATGGCCACGCCTTCCTCGGCCTTGAGGACCTGGGCCAGGTCCTTGGCGGCCGCCTGGGCGGGATGATCGGCGGTGAGCATGATCAGGCTGGCCAGGGCGGCGCGGTTTCCGGCGCTGATTTCCTCCAGGAGGGTCCCGGCGGCGGCGGCGAAGGCGCCCTGGGCCTCGGCCCCGGCGAGTTGGTCGATGAAGCCCCGCAGTTCGCTGGGGGCCAGCTCGCCCAGGGCGGCGCGGCGGGCCCAGGCCTTGCCTTGGCGGCGGCCTTCCTCGCGGCGCTCGTCGTCCTTATCGGCGCTGCCCAGGGCGGCGGCCCGCTCCAGGGCGATTTCCAGGCTGCTCTTGATCTCGGCCATGGCGGGTCTCCTTGCGGCTGAGTTTGGCTGAATTATAGCGCATCGGCCGAAAAAAGACGGGAGGCCGCCCCGTGGCGGCCTCCCGTGGCCTACGTGCTAAGGAAGCGGGGGGCGGCTATTCCTCGTCCTCGTCCTCTTCCTCGTCCATCACCACGCCCAGCTCTTCCCACTGGGCCGCGGCCTCGGCCTCGCCCTTGGCGATCTCTTCCTCGGTCCAGGGCTCGACGATCAGGCACTCGGCCAGGAGCTCCCAGAGGTAGAAGGTCTCGATGTGCAGGTCGAATTCCTTGGTCAGGCCCTTCATGATCTGGTCGCGGCAGTTGTGGCAGGGGGCCACCACCAACTCGGCGCCGGTGTTGGCGATCTGCTCGGCCTTCTTGCGGCCATAGTAGAGGCGCTCGTTGGCATAGGGCATGGCCCAGGCGCCGCCGCCGGCCCCACAGCAGAAGTTGTTCTCCTTGGTGGGGTAGGTGTCCACCCACTGCTCGCAGATCTGGTCCACGATCCAGCGGATCTCGTCATAGTAGCCGTGGCCGAAGGCCTTTTCGGACTTGCGGCCGTAGTTGCAGGGGTCGTGGACCGTCACCAGCTTGTCGGCGAACTTCTGGCGGTCGATCTTGACCCGACCCTCCTTGATGTACTCCATCATCAGCTCGAAGACGTTCATGACCTTGAACTCTTCGAAGGCCTCGGGGAACCACTTGGTGAGACTAAGCCTAGTCCCGTAGTAAGCGTGGCCTCACTCGGGTAGGAGCAAGACCTCGGCTTTCAAGCGCCGGGCGTTGTCCAGCACTCGCCGCGCCTGCTCCTTCATGGACTCGTCGTCGCCGCTGAACAGGCCCCAGGTCACGCCTTCCCAGTTTTCGCTGGAGACGGTCCAGGACTCGCGGGCGGCGTAGTAGATCTTCCACCAGAAGCGCATGTCCTCGGGCTCGCCGAAGGGCTCCTTGGAGTTGATGGTGGTGATGACCCGGGCGCCGACCTTGTCCACCGGCACGTAGAAGCCGGGGCAGCACTCGCCCATTTCCTCGACGCCCACCTCGGCCAGCAGCTGGAGGAAGTCATCCCGGGGGATGCCCAGGTTGTTGCCGCGCTGCATGGACATCATGGTGCCCTTGTGGATCGGGCCGGGCACCTTGTCGCGCTCGCGCAGGGACCGGGCCCGGCGCATCATGGCCAGGATCTCCACCCCCATGGGGCAGGCGCGCTCGCAGCGGCCGCAGAGGGTGCAGATCCAGGGGAACCTGGAGTTGATCAGTTCATCGTCCAGACCCAGGGCGGCCATGCGCACCGCCTTGCGGGGGTCCATGCCGTCCACTCCCGTGACCGGGCAGCCGCCGGCGCAGGTCCCGCAGGTCAGACATACGTCCGCCCACTTGGGGTCGACGCGGAGCTTGCTCTCGCGTTTTCCCAGCTTGATCGGCTCTTGGCTCATGCTCGTCTCCCTAAATTTTCCTTGTCGGGGGACAGTTTCCGCCCGCGCCGCGGCCGGCCCTCCCCGGTCCTTGCCTGTCAGTTCCGCGTCGCTGGCGGTTGGCTGGTCGATCCTGGCGCGCGGTGATATCGGATTTTAATTCAATACCCAGCACTATGCAAAGATTTTACCGATTTATCGGTAACGACAATCATTCCGCCGGGATAACCCAGCGTCCCACCATGGGTTGCCCCGGGCTGGGTGGAACCCGGCCGGGAGCGGTCCCGACCGAGTCGTTTTTGCCTGCTAGTACTCTCTTGGCAGCTTGTCGAGCTGGGCCTTGGTGAAGACCGGGCCGTCC
>CALERA010000174.1 GCA_937908275.1 uncultured Desulfarculaceae bacterium | reverse complement strand
TGTCAAAAGGGCCAAGGACCCCCTGGTGGGCTTTTTCGGGGCGCGGCCGGAGCTGTTGCAGGCCCTGGCGACCAAGGTGGGCGGCCGCGACGGCGGCGAGGCCGGCGACGCGTCGGTGATCGTGCGGGCCTTTCCCCGGGTGGAGTTCCTGTTCGTGCTCTGGGCCGGCGACGACGAGTTCCCGGCCGAGGGCAACGTGCTGATGGACAAGAGCATCGGCCATTATCTGTCCACCGAGGACATCGCCCTGGCCGCCGGGCTGCCGATCTACAAGATGATGGCCCTGTCCCGCCAGGGCTGAGCTTTCTCGCGCGGAAGGATTTCCATGGCCATGCGCCAGATCGGCAACGGGGCGCTCACCCTGGTCCTGCTCTGCGTCGGCAGCCTGGTGACCGCCATCGCGGTCAACGGCGTGTTGCTGCCCCGGGGGTTCCTGAGCGGTGGCTTCACCGGCCTGGCCCTGCTGGTCCACTACCTGGTCCCGGCCTGGCCGGTCAGCCTGCTCTATCTGCTCCTGAACCTGCCGCTGTACGTCCTGGGCTGGCGCTTCGTGGGCCGGCGCTTCTTCGCCTGGTCGGTGGCCGGGGCCCTGATCCTGGCCGCGGCCCTGCAATGGGTCCAACCCGGCGACCTGGGCGTCCAGGACCGCATCCTGGCCGCGCTGCTGGCCGGCATCCTGGTGGGCGGCGGCACCGGCCTGGTCCTGCGCTCCCTGGGCTCCTCCGGCGGCACCGACATCCTGGCGGTGATCCTCTACAAGCGCTTCTCGCTCAAACCCGGCTCCACGGTGCTGGGTTTCAACAGCATGGTCCTGGTGGGCGCGGCGTTCCTGATTTCCCTGGAGGGAGCCCTCTACACCCTGATCTATCTCTTCGCCTCGGCCAAGATCACCAACCTGGTGGTGGTGGGCCTGAGCCAGCGCAAGGCGGTCTTCATCATCAGCACCCGCTGGCGGGAGATCGCCGACGGCATCCTGCACCGCATCCACCGGGGGGCCACCATCCTGGAGGGGCAGGGGGCCTACAGCGGGGAGCCGGAGCACGTGGTCTACGCGGTGATCCAGTTCAGCGAGCTGCCCCGGATCAAGGAGCTGGTGCGGCTGCACGATCCCAACGCCTTCATGGTGGTCACCGACACCCTGGAGGTGATGGGTCGGCGGATCGGCAACCAACCCCATTGGTAACAGGGGAAAACGCCTGACGCGGCCAGGAGCCGGGGCTGGACGCCGCTTAAGGGAGAGGTCGAGGGCGTGGTTCGGGGACGGATTTTTCGCCTGCGGGACGGGGGCTGGACTGAGGCCGCCCTTGCCAGAACCTGGCTTTCCTGCTAGTTTTTCGGGAACAACCTGGAGCGGGGCAAAGAGGAGGCCGAGGCATGGATATCGCAACCAGCCTGGAAAATGGCGTGAATGTCGTCAAGCTCTCCGGAAGGTTCGACGCCCAGAGCGCCGGCCAGGTGGACGAGGGCCTGCAAAAGGCGGTGGCCGACGGCGGCAACAAGCTGTTGATCGAGATGACCGGGGTGGAATACATCAGCAGCGCGGGCCTGCGCGTCCTGCTCTCCACCGCCAAGCGGATCAACGCCTCGGCGGGCAAGCTGGCCCTCTGCGGACTCCAGCCCTACGTGCTGGAGGTCTTCGACGTGGCCGGCTTCACCTCCATCTTCCAAATCCAGCCCAACCTGGCGGCGGCCCTGGAAGGCTTCTAGTCCCCCGGCGGAACCCCGCACCCCGGGAGGCAGGGCCGGCAGGCATGACCGCATCCCTTGCAAACGACAACCTCCGCCGCCCTGGCGCCGCTCCGGCGGGCCGCCAGGGCCGCGCCCGGTTTTGAGACAAACCCTAACCCGCTCTGCCCGCCAGGAGAACCAAACCCGTGCATCCCGGCCAACCTGCCGCCGACAGCCCCAGGCAGCGAAGAGCCCGCCGCCGCCAGCGCCGCCTGGCGGCCTGGTGGGGCCTGGGCCTGTTGTTGGTGCTTATCCTGGCCACCTGGTGGTGGTGGGAGCCCCTGGCCCACCTGACCCGGGATTGGTGGTGCCTGCTCCGGGACAAGGAGGCCTTCCGCCAGCGCATCGAATCCTACGGGGTCTGGGGGCCGGCGGTCTTCACCGTCTTCCAGATCTTCCAGGTGCTGATCAGCCCCATCCCCGGCGAGCTGGTGGGCGCGGCCGGGGGCTATGTCTTCGGCTGGTGGCAGTCCCTGATCTACTCCACCATCGGCCTGTCCCTGGGCTCCTGGATCAACTTCTACGTGGCCAGGGTGGTGGGGCGCTCCTTCGTGGAGCGCATGATCCCGCCGCAATACCTGAGTCGCATCGCCTACCTGATGGAGCGCCAGGGCGTCATCGCCAGCTTCATCTTCTTCATCATCCCCGGCTTCCCCAAGGACTACTTCTGCTACGCCCTGGGGCTGTCGCCCATGAGCGCCCGCATCTTCCTGGTGGTCAGCTCCCTGGGGCGGGTGCCGGGCACCCTGCTGCTCAGCCTGCAGGGCGCGGCGGTCTACAACGAGAATTACTGGTCCTTCCTCTGGCTCTTCCTGCTCAGCATCGCCTTCATCCTGCCGGTCTGGCTCTGGCGCGAGCGCATCTACCAGTGGCTCTACCGCCTGGAAAAGGGGCGCGGCCCGCTGGAGATCCCGCCCGAGGAGCCGCCCGGCCCAGACCAGGCCTAGCCGGCGCGGTCGGGGGCCGTGGGGGCGGTCGGCGGCGGGCAGGCGGGGCGGGGCGGGGCCGAGGTCCATCCCCTGCTCTGGCCCGCCCTGGGCCTGCTGGCCGGCATCTGGCTGGCCGACCGCTGGCCCGGCCTGCAACCCCTGGCGCCCTGGTGCCTGGCGGCGGCCGGCCTGGGTCTCCTGGCCTGGCTGGGGCAGGGTCCGGCCCGGGGGCGGAGGCTGCTGCCCCTGCTGGCCCTGGCCTGCCTGGTCCTGGGGGCCGGGCTCCTGGCCTGGGGGCGCGGCCAAACCCTGCCACCCGACCACCTGCGCGGCCAGGCCGACAACACCCCCCGCGACCTGGTGGCCCAGGTGGTGGGCGCGCCCCAGCCGGCCGGCCATGGGATCAAGCTCCTGGCCCGGGCCGAGAGCCTGGACGGCCAGCCGGTCTCCGGCCTGCTCAGCCTGAGCCTGCCCGGTGACGCCCCGGAGCCGGTCGTGGGCCATCGCCTGGCGGCCCGGGTCAAGCTCAAGCCGGTGGTGGGCTTCGCCAATCCCGGCTCCTTTGACTACGCCGAATTCCTGGCCCTGCAGGACCTCTACGTTCAGGCCTACGCCGGCCGGCGGGCCGACCTGCGCGACCTGGGGCCGGGACCGGGGGGCTGGCGCGTCCGGCTGGAGGCCGCCCGCCAACGCCTGGGCCAGGCCTTCGGCCGTCTGGGCCGGGGCGAGGCCGCCGGCCTGCTGCGGGCCCTGGTCCTGGGTCAGCGCGGCGGCCTGGAGCCCGAGACCCGCCAGGCCTTCGCCGCCATCGGCGCCGCCCACCTCCTGGCCATCAGCGGCCTGCACCTGGGCCTGGTCTGGGGCTGGAGCTTCCTGGCCTTGCGCCTGCTGCTGGCCGCCTGGCCGGCCCTGGCCCTGCGGGTCAGCGCGCCCAAGCTGGCCGCCGGCCTGGCCCTGGTCCCGGCCCTGGGTTACAGCCTATTGGCCGGGGGCTCCACCCCCACCCTGCGGGCCTTGACCATGGCCGCCTGCCTGGTGGCGGCGCTCATGGCCGAGCGGCCCTATCGCCCGGCCGGAGGCCTGGCCCTGGCGGCCCTGGTGGTGGGCCTGCTCTGGCCCGAGGCCCCCCTGACCCTTTCCTTCCAGCTTTCCTTCACCGCCGTGGCCGCCATCCTGCTGGCCGCCGCGCCCCTGGCCCGCCGCCTCGCCGGTCGTCGGGGCTGGCGGCGCTGGCTGGGGGGCCTGGCCGGCTGGCTGGCCCTCAGCGCCCTGGTGGCCCTGGCCACCTGGCCCCTGGCGGCGCGCCACTTCCACCAGATCCCCTGGCTATCGGTCCCGGCCAACGCCCTGGCCATCCCCCTGGTGGCGATGCTGGCCCTGCCCCTGGCCCTGGTCGGCGGCGGCCTGGCCCTGGTTTGGCCGGCGGCCGGGGATTGGCTCCTGGGTCTGGCCACCTGGCCCGCCGGGGCGGGGCTGACCGTCATCAAATGGCTGGCCGGCCTGCCCGGGGCGGTGAGCTTCGTGGCCGGCCCCGGTCCCTGGGCGCTGGTCCTGCTCTACGCCGCCGCCCTGGCCGGGCTCTGCCTGGCCCGGCCCTGGCGCTGGCGGGCGGGCGCGGCCCTGGCGGTCCTGGCCCTGGCGGTCTGGTGGGCAGAGGCCCGGCCCCTGGCCCCGGACGGCAAGCTGCGGGTCTGGGTGCTGGACGTGGGCCAGGGCTCGGCGGCGGTGGCCCGCCTGCCCGATGGCCGGGTGCTGGTGGTGGACGCCGGCGGCGGCCGGGGGGACGTGGACACCGGCCAAGCGGTGGTGGCCCCCTTCCTCTGGTCCCTGGGCCTGGGCCGGGCGGACTTCCTGGCCTGCTCCCACTCCCATCCCGACCACGCCGGGGGCCTGCCCTTCCTGGCCCGCTGGCTGGACCCGGCCGAGGTCTGGCACAACGGCGAGCCGCCCAACCAGGGGCCCTATGGCCGGTTGCTGGAGCTGGCTGGGCAGGGCGGGGAGGCGCTGCGGGGACCGGAAGACCTGGCCGGCCGGTCAGAGCTGGGCGGGGCGAGCCTGCGGGTGCTCTGGCCCCCGCCGGGCAGTCAGGATTGGCGCTTGAGCGAGAACGACCGCTCGCTCTGGATCGGCCTGGGCCTGGGGCGAACCTGGCTCTGGCTGCCCGGGGACAGCGGCCCGGGCATCGAGCGCCGGGTGCTGCCCGACCTGCCCCGGGGAGGGGAGCAGATCCTGGTGGCGGCCCACCATGGCGGCCGGGGCTCGTGCAGCGCCGAGCTGCTGGCCGTCCTGCGCCCCCGGGTGGTGGTCTTCTCGGCCGGCTGCGCCAATGGCTTCGGCATGCCCCGGCCCGAGGTCCGCGCCCGGGTGGAGGCCGCCGGGGCGGCCCTCTACTGGACCGGGATCAGCGGCTGCCTGGAGCTGACCAGCGACGGCGAGCGCTGGAGCGTGCGGCCCTGGCTCGAAACCGGCCGGGCCTGTCCCTGGCCCTGAAAGCGCGGGCGTCCGCGTGGGGGGCGCCTTGTGCTAAAATTCAGGAAGACCCGCGCGAGGAGTTGGCGAAATGTCCCTGACGGTGGACGAAATCTACGGACAGGCCATGCAGTTGCCGGACGAGGCCAAGGAAGTCCTGGCCGAACGCTTGGTGGCCCATCTGGCGGCCCACCTGGACCCGGACCTTGAACGCCAGCAGTTGGCCTTGGCCCAGGAACGGCTAGGGGATATCCTCTCGGGTAGGGTGGAGCCACGCGACGGCCAAACGGTGATGGACCAAGCGCGGCGTCTTCTCCGCAAATGAAATGGCGCTTCCATCCCGAGGCGGCGGAAGAATTCCTGCAGGCAGCGGCGCACTACGCGGAAACCGGGACGAGCTTGGGGCTGGCTTTCATCGCGGCCATGGAGGAGGCGGTCGGCCTTCTCCTGGAACACCCGGGCCTTGGACAGGAGGTGAGTGAGGGAATCCGCCGTCACCTGCTTCGCCGCTTCCCTTTCAGTGTCTATTACACACTTGAAAACGAGCAGCTTTTTATCTTGGCGGTCGCGCACATGAAGCGGCGGCCAGAATATTGGCGGGAAAGAGTGGATTGACCGCAAGAAGCCTGAACAGGTTGAACGAATCAACATGAGGGGGGAAGATGAGCGCCTGGATCGATCAGATATTCGAAGCGGATGCCGCGAAAACTGAAGGAGTGGTCAGACGTTCCTGGGACGATGTAAAGAAATACGGCGGAAAAGACGGAATTAACGAGCTAATAGCAGAGGCAAAAAGGCGAGGATTCCATGTGGTGCAGATTGGGGCGCAAGTTGTCATCCTCTGCAACTGTGGAGAAATGATAGTGCATTGCTGACGACCTTGGTTTGGTTTCGAGCCAGGGCCGCGAACCTTGATTCCTGATCTCCCCGAACCTACAACAACCGTCCCCCCTGCTCCATCTCCAGCAGGGCCTGCTTCATGGGCAGGCCGGCGCCGAAACCGCAGAGCGCGCCGTTGCCGCCCAGCACCCGGTGGCAGGGTACGAACAGCGGCACCGGGTTGCGGTGCATCACCTGGCCCACGGCCCGGGCCGCGCCCGGCCGGCCCACCTGGCGGGCGATGGCCCCATAGGTGCGGGTCTGGCCAAAGGGGATCTCCGCCACCGCGCGCATCACCGCCACCGTGAACTCGGTCAGGCGGCCCAGGTCCAGGGGGGCGTCCAGGGTCTTGCGCTCCCCGGCCAGCCAGGCCAGGAGCTGGCGGCCGCTCTCGGTCTGTTCCGGGGCCACCGTGACCGGCTCGGCCCGGGGGGCGCGGCGGTCCAGGAGCAGGGCGAAGTCGCGCCCCGAGTGGACCGGGATGCTCAGCGCGCAGAGCCCGCGCGGGCTCTCGGCCCCGAAGAAGGTGCCCAAGCGGTGGTCGATGGTCCAGACGTTCACGGTTTTCTCGGCCATGCTGCTCCCTGCCTGAGATCGTTCTCCAGCATATACGCGCCCAGGGCGTCCAAGGCAAGCCCCTTGTTTCCGGCCCAATCCGGGGCCAGCAGGGTTTCCGGGCCGGGATCGGCCGCCAGGCGGTGGACCACCGTGTTCTCCGGCAGGCGGGCCAGGAACCCGGCCGTGGCCGCCACCCATTGCGGCAGGCTCCAGGGCGTCAGCCCGCCCGCGCGCCAATCCGCCGCCAGACGGCTGCCCTCCAGGATCATGAGCTGGTGCAGCTTGACCCCCCAGACCCCCAGCCGGGCCAGGTGCTCGGCGGTGGCGTCGGTCTGGGCCTGGCCCTCGCCGGGCAGGCCCAGGATGACGTGGGCCACCACCGCCAGGCCCCGGGCCAGGGCCTGGGTCAGGGCGGCGTCAAAGGCGGCCCGGTCGTGGCCCCGGTCCATGGCCAACAAGGTGGCATCATTGGCGGTTTGCAGACCCAGCTCCAGCCAGAGGGGCAGGCGCGCGGCCAGGTCGGTCAGCACCTCCCAGCGCGGGTCGTCCAGGCAGTCGGGCCGGGTGGAGACGATCACCCCGGCCACTCCGGGCAGGTTCGCCACCTGCTCATAGAGCGCGGCCAGGCGGGGGGCCGGGGCGTGGGTGGAGGTGAAGGCCTGGAGATAGGCCAGCATCCGGGGCGGTTCCTGACCCCGGCGGGCGGCGGCCAGGGCCAGGCGCTGGCGGCCCTGGTCCCATTGCCGGGCCAGGGACAGGTCGGCCAGGCCCCGGCCGGCGGCCAGGGGGGTGCAGAAGGCGCAGCCGTTCCGACCGTTCTCGCGGTTGGGACAGCCCAGGCCCAGGTCCAGGCCCACCTTGGCCACCCGGCCGCCAAAACGCTGGCGCAGCCAGGGACCCAGGAGGTTGACCCGCCGCCCCAGCTCGGCCCGGCTCATCTCAGCGTCCGGGCGAGGGTGGCGGTGCGGCCGGGGGTTGGCAGGGGTCGGGCATGATCTCGGCCGACTCGCGGATCACCCAGATGCGGTTGATCTGGCCGGGGATGGGCTGGCCGCGGCCGTAGAGCCGGCGGTATTCGGGCTTGCGGCAGAGGCCGAAGTAGTAGCGACGCTCGAAGGGGCCGCCGAACTCCAGGCAGACCGTCTGGCCGCCTTGGCCGTTGTCATGCACCTCGTAGTCGATTTTCCACTCTTTTTCCCAGTGGAGGTAGCGGCTGTCCAGACCCAGGGGCTGGGCGGTGTGCATGGCGTCGGGGGGGAAGCGGCCCTGGTGATCGGCGGCGAAGCGCTCCAGGGCGGCGGCCACCAGGGGAGCGGTTTCCAGGAAGCGCTCGTAGGCGTCGCGCTCCTTGCGACCCTTGCCGTGGGCGGCCAGGAAAACCAACACCAGGGTGGAGAGGATCAGAATCCAACGTTCCCAGGGGCGCAAGTCTATGGGATGGGTGGTGTGAGTGACGCTTGGCATGATGGCAGAATATAGCACAGGCCGGCCCGCTTGTCCCCGCCCGGGCGATTGTGTGTATAATCAGGCCAAACGATTCGCTCCGGGAGGAAGCATGAACCCGGCCCCGTCCAACCAGTCAACTTTGCTAACCATCCAGGAAGTGGCCCGCCAGACCGGGCTGTCGGCTTCCACCATCCGCTACTACGACCAGCAATTCGCGGAATTCCTGGGCATCGACCGGGGCAACGGCCGCCGCCGGCTCTTCAGCCCGGAGGCGGTGGAGCGCCTGCTCCGGGTGCAGAGCCTGCTCAAGGACCAGGGGCTCAGCCTGCGTCAGGCCCGCCAGGCCCTGGCCGATCCGGCCGGCCCGCTCCCGGGCGCGGCCGCCGGAGGGCCGGCCCGCGAGCAGGAGCTGGCCGAGCTGCGCTCCGAGGTGAGCGCCCTCAAGGCCGAGGTGGCCGCCCTGGAGCGCCGCCTGCGCGAGCTGAAGGAAATCCAGGAGCGCACCCTGACCCTGGTGGCTGGCCTGACCCGCTAACAGTCTGCGATCCCAAGCCAAAACACGACAGGCCGGTCAAGGCCCCCAGGCCTCGACCCGCCGGTCGCGGATATGACTCAGGCAAGGGCGCCGGCTAGGCGCGGCGGCCTTCCTTGCGCTGACGGTGCAACTCGATGCCCACGGCCAGGCCCATGCCGGCCAGGGCCAACAACGTGAAGACCAGGTGCCAACCTCCCATGATGTCCCGCCTTTCCGCCTGGTCTAGACCACCAGGCAACTGACCTTCAACCCCGCCAGGAGCCGGCGGATGCTCAGCGGACAGTTGGGTCCGTCGAAGTTGACGCAACGTCGCGTATCGTCGTCCCACTCCATGCCCTGGCAGCGGAGGCAATACAACTCCGGCTCGAATCTATCCTTGGTCACCGCTGGCTGTTCCATCCCAAGCTCCGAGTAGGGGCCTTGTCTCGTTCTCGTCCGGCAAATTAGCAAGGAGAGTGCCAGAAATCGGCGCTCGGATAAGGCCAGGAGTTAGCGCCACTTATCGCGCGGCCGCCGGCAGGGCCCCGGCGCGGCGGCAATTGTTGCCCAGGTCCCTGACGCCCGCGCGCGGTTCTCTGGCGCAAAGCTTGCCCCTCTGCGGCGGGTTGATGGATTGACTTGCCGGAGCCGGCACATTACCTTGTGGTCTATGAGCCTGACGCCCACAATATTCGGACCCCACGCCGGGTTGCTCCTGGAGCGGCGCTATCTGGCCCGCGACGCCGAGGGCCGGGTGGTGGAAACCCCGGAGCAGATGCTACGGCGGGTGGCCCGGGCCGTGGCCGAGGCCGAACGGGCCTGGGGCGGACCGGCGGCGGTGGATGAATGGGCCGAGCGCTTTTTCCGCCTGATGGCCGAGGGGCGCTTCCTGCCCAACTCCCCCACCCTGATGAACGCCGGCCGGCCCCTGGGCCAGCTCTCGGCCTGCTTCGTGCTGCCGGTGGGCGACTCCCTGGAGGAGATCTTCGACGCGGTCAAGCAGACCGCCCTGATCCACAAGTCCGGCGGCGGCACCGGCTTCGCCTTCAGCCACCTGCGCCCGGCCGGCGACCTGGTGGCCTCCACCCACGGGGTCAGCTCCGGGCCGGTGAGCTTCATGCAGGTCTTCGACACCGCCACCGAGGCCATCAAGCAGGGCGGCACCCGCCGGGGGGCCAACATGGGCCTGCTGTCGGTGCGTCATCCGGACATCGAGACCTTCATCGCGGCCAAGCAGCAGCCCGGCTTCCTGGAGAACTTCAACATCTCGGTGATGATGGAGGACGCCTTCTTCGCGGCCCTGGCCGCCGGGGCGGACTGGGCCCTGCTCAACCCCCGGGACGGCAGGGAGCGGCGGCGGGTGCCGGCGGCGGAGCTCTTTGACCGTCTGGTGGCGGCGGCCCACGCCTCGGGCGAGCCGGGCCTGGCCTTTTTCGAGGCCATCAACCGGGCCAATCCCACCCCCCTGCTGGGAGTGATCGAGGCCACCAACCCCTGCGGCGAGCAACCCCTGCTGCCCTTCGAGTCCTGCAACCTGGGCAGCCTCTGCCTGCCGGCCTTTGTGCGCGGCGGCCAGTTGGACCGGGCGGGCCTGGAGGAGGCGGCCGGGGTGGGGCTGCGCTTTTTGGACGACGCCCTGGAGGTGAACCGCTTCCCCCTGCCCCAGGTGGCCCAGGCCACCCGCCTGACCCGCAAGGTGGGCCTGGGGGTGATGGGCTTCGCCGACCTGCTGGTGGACCTGGGCCTGGGCTACGACAGCCCGGAGGCGGTGGCCACCGGCGGCCAGGCCATGGCCTGGATCGCCGAGGCGGCCCGGGCCGCCAGCGTGGAGCTGGCCCGGACCCGGGGCAGCTTCCCGGCCTTTCCCCAGAGCCGCTGGCGGGAGCAGGGCCTGCGCCGGCTGCGCAACGCCACCCTCACCACCGTGGCCCCCACCGGCAGCCTGAGCCTGATCCTGGGCTGCTCCTCGGGCATCGAGCCCTACTTCGCCCTGGCCTACACCCGCCGGGTGCTGGGCGACCAGGAGCTGGTGGAGACCAATCCCCGCTTCCTGGCCCGCCTGGCCCAGGCCGGCCTGGACAGCCCGGACAACCACCGCCGCCTGGCCCAGGGCGGCCGGGCCGGCGCGGTGCCCGGCCTGGACCCGGAGGTGGCCCGGCTGTTCCCCACCGCCCACGAGGTGCCGCCCTCCCGCCATCTGGCGGTGCAGGCCGCCTTCCAGGCCCACACCGACAACGGTGTCTCCAAGACCGTCAACCTGCCGGCCGCGGCCGGCCCGGAGGCGGTGCGCCAGGTCTTCCTGGAGGCCCACGCCCTGGGGCTCAAGGGGGTGACCGTCTTCCGCCACGGCTGCCGGGGCCGCCAGGTGCTGGAGCTGGCTCCCCTGCCCGGCCGGCCGTCCCGGCTGCCCCGGGCGGCCAATGGCCAGCACTGCCCCCGCTGCGGCGGGTTGTTGACCAGCGATGGCGGCTGCCGCACCTGCGCTGTCTGCGGGGCCTCGGGATGCGAGTAATCCCGGATGATTGTCGCAATTTTTTTGGTTGCGCCCCGGCCGTTAATGGCGTTGACTTAATAAAGAGACCCGAGTTGCTTGGTGACGGGGCGCGGGAAGGCCACCCGCGGCCCGCGGCGTGACCAACGGCCGTTTCGCCAAGCACGATCCGATTCGCCCGCCAGGGGCGCGACGAAGGAGAGATGTATGCCAAACATCAAACAACTGCGGGACATGGCCAAAGGTCTGAACATGAAGAACACGGCCAAGCTGCGCAAGGAGGATCTGATCCACGCCATCCAGTTGGCCGAGGGCAATGTCGATTGTTTTGGCAAGATTTCCGACTGCGGCCAGGCTGACTGCCTGTTTCGTAGTGATTGCATGTCGCTGAAAATGATGGTTTGATAGCGCGAAATCCGTTCCCGGGTTCGTGCGCCAGGCGGGCGGGCGGATCGCACGACGGCCAGACACGAACCGGTTCTTGCGAGATTCAACCAATGTCGGTCCGATTAGCGGTGTGATTTCTACCTAGTGTTTCCTCTGGTGAAAATCATAAACCGCGTGGAGCGGTTGCCGCCCCTCCCCAGCGTCGTGGGCCAGGTGATGGCCATCACCGCCGACCCCGATTTCCCCATGGCCAAACTGGTGCGCGCCGTCAGCCTGGATCCGGGCATCACCGCCGAGGTCCTGCGCCGGCTCAACAGCGCCTATTACGGCCTCACCCACCAGGTCAGCAGCCTGGAGCAGGCCTTGCCCTACCTGGGCACCGAGGCCCTGCTGGAGATCATCCTCAGCTCCGGGGTCAGCCAGGTCTATCACGGCGAGCACCCCGGCTACCTGCTGCCCCGGGGCCAGCTCTGGCGCCACAGCATGGCTTGCGCCATCATCGCCAAGCACCTGGCCCAGCGCGCGGGCTATCCCGACCCGGGCGAGGCCTTCACCGCCGGCCTGCTGCACGACGTGGGCAAGCTGGTGATGAGCCAGTTCGTGGCCGAGCAGTTCCCCCGCATCGGCCAACTGGTCATGATCCAGGGTCTGGACCAGGCCGAGGCCGAGATCCTGGTCCTGGGCATCGACCACGCCACCCTGGGGGCGGACCTGGCCAGCCGCTGGAAGCTGCCCGCTCCCCTGAAAGCCGCCATTCTCCTGCACCACCGCCCGGAAACCGAAAGCCCCCACCGCCGTCTGGTGGAGCTGGTGGCCATGGCCGACTACCTGAGCGGCATCCTCGGCTACGGCGGGCAGCCCGAAGGCATGTTGGCCGACCTGCCGGCCGAGGCGGTGGTGGCCCTGAAGCTCTCGCCCAAGGGCCTGCGCGAGTTGGTGGAAACCTGCCGCAAACTGGTGGCCCAGGCCTCCGATCTGCTGGACCTGGCTCCCTGAGTCCGGCTCCGGCCCCGGTCCGGAAAACTCAGGGGCATGGTATAATTCCTCATTACGGTCTCTTGGCTGGGGCCGGATGGATCAACACGGCCGCGTTTTTCGCGGCCGCGCCAAGGATGCAGGGATGAGCGACCAGGTGAAGGACGAACGCCCCCCCAAGCTGCGGGTGGCCGCGGTGGTGGTGATGGACGGGGGCATGCTGGCCAAGGCCCGGGCCAAGGCCGACGAGCACGGGATCCCCTTTTCCGATTACATGGAGCGCGCGGCGCGCCTCTATGGCAAGTTTCTGGACAAAAAAGTCTCGGGCATCGCCCGGCCCAT
>CALERA010000173.1 GCA_937908275.1 uncultured Desulfarculaceae bacterium | reverse complement strand
GGGGGCGATCTCCGCCAGCGGCAGACGATCCAGAGGCATGGCGCTTATCCTTTCCCGCCCGGCCCCCGCGCGGGAGGCCTGGCGGCAAACGGGCAATCGTTAGTTGAGGCTCAGCAGGACCAGGCGCGGAATGGGCTGGGCCTGGAGCTCGGCCGGGATCGCGGTCTCCGGGGCCGAGGCCACTTGGCGGATCACGAAACGCTGGCCGCGGTGGTCCTCGTGGGGCCAGCGCAGGTTAGAGGCATGGACCCCGGCAAAGACCCGGCCATCGTCCAGCTCGAGGTTCAACCCGGCCCCGCCAAAGCGGCTGGCCGGCATGTGGCTGCCCACCCAGCCCTCGCCCGGCTGGTTGGCCATGTCGCCGGTGTAGTGGACCCGGCTGCCGATGGGCAGCAGGCCGGGCTGGTTCTCTTGAGTCCCCAGCTGGGCGGCCGGGGTGGGCTTGGGCTCCTGGCGCTTGCCGCTGATCGGCCCGCCGCACTTGTGGCAGGTCCAGACCGTGCGCCCGTCGATCCAGCGCTTGGTGCCCAGGTCGCTGCCGCAGGTCGGGCAGGGCTCGCGATGACACAGGGTCCACTCGGCCAGGGCCCGGTTGATGGCCTGACTGATGTTGTCGTAGTAGGAGCCGGCGAAATAGTCGGTGTAGGGATCGTCGCGTTCATCGATCCGATGGGCCCGGATGCAGATCGCCTCGCCGTCCTGATCATAGAACTGGATCACCACCTCATTGAAGGTGCAGGTGTAGAGCCCGCTGCCTTCCAGGTGTTCCACCGCGCCATACTTCGCGAGCCTCTTGATCGCATAGCTGGTCTTGGCCATTTTTCTTCCTCCGGTTCGGGTGGCCCCAAGGTTGTAACTAATAGATATCGTTAATGATCCACCGCAGTCAACAGCAAAAGCGCTGGATCGCTAAATATTTCAATAGGTTGTGCAGTTGTTCCCCCAAGGGCGGGAGGTCATCCTGGAGCTGAACGAGGTCCATCAGCGGGCAGGCGAGGCCCTGAAGCTGGCCGAGGGCAAGGCCATGCGGGCCATGATGGAGACTCCATCCGCAGCCAACGTGGCCGCTTTCGAGAAAGCCCATCGCGCGGTGGAGGCCTTCGAGGC
>CALERA010000172.1 GCA_937908275.1 uncultured Desulfarculaceae bacterium | reverse complement strand
GGGGCGTGGCGGCCTTGGGGGGGGCCGGGGCGGGGGACGGGGGGGCGCGGAGATGCTCCTGGGTCTGGGCGATGGTCTGGGCGGTGGCGGTCTGGGGGTCGCGGGTCAGGTAGAGCATCCAGCCAGCGGCCAGCCCCGCGACCAACAGAAGGGAAACCACCAAGACGCTCAGCAGCCGCCAGCGGCGGCTCGATCTCGCTCTGCGGGGCTCGAACATGGTCTATCTGCGTCCCTGGCCCGATGGTCGGTGTACGTAATCCGGATTACAGACCAAATAACATGGAGGAGCTTGAATTTCAAGTCATTGAAAAATTCACACCTTTTCACCCCGGGCCGTTTGGCCGGGGGACAGCGGCTGCCCCATTATCGCGCGTCTCCCGGTTTTTTTCCAAGCCCCGCTTGAGCCTTGAACCCGTAAATAACCCGTCCGGCTGAACCGCTCCCTGCGATGAGGCGGGGAGACCCTAAATCGCGTCCCGCGGACCGGCGTTCCGCCAGCCACCCCGCCATTGGCCCACCGCCCCGCTACCGGTCCCAAGCAGGGCGGGAATCATTTAGGCCGTCGCGGAATCACCATTCAGCCCGCCAGGGACTCAATTTTTTTTAGGCACACCCCCCAAAAAAATATTTGACACCAGCTTCCTCGGCATGATAGCTTCACCAACACTGAATGAAAGTTCATTCATGGTCAAGCGCGGGGAACCCTACTCCCTCGTCACGGCCATGCCCTGATCGTGAATGAGGAACCATTCATGGCCGTGGGCTGCGGTAAGCTTGACGCCCTACCCCAAGGAGGTTGAAACATGTCCCCCCAGATCAAAAAAGTGGGCGTGATCGGCGCTGGAGTAATGGGCGCCACCATCGCCGCGCACATGGCCAACGTCGGCTTGGCCACGGTACTCTTGGACATCGTGCCGCCCAAGATGCCGCCCGAGTTGGAGAAGAAGGGCGTCAAGGCCGAGAGTCCGGTCTATCGCAACTATTTCTCCCAAAAAGGCCTGGAAGGCGCGCTGAAGTCCAAGCCGGCCTCCTTCTACATCCCGGAGGACGCCCAGCTGATCACGGTGGGCAACCTCGAGGACAACATCAACCTCCTGGCCGATTGCGACTGGATCGTGGAGGTGGTGGTCGAGCTGCTGAACATCAAGAAGGACCTGCTCTCGCGCATCGACACGGTGCGCAAGCCCGGCTCCATCATCACCACCAACACCAGCGGCATTTCGGTGGCCTCCATGAGCGGCCACCTGTCCGAGGATTTCCAGCAGCACTTCTTCGGCACCCACTTCTTCAACCCGCCCCGCTACATGAAGCTTTTTGAGATCATCCCCGGGCCCAAGACCAAGCCCGAGGTGATCAGCGCCATGGCCGAGTTCGCCGAGCGCAAGTTGGGCAAGGGCGTGGTCTTCGCCAAGGACACCCCCAACTTCATCGCCAACCGCATCGGCGTCTTCTCCATGAGCTACCTCAACCAGCTCATGGAAAAGATGGATCTGACCATCGAGGAGGTCGACGCCCTGACCGGAACCGTGATCGGCCACCCGCGCATGGCTTCCTACAAGCTGGCCGACCTGGTTGGTCTGGACACCCTGGGCCACGTGGCCGACAACGTCTACGACGGCTCGCCCAACGACGAGATGCGCTCGGTCTTCGCCCCCACCACCTGGCTCAAGTCCATGATCGAAAAGGGCTGGCTGGGCAACAAGACCAAGGGCGGCTTCTACAAGAAAACCAAGGACGCCAACGGCAAGAAGGTCACCCTGGTCCTGGACTACAAGACCATGGAGTACCGCGAGGCGGCCAAGGTGAAGCTGCCCTCCCTGGAGGCGGCCAAGCAGCAGCCGGACCTGAAGGGCAAACTGAAAAGCCTGTTCTACGGCAAGGACAAGGCCAGCGAGTTCACCTTCAACCACCTCTCGGCCACCCTGATCTACTCCGCCAACCGCATCCCCGAAATCAGCGACGACATCGTCAACCTCGACAACGGCATGAAGTGGGGCTTCAACTGGGAAGTCGGTCCCTTCGAGAGCTGGGACCTCCTGGGCGTGGCCAAGAGCGCGGCCAAGATGAAGGCCGCCGGCCTGACCGTGCCGGCCTGGGTCGAGGAGATGCTGGCCGCGGGCAACGAGTCCTTCTACAAGGAAGAGGCCGGCGTCCGTTATTACTACGACGTGGCCGCCAAGGCCTACAAGCCGGTCGAGATCAGCCCCAACATCATCCTGCTGCCCTCCCTGAAGGCCCGCCAGAAACTGGTGGCCGGCAACGCGGGCGCCAGCCTGATCGACCTGGGCGACGGCGTGGCCTGCCTGGAGTTCCACACCAAGATGAACTCCCTGGGCGAAGACGTCATCACCATGGTCGACAAGTCGGTGGACATCGTCCGCGAGAAGTTCGACGGCCTGGTGATCGCCAACCATGGCCAGAACTTCAGCGTCGGCGCCAACCTGATGCTGGTGCTCTTCACCGCCCAGGAAGAAGAGTGGGACGACCTGGACTGGTCGATCAAGAAGTTCCAGGACTCCTTCATGCACCTGAAGTACCTGGAGAAGCCGGTGGTGGCCGCCCCGCACCAGATGGCCCTGGGCGGCGGCTGCGAGATCTGCCTGGCCTCCGACCGGGTGGTGGCCTCGGCCGAGACCTACATGGGTCTGGTGGAGGTCGGCGTGGGCGTGATCCCGGCCGGCGGCGGCACCAAGGAGCTGTTGCTGCGCAACACCATGGAGCGGGTCTTCGAGGTGGCCAAGGGCGGTCTGTATCCCAAGCAGATCAACCTGATGCCCTTCGTGGCCCGGGCCTTTGAGACCATCGCCATGGCCAAGGTGGCCACCAGCGCCAAGGAAGCCATCAAGATGGGCATCCTGCGCTCCACGGACAAGGTCTGCGTCAACGCCGACTACCGCATCAAGATGGCCAAGGACAACGTGCTGGCCATGCTGCTGGCGGGCTACGAGGCCCCCCGGCCCCAGAACAAGATCCGGGTCATGGGCCGCGACGTGATGGGCGTGTTCAAGTACGCCCTCTACAACATGGCCAAGGCGGGCTTCGTCACCCCCCACGACATCACCGTGGCCACCAAGGTGGCCCATGTGCTCACCGGCGGCGACGTGCTCCCCGACACCGAGGTCAGCGAGCAGTACATCCTGGACCTGGAGCGCGAGGCCTTCCTGAGCCTGTGCGGCACCAAGGAGACCCAGGCGCGCATGGCCCACATGCTCAAGACCGGCAAGCCCCTGCGCAACTAGCTCGCTGGTTTGAAAGATAAGCAAGACCGAGGTGTTGTAACTTGGAAAATGAACAGGAGAGGGGTTAAGGATGGTAAAACGTCGTGCGGGCGCCGTTAAGGTTACCCCTCTCCTGTTCAACTTATATCGCGTGTATTAGGAGGGTTCCGATGAGAGAAGCCGTCATCGTCGCGGCCTGCCGCACCGCCATCGGGCGCGCCCCACGGGGCACCCTGCGCCTGACCCGGCCCGAGTACATGGGCACCACGGTGCTCAAAGAGGTGATCCGGCGCACTCCCGGCCTGGATCCTAAAGAGATCGACGACGTGGTCATGGGCTGCACCTTCCCCGAGGCCGAGCAGGGCCTGAACATCGGCCGGGTGATCGTGCAGAAGGCCGGCCTGCCCGACGACGTGCCCGGCGTCACCCTCAACCGCTTCTGCTCCTCCGGCCTCAACGCCATCTCCATGGCCTGCGAGCGGGTGATGTGCGGCATGACCGAGGTCATGGTGGCCGGCGGCATCGAGTCCATGAGCCTGATCCCCATGGGCGGCAACATGATGATGGTCGACCCCGAGCTGGGCGGCAACACCCCCTGGGCCTACGAGGGCATGGGCATGACCGCCGAGAACGTGGCCAATGATTTCAAGATCAGCCGCGCGGACATGGACGCCCTGGGCGTGCGCTCCAACGAGCTGGCCCTGAAGGCCATCGCCGAGGGCAAGTTCAAGGACGAGATCGTGCCCCTGACCGTGACCAAGCAGCGGCCGTCCAAGAAGAAGAAGGGCTACTTCGAGCTTTACGAGGAGACCTTCGACACCGACGAGGGCCCCCGCCCCACCACCCTGGAGTCCCTGGCCAAGCTGCGCCCGGCCTTCACCAAGACCGGCACCGTGACCGCGGGCAACTCCAGCCAGATGAGCGACGGCGCGGCGGCGGTGATGATCATGAGCAAGGAAAAGGCCAAGTCCCTGGGCCTGAAGCCGCTCTTGACCTACCGCTCCTTCGCGGTGGCCGGCGTGGACCCCCGCTACATGGGCATCGGGCCGGTCAAGGCCATCCCCAAGGCCCTGAAGCTGGCCGGCATCGACAAGGACAAGCTGGACCTGATCGAGCTGAACGAGGCCTTCGCCTCCCAGGCCCTGTACTGCCAGCGCGAGCTGGGCCTGAACATGGACGTGATCAACGTCAACGGCGGCGCCATCGCCCTGGGCCACCCCCTGGGCTGCACCGGCGCCAAGCTGACCACCCAGCTGGCCTATGAGATGCAGCGCCGCGGCTCGCGCTACGGCATGGTCTCCATGTGCATTGGTTTCGGCATGGGCGCCGCGGGAATCTTCGAGCGCGAAGATTATTAAAAGCGGCTTGTTATAGAATTACTTGATGCTTCAGTTGAAGGAGATTGCAATGGCCGACAACAGCATCCCCAAAGGCGGCGCCTTCCTGCTCCAGCCTGGCAACCTCGACGCCTGCTTCACCCCGGAGGACCTGAGCGAAGAGCATCGCATGATGCTCCAGACCACCAAGGACTTCGTGGCCAAGGAGGTCGAGCCCAACATCGAGAAGATCGAGCACAAGGACGCCGAATTCGTCAAGGCGCTCCTGGCCAACGCCGGTGAGCTGGGCCTCCTGGGCACCGACGTGCCCGAGGAATTCGGTGGCATGGGTCTCGACAAGATGAGCACCTGCATCGTCACCGACGCCATGGGCAACGCCGCCAGCTTCGCGGTGGCCTTCGGCGCCCACACCGGCATCGGCACCCTGCCCATCGTCTACTTCGGCAACCAGGAGCAGAAGGCCAAATACCTGCCCGACCTGGCCAGCGGCCAGAAGTTCGCCGCCTACGCCCTGACCGAGGCCGGCGCGGGCTCCGACGCGGTGGGCGGCTGCCGCACCAAGGCCGTGCTGAGCGAGGATGGCAAGCACTACATCCTCAACGGCGAGAAGATGTTCATCACCAACGGCGGCTGGGCCGAGACCTTCATCGTCTTCGCCAAGATCGACGGTGTGGACTTCTCCGCCTTCATCGTCGAGCGGGCCTTCCCCGGCGTCTCCACCGGCGCCGAGGAGCAGAAGATGGGCATCAAGGGCTCCAGCACCACCACCGTGATCCTGGAAGACGCCCAGGTGCCGGTGGAGAACATGCTCTACGAGCGCGGCAAGGGCCACATCATCGCCCTGAACGTGCTGAACATCGGCCGCTACAAGCTGGGCGCGGCCGCCATCGGCGGGTCCAAGGGCGCCATCAAGGCCGCCACTTCCTTTGCCCAGAGCCGCCTCCAGTTCGGCAAGCCGATCGCCGAGTTCGGCGCCATCCAGGAGAAGCTGGCCCGCATGGCCACCCAGGTCTACATGGGTGAGTCGGCCATCTACCGCACCGTGGGCCTGATCGACGCCGCCCTGCACGGCGAGGACAGCTCCGCCGCCGACTACGGCGACAAGTCCGCCGCCGCCATCCGCCAGTACGCCATCGAGTGCTCGATCAACAAGGTCATCGGCTCCGAGGTCCTGGACTTCGTGGTCGACGAGACCGTGCAGGTCCACGGCGGTTACGGCTACTGCGCCGAGTACCCGGCCGAGCGCTACTACCGCGACGCCCGCATCAACCGCATCTTCGAGGGCACCAACGAGGTCAACCGCCTGTTGATCCCCGGCGAGATCATGAAGCGGGCCATGACCGGCAAGCTGCCCCTGATGGCCGCCGGCCAGAAGCTCCTGGGCGAGATCATGGACTACTCCCCCCTGAGCGTGGAGCTGCCCGACGAGCCCCTGGCCCTGCAGACCCACCTGGTGGAGATGTGCAAGAAGGCCGTGATCTTCACCGCCGGCATCGCGGTGCAGAAGCTGATGCAGAAGCTGGCCAACGAGCAGGAGGTCCTGCTGAAGCTGGCCGACATGATCCTGCAGACCTTCACCATGGAGTCCGGCCTGCTGCGGGCCAAGAAGTTCATCGCCGCCCAGGGCATGGACAAGGCTCAGATCTACATCGACATGGTCGAGGCCTACATCGACGAGATGCTGCCCCAGCTCGACTCCTGGGCCAAGACCGCCCTGGCCTACGTCGAGGAGGGCGACACCCTGCGCACCCAGTTGGTGGGCCTGCGCAAGCTGCTGCGCTACCAGCCCGTCAACCGCATCGCCCTCAACAAGCGCATCGCGGCCAAGGTGCTGGCCAAGGGCGGCTACCCGCTGGACATCTAAGGACGCTCATCGGCGGACCGTCGGCCCTGGCTGGCGGTCCGCCGCGCACCAGTCTCCCAAGACCCGCCCGAGGGGACGCGGGGCCTCCCACACAGCGTCCCGACACTCCCATTCGCGAGGACCGTCAGGCCCCTCCCTGCCTGGCGGTCCTCATTTTTCGCCCCCCGCCCTGCCCGCTTGCACGCCGGAAATCGCCCGCACAATAACCCCTCCCGTCGAGCCATCATGCCTTGCCGTTAAGACCGATAGATATCTAATGAATTAATTTATTGAAAAAGCTAACGATTATATTGTATGGCTATGTTTGAATAGTTGTGTGTAAGTTTTCAAAGCAGACGTAAGGCCTATTTATGGCGCTCGATCACTATGTATCACAAGTGCATCTTAAAAACTTTTATTCGCCATTATTAAATAAGCAAATGTATGCGATTCGGAAAAGCGACCTGTATCGATTTACTACAAAAGCGAGCTCTGTTTGCAGAATCGAGGATGGAAGCACAAATAGCTACCTAACCGAAGATCGCGTTATTGAGGATTTTTTAAAAATTATAGAGCCGAAATACAACGTTTCTATCGAAAAAATTAAAACCGATAGGATTGATGAAGAATCAATTTTTGTTGTAGCAGGATTTGTTGGTTATGTACTTTCATGCTCTCCCGCAGGCATGCGCATTCAGTCCTCTCCTTTAAGAAATATCGTTGAATTGGTTGGGAAAAGATTAGATGCAAGAGGTACACTTCCGCCGCCGCCATCAGTATTAAATGCTCCAGACTTTACCACCTTACTCGATAGAGGTGAAGTCAGAGTTGAGATTGACCCGAAATATCCACAAGCAATTGGCATTCAATCAATTCTTAATACGGTTAGTTGTCTTGGAAATTTTACATGGGAAATTCTAATTAACCGTATTGAAGATAGTCCATTTTTTACTAGCGATTTCCCAGTTGCGTTTGAAGCAACAAGCCATCCTCAAATCGTCAACAAAGTCATCCCTCTATCTCCGATATTGGCGATAAGGATTCACCCTAATACTTCATATGACATTAAAAATAATGACTTCTCATTTTCACGTTTCAGATGTTTATTCCGCGAGATAAGTCGAAAAGAAATATTGGAAATCAATAGATTAATAGTAAGATGCGCTGAGTCATTAGTATTTTTCCAGAAGGATTTGCCCTGGGTGCAAAGGTTTGTTCAAAAAAACTCCGCTTATCGAGTGGAAGCAATTAATGAAAACATTAATACTAAGTCAGGTAATTATATTATTACGCGAATTGGTGTTGCACCTTTTCATGAATAAGTCGCAGTGCATTTAATCTTATCTGGCGAATAACGGCGTGCGTCTATTCCTGGCCCAGGAAACGCAACGCCACCCCTCCCGCCACCTGTCCGCTGAGGGCCAGCTCGGCGTAGAAGCGCTCCAGGCCGCGCAGCTCCTCCGGACCCAGGCCATAGCGTAAGCGCGCGAAATAGTCCCGATAATATCCCGGCTCCCCGCCCAGGCGGCGGGCGGCCTCGGCCGCGCAGCCGGCGTTGTCGAGCACGCCTTGGTCCCGGGCGGCCAGCAAGCGCCGATGCAGGCGGGCCAGGGCCTGGGGCTGACTCTCGGCCGCCTCCCGCCGCGCCAACCACAGGGCATAGACCAGGGGTAGGCCGGTCCACTCCTGCCACAACTCCCCGAAATCCAGCACCACCGGCCAGGCCCCGGCGCGGGCTTCGTTCAGGGCCCGGTCGCCGATGCGCAAACGGGCCACCAGCTCGCCCTCCGCTCCTTGTCCTTCCGCCACCACCCGGCAATCCAGGTTCCAGAGCCGGCCCAGGAAGATGCGCAGCAAGGCCACCGAGGTCTCGGACTCAAAGGGGGCCTCGATCGCCCCCCCGGCCCACTCTCGCGGCGGCCGGTCCGCGAGCAACAGCACGCTGCCCACCGGCCCCCGGGTGGAGAGCCCCAGGTCGGGCAGGATCAGGTACTGGTCGGGTTGGCGGGTGTACTCCAACGAGGAGACCTCGGCCAGGTCCAGCTCCCCGGTGCGCAGCCCCTGGTTCAGGGCGCTGGGCACCGCCGGCAGCTCGACGAACAGCGCGGGATCGGGCTCCAGGTGGAGGTGGACCGGCAGGACGTTGACGAAGTTGATGCGGCCAAAACGCAGGGCGGGCATGGTGTTCCTCGCAGGCGGTGGAGAGGGGGCCGCCGGGCCATGGCGGGGGCGGCTTCCGTTGGTGTTGGCGCTTGGGGTAAACTTACAAAATCTCGCCCCCGCCGACCAGCCAAAGGAGAGCCATGCCCCAGCCAATCCACCTTCGCGCCCTCGCCCGCCTGTTGCTCCTGGGCCTGGGGCTGCTGCTGGCCTGGTCGGCCTGGCAGGTGGCCCGGCCCTGGGCCGACGACCTGGCCCGGGTCAACCCCCGCGACACGGCCATGATGCGCCTGCGGGCCGAGGCCTGGGCGGCGGCCGGGCAGAAGGTCCGCCTGCGCCAGACCTGGGTGGGCTACGACCAGATCGCCCCGGTCCTGGTGCAGGCGGTGCTAATCGCCGAGGACGACCGCTTCCTGCGCCACCACGGCTTTGACCTGGAGATGCTGCGACAGGCCCTGGCCCGCAACTGGCGGGCCGGTGACGCCAAGTACGGGGCCAGCACCATCAGCCAGCAACTGGCCAAGAACCTTTATCTTTCTCCCCAGCGCAGCCTGTGGCGCAAGTTCAACGAGGGCCTGCTGACCCTGGGTCTGGAGGCCAGCCTGTCCAAGCGCCGCATTTTGGAGCTGTATCTGAACCTGGTGGAGTGGGGCCGGGGCGTCTTTGGGATCGAGGCCGCGGCCCGGCACTACTTCGGTTGCCGCGCCCGGGACCTGGCCGCCGGTCAGGCCGCCCGCCTGGCGGCGATGCTGCCCGCGCCCCTGCGCTGGGACCCACGCCGGCCCACCCCCTACCTGGAGGCCCGCGCCCGCCGGATTTTGGGCGAGATGCGCCAGCGGGGCCTGGGCCGCCTCTGGCGCTGATCCGCCCGGGCCTAGTCCCAGGTGCGGCGGTCGTCGATGACCTTGCAGCCCGGGGACAGACTGCCCGGGGCCACGAACGCCACCTCGCCAGAGACCCGGAGCACCTCCTTCATCGATTCCTCCATGGCCCCCTGCAAGTCGCCGGCGTCGGCCGGAGCCTCCCGCAGCTCGCAGACCAGGGTCATCACGTCCTTGTGGCCCCGGCGATCCACCACCAACTGATAGGCCAGGACCTGGGGGAATTTCTGGGCCACCTGCTGCACCCCGCTGGGATGCACGAACATGCCCTTGACCTTGGTCACCTGGTCCACCCGGCCCATGATCCGGGTCAGCTTGGGCGCGGTGCGGCCGCAGGCGCAAGCCTCGTTGCTGTAGGCCGAGAGGTCGCCGGTGCCAAAGCGGATCAGAGGGTAGGCGTGGTCAAAGACCGTGGCCACCACCTCGCCCGGCTCGCCCTCCCCCACCGGCTGGCCGGTCTCCGGGTCCACCACCTCCACCACGCAGTCCTGGGCCAAGTGCATCCCGCCCATGTGGAAGCACTCGTAGCTGAGGCAGCCCACGTCGGCGGTGCCATAGGACTGGCGGATGACCATGCCCAGGCGCTCCTCCAGGGAGGCCCGCAGGCTCTCGGGCAGCATCTCGGCCGCCACGAAGGCCACCTTGAGCTGGAGGTCCTTGCGGAGGTCCAGGCCCAGCTCCTCGGCCCGGTCGGCGATGGTGGCCAGGAAGCTGGGGGTGCCCAGATAGCCGGCCACGCCCAGCTCGCGCATGATCTGGATCTGCATTTCGGTGTTGCCCACCCCGGCCGGCACCGAGACGCAGCCCACCATGTTCAGGCTGGCGTCCAGCCAAAAGGCGAAGGGCACCAGGTTGAAATTGAAGGTGACCTGGGCGATGTCGCCCCGGCGGAACCCGGCCGCGAAAAAGGCCTGGGCCCAGCGGTCATCGCTGTAGACTTTCTCCCCGGGCTCGTAGATCGGCCCGGGCGAGACGTAGATGCGCGAGAGCTTCTCGATCTGCTCGCCCACCAGGCCGCCGAAGGGCAGGCCCGCGCGCTGGAGCTTGACCAGGTCGCCCTTCTCGGTGATGGGCAGCCGGGCCAGGTCGGCCACGCCCAGGATGTCCCCGGGCTCGGCCCCCACCGCGGCCATCTTCTGGGTGAAGGCCGGGGCGTGGGCGTAGGCGTGGGCCACGATCTCCCGCACCCGGCGGTCCAGGTATTCCTGGCGGGCCTGGGGGTCAAGGGTCTCCAGGTCGGGGCGCAGGTAGCCGGAACAGCGGTCTTTCTCAGCCATGATCGCATCTCCCCAGCAACAGGAATGGGCGGGCCTGAGCCCCGCGGCCAGACGCGAGGTGCGTCATCGAACAAGGGGGTGTGGTTACGTCAGCCAGCGCTTGCGGCGCTTGTAGTGCTTCACGTCACGATAGGAGCGCTTGGTGCCCATGTCGGTCATGCCCAGGTAGAAGCGCTTGACGTCCTCGTTGTTCTTGAGCTTCTCGGTGGTGTCGTCCAGCACGATCTTGCCGTTTTCCATGATGTAGCCGTGATGGGCGATGTTGAGCGCCATGCGCGCGTTCTGCTCCACCAGCAGGATGGTGGTGTCCAACTCCTGGTTGAGCTTGACGATGATCTCGAAGATCTCGCCCACCAACAGTGGACTCAGGCCCAGGCTGGGCTCGTCCAGCATCATCAGCTTGGGCCGGGCCATCATGCCCCGGCCGATGACCAGCATCTGCTGCTCGCCGCCGGAGAGATAGCCGGCCAGGCCGGTCTCGCGCTCCTTGAGCCGGGGGAAATAATGGTAGACCCGCTCGATGCGCCGCTCCAGCTCGGCCCGGTTGCACTTCTGGGTGTGGGCCGCGGCCACCAGGTTCTCGCGCACGGTGAGATCCTCGAAGACCCGGCGGCCCTCCATGACCTGGAAGACCCCCCGGCGCACGATCTGCTCGGCGTCCAGGTGGTTGATCTTCTGGCCGTCGAACTCGATGGTGCCGTCGGTGACCTCGCCCTCCTCGGTCTTCAACAAGCCGCTGATGGCCTTCAGGGTGGTGGACTTGCCGGCGCCGTTGGCCCCCAACAGGGCCACGATCTGCCCCTGCTCCACCTGGAGGGACAGGCCCTTGAGCACCAGGATCACGTCGTCGTAGATGACCTCGATGTTGTTGACCGACAACAGCGGCGGCATGCGGTTCTCCCGGAACGGGGGACGGGGGCCGCGCGACCCCCGTCCTCCCGAGGTTGGCTACTTGCCCACGTCCTTGGCCTCGCGGGGCATGGTCACTTCCTTGACCTTGTCCATCTTGGCGCCCTGGCCGATGGTGTAGATGGTCAGGGTGGTGTTGGGGCGATGGTCGCTGGCGGTGTAGGTGATGGGCGCGGTCAGGCCGCCGGTGTCGAAGTCCTTGATGGTCTCCAGGGCGGCCACCAGGCCGGGGCCATCGAGCTTGCCGGCCTTCTTGGCCCGCTTCAGGCCCTCGGCCATGACCAGGTTGGAAACCCAGCTCTTGACGTAGTGCAGGCTCATCTCCTTGCCGCCGGCGGATTCCACCACCGCCTTCATGCCCGGCACGTCGGCGCCAAAGGGGGCCACCGGCACCATGCCGTAGGCGCGGCCCACGGCGGCCTCGCCGGCCAACTTGGCCAGGTTCTCGTCAAAGCCCCAGCAGTTGATCACGAACTTGGTGCGCAGGCCCAGCTTGGCCGCGTCCTTGATGATGACCGCGGTGCTGGCGGTGGTGCCGCCGATCCAGGCGAAGTCCGGGTCGAACTGCTTCATGTGCAGCAGTTGGCTGGTGGCGTCGATGGCCTTGAGCTCCACGATTTCGTCCGGGCCGATCTCCAGGCCCACGGCCTGGGCGTATTCCTTGCCGGCCGGGATGGGGTTCTTGCCATAGGGATGGTCGGGATAGATGAAGACGAACTTCTTGGCCCCGCTGTCCTTGGCGAACTTGACCGCGGCGCGGATGGAGGTGGAATAGTCGGTGCCGATGAAGAAGTTATAGGGGGTCTGCTTGGGGTCGGTGAGGTTGCCGTCATAGCTGGCGCTGAAGAAAACCACCTTGTCCTTGTTGACCAGGGGCCGCAGGGCGTTGGTGTCGCCGGTGCCCCAGCCCTGGATCACGAAGACCTTGTCCACGGACAGGTACTTCTTGTACAGGTTCACGGCCTCGGGAATCTTGTAGGCATAGTCGTTGGGGATCAGCTTGAGCATGTCGCCGTCGATCCCGCCCTTGGCGTTGATGTATTTCTCCGCCGCCACCGCGCCCTCGCCGTAGTCCTTGCCCACGTCCGAGGTGGGGCCGGTGATGTCGAAGATGCCTCCGACCTTGATTTCCCCGGCCAGGACCGCCGGGGCCCAGAGCAGCCCCAAGGCTGCCGTCAAAACCGCCAACCATGCCAATTTCTTCATGCTCCGCTCCCTTCCTTGCAGTGACCTGATCGGGGACAGGCGCCTGGGCCCTGTCCTCGCCTCCCTCGGGGGTCCGCCGCCAGCCGAGGCCGCGGCGGGTTGGGCGCTGGCCCTGCGGCCGGGCCTTCTCAATACGAGAAGGGCCACAGCTTCCAGTAGGCGCGCACGGTGTGCCAGCGCGCGGCCAGGCCGTCGGGTTCGAACACCAGGAACAGGATGACGATCAAGCCGAAGACCATCTCGCGCAACGAGGCGAAGATGCCGAAGATGCTGGGATAGATGTCGGTCAGGGCCTCGGCCGGCAGGCGCAGGAGCTCCGGCAGCACCACGAAGAAGATGGCCCCGAAAATCCCGCCCAACACATGGCCCAGGCCGCCCACGATGATCATGGCCAGGTATTGCACGCTCAGCCACATGGTGAAGTGCTCGTCGCTGATGATGGTGATGTAGAAGGCCCAGAGGCCGCCGGCGATGCCCACCATGAACGAGCTGATGCCGAAGCTCATGATGCGGTACTTGAACAGGTTGACCCCGATCACCTCGGCCGCCAGGTAGCGGTCGCGCACCGCCACGAAGGCCCGGCCGGTGCGGGTGCGGGTCAGGTTCTTGAGGTACAGGGTGGCCAGGACCGCGAACACCAGGGCCAGGTAGTAGAAGCTGCGGTCGGAGTCGAAGGTGAAGTCGATGCCCAGGCCCTGCAGGTCGGCCGAGGGCACGATCAGGCCGGCGCTGCCGCCGGTGAGCCCCTCCCAGTTGCGCATGGCGTAGTCCAGGATGAACTGGGCGGCCATGGTGGCGATGGCCAGGTACAGGCCGCGCAGGCGCAGGGAGGGCAGGCCGAAGACCATGCCCACCGCCGCGGCCATCAACCCGGCCGCGGGCAGGGCCAGGTAGAAGGGCCAGCCCAGGTTGGCCAGAATGCCGGCGGTGTAGGCCCCCACCCCCATGAAGGCCCCGTGGCCCAGGGAGATCTGGCCGGTGTAGCCGGTCAGCAGGTTCAGGCCGTGGGCCCCCACGATGTAGATGAAGATCAGGTTCATCATGTTGGTGAGGTTCAGGCCCAGCAGGCCGTTGGCCTGGTCGGCGTAGAGCGGGAAGGTGAGCAGGAAGACGAACAACAGGGCCATCCAGACCTTGAGCCAGGTGGTCTGGAAGATGGCGTCGTCCTTCTCGTAGCGGCTGAAGAACAATCCGCAGGGCATGGGCCAGCCTCTCTCGCTGGGGTGGGGGGGCGGGCGCCTAGACCCGCTCGATCTCCTTGATGCCAAACAGGCCGTAGGGTTTGACCATCAGGATGATGATGAGCACGATGAAGGGCGAAATCTCCTTGACGCCGCCGCCCAGGTAGACGTCCAGGTAGCTGCCCATGATGTTCTCCAGCACCCCGATGGTGAGCCCGCCGATGATGGCCCCGCCGATGGACTCCAGGCCGCCCAGGATCACCGCCGGGAAGACCTTGAGGCCAAAGCCGGCCAGGGCGCTGTTGATGCCGTTGATGTTGCCCACCAGGATCCCGCCCACGGCCGAGACCAGGGCCCCGATGGACCAGGAAATGGCGAAGACCTTCTTGACGCTGATGCCCATGCTCTGGGCCACCACCTGGTTGTTGGCCACCGCCCGCATGCTGATGCCCACCCGGGTGAACTTGAAGAAGGCGGCGAAGACCCCCAGGAACAGGAAAGCGAAGCCGATGGTCCAGAGGTAGACCTCGCTGACCCGCACGAAGCCGAAATGCAGGGCCTTCTGGCTGAAAATGGGCGGGTCGAAGACCATGATCTGGGTGCCCCAGATGATGGTGACCAGGCTTTTGATCACCGTGGCCAGGGCGATGGTGATCATGATCACGCTGATGATGGGTTCGCCGATCATGGGGCGCAGGATCAGGCGCTCCAGGACCACGCCCATCAACACGCTGAAGCACATGGTCAACAGGAAGGCCAGCACGATGGGCAGGCCCAGGCCGGAATAGAACCACAGGCAGACATAGGCCCCCACCAGCACGAACTCGCCCTGGGCGAAGTTGAGGATGCTGGTGGACTTGTAGATCAGGGCGAAGCCCATGGCCACCAGGGCGTAGACGCTGCCGATGACCAGGCCGGTCACGATGAGCTGGACGAACTGCTCCATGCTTGCCTCGTTGGGGAAGGGAAGCCGCGGCCTAGCCCCGGGCTAGTGCACCGGCTTCCAGAACTGCCACCACTTGCGCTCCTCCTCCAGGGCGTATTGATCCAGGCCCTTCATGCGCCGGATCTGGAGGTCGGTCTTGATGGTGGCCACCTTGCCGTCCTGGTAGCGGATCTCGCTCTCCACGTGGACCTGGCCGGCCTCGCTGTAGAGCGCCTCGATCTCCTGGGTGTAGCGCTGGGCGATGAACTTGCGCCGCAGCTTGCGGGTGCGGGTCAGCTCCTCGTCGTCGGGGTCGAACTCCTTGTACAGGAGCAGGAACTTCTGCACCCGGGCCTTCTCGGGCAGCACCCGGTTCACCCGCACCACCTCGCGCTCGATCAGGTCGTAGACCTCCGACTTGGAGGCCAGGTCGGTGTAGGTGGTGTAGCCCAGGCGGTGCTCCTCGGCCCATTTGCCGGTGTTTTTGTAGTCGATGCAGATCATGGCGGTCAGGTAGTCCCGCTCGTGACCCAGCACGATGCACTCCACGATGTAGGGGCAGAACTTGAGCTTGTTCTCGATGAACATCGGCGAGAAACGGGCCCCGCTCTTCAGGCGCATCAGGTCCTTGATGCGGTCGATGCAGACCAGCTGGCCGCCCTCGGTGAGATAGCCGGCGTCGCCACTGTGCAGCCAGCCCTCCACGATGGTCTCCCGGGTGGCCTCGTCGTTCTTGAGATAGCCCTGGAACAGGGCCGGGGAGCGGGAGACGATCTCGCCCACCCCCTCGGGGTCGGGGTCGAAGATCTGCACCTCGGTGTCCGGGATGGGCTGGCCCACGCTGGTGAAGTCCACGTTGCCGGCCCGGTGGATGCAACTGATGCCGCTGATCTCGGTCTGGCCGTAGATCTGTTTGAGGTTCACCCCGCAGGCGTGGAAGAAGCGGAACACGTCCGGCCCCAGGGCCGCGCCGCCGGTGCTGGCGGAGCGGATGTTGGCAAAGCCCAGGCGGTCCTTGAGGGCGCGGAAGAGCAGCCAATAGCTCAGGGCGTACATCAACTTCCAGAAAAAAGGCGGGGCTTTCTTCTCGAAATGGAAATCGGCCAGTTGGTAGCCGATGGGCATGCACAGGCGGTAGACGAGGCGCTTGAACCAGCTGGCGTCCAGGTGCTTGACCATCACCGAGCGCGACATCTGCTCCCAGACCCGGGGTGGGCTGAAGACCACGTTGGGCCCGATCTCGTAAAGGTCCTGCATGGCCGTCTCGGGCGACTCGGGGAAGTTGACCGTGAAGCCGATGGCCAGGGCGGTGGCCACGCTCATCATCTGCTCGCCGATCCAGGGCAGGGGCAGGAAGCTGACGAACTCGTCGTCAGGCAGCTTGGGGTCCACCTGGTTGAGGTTCATGGCCATCTTCAGCATGTTGCGGTGGGTCAAGAGCGAGCCCTTGGGAAAGCCGGTGGTGCCGGAGGTGTAGGCCACCAGGGCCACGTCCTCCGGGGTCAGGCGGGCCACCGACTGCTCGTAAAAGCCGGGATTTTCCTTCTCGAACCTGCGGCCCAGCTCCTCCACCTCCGGGAAGAAGATGAGAAGCGGGTCGTCGTAGTGGCGCATGCCCTTGGGATCGGTGTAGATCACCTTCTTGAGGTTGGGCAGCTTCTCCTTCATGTCCAGGACCTTGTCGGTCTGCTCCTGGTCCTCGGCCACCACGAAGCGCGCCCCGCTGTGCTCGATGACGTAGGCCACCTCGGTCAGGATGGAGTCCTGGTAGATGCCCAGGGGCCGGCCCTTGAGCGACTGGGCGGCCAGCTCGGCGTAGACCCATTCGGGCCGGTTGTCGCCGATGATGGCCAGGGCGTCGTCGTCGGCAAAGCCCAGGGCGGCCAGGCCCAGGGCGAAGTGCTTGACCCGCTCCTGGTATTGCCGCCAACTGACGTCCTGCCAGATGCCGTACTCCTTCTCGCGCAGGGCCACCTTGTCCTGGCCGTACTTGTCCGCGTTTTGGCGCAGCAGCCGCGGCAGGGTCCAGTTGGCGATGTCAACGCCCGGTTCTTGGGCCTTGATGTAGGTCAGGGGCACGGTGAGTTATCTCCCGGCTGGAAGGGCGTTAGTTTCAGGCTCCGGGGCGTGGGGGCGCCGCTCGCGCCCGGGCGGGGCCTCATAGCCCCAGCTTGGAGTGGGCGGCCGCCTCCGAGCCCAGGTAGGCCTCCACCACGTGGGGGTTCTTGCTCACCTCCTCGGGCGCGCCCTGGGCGATCTTGGTGCCGAAGTCCAACACCACCACGTTGTCGCTGATGTCCATCACCACGCCCATGTCGTGCTCGATCAGCACGATGGTCACCCCCCACTCGTCGTTGACGTCCAGGATGAAGCGGGCCATATCCTCGGTCTCCTCCAGGTTCATGCCCGCCATGGGCTCGTCCAGGAGCAGGACCTTGGGTTTCATGGCCAGGGCTCGGGCCAGCTCCACCCGCTTTTGCAGGCCATAGGGCAAGGTGCCCACGACCTTCTTGCGGATGGCCTCGATCTCCAGCAGATCGATGATGCGCTCCTCGATCTCCTTGCGCACCCGGGTCTCCTCGCGCCGGGCCTTGCCCAGGTAGAGCCCGCCGGAGATGAAGCCGCCGTGCATGTGTACGTGATGGCCCAGCTTGATGTTGTCCATCACGGTCATGCCCCGGAACAACTCGATGTTCTGGAAGCTGCGGGCGATGCCCAGCTCGGCCACCCGGTGGGTGGGGATGTGGGAGATGTCGCGGCCCTCGAAGCTGATGCTGCCGCGATAGGGGTGGTAGAAGCGGCAGATGCAATTGAGGATGCAGGTCTTGCCCGCGCCGTTGGGGCCGATGATGGCCTGGATGGCGCCTTTTTTGACCCCAAAGCTGACGCCGCTCAGGGCGTTGAGCCCGCCGAAGCGCAGATGGATGTCCTCCAGGATCAGTTGCGCCGGCTCCTTGGCTTGAGGGGGCAGGGTTCGGGAGCCCGGACCAGGTTGGACCGCCATAGAGTCTCCCCGGCTGGAACCGTTCGCGCGTTCCGCCGATCCGCTACCAGCGAGCGGGGTCAGTTGGAAAAGCCCGAGGCTGAATGCGCCATTCCTCAACGCGCCCAGGGGCCGAGGTGGGGCCGGGCCAGGGCGTCGGCGGCGCAAAGGGTAACTTTTTTGTAGCTAACCGGCTTTTGGCTTGTCAAGGGACAAAAGGCCAACTATGCAGAATCAGTAGCATTGTGAAACATGGTTCAAATGATGAACCGTGATTCACTTAATGCCTTAACGACTAAGCAGCCGATTGTATTGCTCGGGATTTCCCAGGCCTGAGCCCTACTTGGGGCGATTGAGCGCTCAGTCCGGCCGGCCGCCCAGATGGCGGGGCAGGCGGCGGGGCAGGAGCAGGTCACGGTAGCTGCGCAGGAAATATTCGTCGGTCATGCCGGCGATGAAATCCCGCACCACCGCGGCCGGCGGGTTGGCCTGGCGGTATTCGGGCCACAGGTCGTCCAAGAACTGCGTGAAGATGGGGCTGTCAGCCCGCTCCTGGCCCAGGTCTTCCAGGAAGCGGTCGAACAGGCGGCGGAACATCTCGTGGATCTTGTGGTGCTCGGTCTTGATGGCCGGGTGCAGGTAGATGCGCTCGTAATTGAATCGCTTGAGCCGGCCCAGGGCCTGGCCCACCGTCGGCGAGAAGCCGATCTGGTCCTGGTCCACGCTGTGGGCCACCAGGTCCTCCACCAGGCGGTAGACCATGGTGCCGTTGCTGCGGCCCAGGACCTCGGCCACCTCCTCCGGCAAATCGGCGCGCTCCACCAGACCCACCCGGATGGCGTCCTCGAAGTCGCGGCCGATGTAGGCCACGGTGTCGCAGATGCGCACCACGCAGCCTTCCATGGTCATGGGGATCAGCGGGGTCTGGGGCTCGGCCGACTTTCGGGCCAGGTCGGCGTCCAGGTCGGCGAAGGTCTTGTCCGGCCGGGGGGCCAGGCGCACGCTGTGCACCTCGCCGTCGTGGCAGAGCACCCCGTCCAGGACCTGGAGGCTGAGGTTGAGGCCCCTTCCGCCGTGCTCCACCTGCTCCAGGAAATGAACCCCCTGCAGGGCGTGCTGAAACTTGCCCAGGCCGTGCTCCCGGCATTTTTCGGAGAGAAAGGTCTCGCCGTCGTGGCCAAAGGGCGGGTGGCCGATGTCGTGGGCCAGGGCCATGGCCTCAATCAGGTCCTCGTTCAGACCCAGCAGACGGCCCACGGTGCGGCCGATCTTGCTCACCAGTTGCACGTGCAGCACCCGGTGGGTGATGTGGTCGTTGTCCAGCAGGGAAAAGACCTGGGTCTTGTCGATGTAGCGGGTGTAAGCCAGGGAGTGCAGCACCCGGTCGGCGTCCAGGGCGAAGTCCAGGCGGTGGCCCTGGGCCGCGATCGCGTCCGGCGCGCGGCGGATGGCCTGGGCGCTGGGGCAGGCCCGGGGCGAGAGGCGCGCGGCCTCGGCTTTTTCCAGGTTTTGCCGCAAGGCGAGCAGGGTCGTGCTTTTCATGATTGGTCTGGGTTTCCCGCCCCGGGTGGCATCTGTCCCAACATGGAGTGGATCTTGTCGCGCAACAATGGAATGTCCTTCTGGATCACACCCCAGACCATGGCCAGGTCGACCCCGAAATAATCGTGAATCAACACGTCGCGCAGGCCGGCGACGCGCCTCCAGGGGATGTCCGGGTGCTGGTCCTTCAACTCCGGTGACAGCTTTTTGGTGGCCTCGCCGATGATTTCCAACTGACGGATGGCGGCGTCATGCCAGTGGGACTGCCCCAGGAAGGTCTCCCGTCCCACGCTGGCGTACTGCTCGATCTTGGCGATGGCGTCCGCTATATGGCGCAGATAGAAGCCGTCCTGTTTCATAGCGGCCGCGCCTGGGCCAGGACTTCATCCCGCAGGTGGGGGCTCAAGGCGGACTCGGTGACCACGTCCACCCGGCAGCCCAGGACGTCTTCCAGGTCCTGGCGCAAGGCGATCAAGTCCAGCAGGGTGCGCTCCGGCTCCAGGTCCACCAGCAGGTCCAGATCGCTGTCCGGCCGGGCCTGGTCCCGGGCCTGGGAGCCGAAAACCCGCAGCCGCCGGACCCCGTGGCGACGGGCGACCTCGTGGATCAGCGGGGTGTTTTTGCGCAGCTTTTCTTCCATCTCCCGCCCCGCTCCCAGGGTTGGCGGCTTGACCTGAATCTACAGATACCGCAATCATACCGCCAAGACAAGCCAGGCCCGCTTCCCGGCTTGCCAGGGGATGCGGCGCGGGCTAGACTCCGGCCATGATCATCGTGGCCGACAATCTCAGCGCCGGCCGGCCCAGCGTGCGCCGGATCATCGCCCAGCGCGATGCTGAGGCCCTGGACGCCCTCTGCCGCCGCCTGGCCGCCAGCGGGGCGGACTGGCTGGACCTCAACCCCGGCTTTCTGCCTAAAAACGAACGGGCCGAGGTCTGGCGCTGGCTGGTGACCACTGCCGAGGCGGCCTGCGACCTGCCCCTGGTGCTGGACACCCCCCGGCCCGACGAGCTGGCCCTGGCCCTGGAGTTCTGCTCGCGGCCGCCGGTGCTGAACATGGCCACCGCCGAGGATGGCCGCCTAGTCCCGGTGCTGGAGCTGGCCGCGGCCCACGGGCTTTCCCTGGTGGCGGCGGCCATGACCGCCACCACCCCGGCCGACGCCGAAGAGCGCCTGGCCCTGACCGCCCTGATCGTGGAGGAAGCCGCGCGGCGGGGGATCAGCGGCCCGCGCCTGTTGATCGACCCCATGGTGCTGCCCCTGGCCCTGCCCGGGGGCGAGGCCCAGGCGGCGGCGGTGCTGGCCACCTTGCGGGCGATCCCCTTCCTGTTCGAGCCCGCGCCCCGGACCCTGTTGGCGGTGAGCAACCTGACCACGGCCACGGCCGCGGCCCGGGCCGGGTTCGTGGGGCCGGCCTTCCTGGCGGCGGCCTTTGGCGCGGGGCTCGGCGCGGCCATGGTCGACGTCACCGACCCGGCCCTGATGAAGGCCGTGGCTCTCTGCCGGGTGATGGCCGGAGAGCGGATCTTCGCCCCGGCCGAGTTCAGCAGCTAGGTGACGATCAAGAACTGAATTCGGAAGATTGCCCCGTCGCTGCGCTTCTCGCCATGACGCCTGTTTCCAAGATGTTGCCGGTCTCGCGCCTTATCCTTGGTGCGTGGTGTCGCACCTCGGGCCAAGGGGCTTGAGCCTTTTCGCCTGGCCTTTTTAGAAGGGGGTGCGGGGCGGGGTCCCCAGCCAGCAAAGCTGGTTGGGATGAGGAGGAGTACCCTTTTTCGGCACGAAAAAGGGCTCCCCCGCGCGTTCTTATCCTATTTGGCGACGAAAAAGGCCTGGTAGGCCTGGACCGAGGACCAGAGGTCGGCCTTGTGCATGATCTCGAAGGGCGAGTGCATGGACAACAGGGCCGGGCCCACGTCCACCACGTCCGCGCCATAGGCGGCCAGGAACTTGGCCACGGTGCCGCCGCCGCCCTCGTCGATCTTGCCCATGCCGGCGGCCTGCCAGGTGACCCCGGCCTTTTCCCAGACCCCGCGCAGCCAGGCCACGAACTCGGCGTTGGCGTCGGAGGCCCCGTACTTGCCGCCGTGGCCGGTGTACTTGGTCAGGGTGACGCCATAGCCCAGGCGAGCGGCGTTGTTCTTCTCGTGCACCTCGGGATAGTCCGGGTCCAGGGCGGCGTTGACGTCGGCCGAGAGGACCTTGCTGGCGGCCAGGGCGCGGGAGACGCCCAGGTAGTCGGCTGTCTCGCCGTTGGCCTGGAGCATGGCCGCGATCAGGTGCTCGATCCAGCGGCTCTGGGCCCCGCTCATGCCCTCGCTGCCGATCTCCTCCTTGTCGTAGAACATCGCCAGGGCCGGCACGGCCGGGCTCTTGAGCCCCAGGACGGCCCGGAGGCTGGCGAAGGCGCTGGCCCGGTCGTCCTGGCCATAGGCCCCCACCAGGGCGCGGTCAAAGCCCACGTCACGGGCGTTGCCGGCGGGCACGATCTCCAGCTCGGCGCTGATCAGGTCGGCCTCCACGATGCCGTAGCGCTGATTAAGGAGCTGCATCACCGCCAGCTTGATCCTGTCGCCGTTGCCCTCGCCCTCCAGGGGCAGGCCGGCGATGACCAGGTTCATGCGCTCGGCCTCGAAGGCCTCGGAGAGCTTCTTGCCCTCCTGGCTCTTGCGGCTCAGGTGGGGCAACAGGTCCAGCACCGTGAAGACCGGATCGTCGGGCGCGTCGCCCACGTTGATTTCCACGGTCCGGCCCTCGGCGGTGCAGACCACGCCGATGAGGGACAGGGGCCGGGCGAACCACTGGTATTTCTTGATCCCGCCGTAGTAGTGGGTCTTGAGGAAGGCCAGGTCCTGGTTCTCGAACAGGGGGTGCATCTTGAGGTCCAGGCGGGGGGCGTCGATGTGGCTGCCGATCATGCGCACGCCCTGGACCACCGGTTGCTTGCCCAGGACCAGCAGGGCGATGGCCTTGCCCGCCAGTTCGGCGTAGTAGCGCCCGCCCTTGGCCTTGGGCCCCAGGGGCTTGAAGCCGGCCTGCTCGGCCGCGGCCCGGATGGTGGCCACCGCCCGGCGCTCGGTCTTGGCCTGGTCCATGAAAGTCTTGTAGTCCTCGGCCAGGGCGAAGATCTCCGCGCGGGTCTTGGCGTCGGCCTGCTCCCAGACGGTCTTGGGCTGCAGGAGCAGCTTCTCGCTTAAGGCCTTGAATTCCTTCTTGCTCAGTTTGGCGGCTGGGGCGGCGGGCTTCTTGACGGCCATGCGGCACTCCTAATTGGTTAAATGCATATCTTTTTTTAATAACACCGGCGGCGGCGCGGGGCAAGCCGAGCTTTGCTCAGGTCCGGCTGGTGGCGCCCAGATAGATGGCCACCAGGGCCCCCACCGCCCCCACCAACTCCACCGGGGTGGTGGGCCGGGCGAAGAAGAGCAGGTCCCAGACAAAGGACAGGGTGGGCTGCAGGAGCAGGATCAGGCCGGCCCGGGCGGCGGGGGTGCGGGGCAGGCCCCGGGAGATGAAGACCCAGCCCAGGACCTGGCCCACCAGGCCATAGCCCAGGAGCGCGCCCCAGGACTGGGCGTCGGGGATGGCGAAGCTCTCGCCCAGCAGCCAGGCCTCGCCCCCCAGCATGGCGGCGCAGGCCAGGCTGATGATCACCATGTTGGCCCGCACCCGGTCCGGGGCGTGCTCGGCCTGGAGCCGGCGCAGGGTCAGCAGGTAGGCGGCGTAGACCAGGGCGGTGAGCAGGCCGAAGCCCACCCCGGGCAGGTAGTCCGGGGGCAGTCCGGCGCGGTCCGGCCGCACCAGGAGAAAGAGCCCCCCCAGGGCCAGGGGGATGGCCACCGCCAGCCGCCAGCCCAGGCGCTCGCCAAAGAACAGCGCCCCGATGCCGGCCAGGAAGAAGACCTGGAAATTCGAGAGGATGGTGCCCAGGCCCGGACCGACGTAGTGGATGGAGCGGTGCCAGAAGGTCAGGTCCAGGGCGAAGAAGAAGGCGCAGGCCAGGGACAGGCCCAGGTCGCGGCGGGGCACCCGGAGCTTCACCCCCTGGGCCAGGAGCAGGCCGGCCAGGACCAGGCCGCCAAAGAACATGCGGTAGAACCCGGCCATGGTGGGACCGACGTGGGCCAGCTTGACGCAGACCGCCGAGAAGCTGATCAGGCTGGCCCCGGCCATCAGGGACAGGATGCCATCCCCGGCGCGGGACGCTGAAGGCTGTGCGGGAGTGGTGGCCATGAATTGACCTGATGATTTGGGTTGTTAGCTGACGGGCGCGGCTGGGGGCCAGCGGGCCAGGAGGAAGAACTCGCGGTTGCCGGCCGGCCCCTCGATGGGGCTGTCGCACTGGCCCAGGACCAAAAAACCCAGGCCGACGAGAGAGGCGGCCACCTTGTCCACCGCCGCCTGGCGGGCGGCTTCATCGCGCACCACCCCGCCCTCCCCCACCCACTCCCGGCCGGCCTCGAACTGGGGCTTGACCAGGCAGAGCAGGTGGCCGCCGGGCCGGAGGCGGGGCGGGGCCTGGGGCAGGACCAGGGTCAGGCTGATGAAGGAGACGTCGATCACGCAGAGGTCAAAGGGGCCGGGGGCCATGTCCGGTGGCATCTGGCGGGCGTTGACCCGCTCGTGCAGGCTGACGCGCGGGTCCTGGCGCAGCTTCCAGGCCAACTGGCCGTAGCCCACGTCCACCCCGGTGATGGCGGCCGCGCCGCGCTGCAACAGGCAGTCGCTGAACCCCCCGGTGCTGATGCCCAGTTCCAGGCAGGCCAGGCCCGCGACATCCAAGGCGAAATGATCCAAGGCCCCGGCCAGCTTGAGCCCGCCGCGCGAGACATAGGGATGTTCGGGACCGTCCACCGTGATCCGCGCCCCGGGCGGGGCCGGCTGGCCGGCCTTTTTGGCCGGCTGGCCATCGATGCGCACCAGCCCGGCCAGGATCAGGCCCTGGGCCCGCTGGCGGCTGTCGGCCAGGCCCAACTCCACCAGGCGCTGGTCCAGGCGGGGTCCCTTGGCCACGCTCAGGCCAGGAGTTCGCGGGCGGCCTGGACCACGGCGGCGGCGTCCAGGCCGTAGAGGCCGCGCAACTGCTGCTGGCTGCCGTGCTCCACGAAGATGTCGCCCACGCCCACCAGACGCACCGCCACTTCGGACAGCCCAGCCTCGGCCAGGGCCTCCAGCACCGCCGCGCCAAAGCCGCCGGCCTTGACGTTCTCCTCCACGGTGACCACCCGCCTGGTCCGCCCGGCCCACTCCAGGATCAGGTCGCGGTCCAGGGGCTTGGCAAAGCGGGCGTTGATCAGGGCCACCCCGACCCCGCTGGCGGAGAGCTCCGCGGCGGCGGCGCTGGCCGCGGCCATGCCGGCCCCGATGCCGATCAGGCAGACATCCTGGCCCTCCTGGCGCAGCTCGGCCTTGCCCCAGGGCAGCTCGCGCAGGGGGCCATCGCAGGCCACGCCCAGGCCCCGGCCCCGGGGGTAGCGCAGGGCCACCGGGCCGTCGTGCATGAGGGCGCTGTGCAGCATGTGGCGCAGCTCGTCCTCGTCGGCCGGGGCCAGCAAGGAGAGATTGGGCACGCAGCGCAGGAAGCTCAGGTCCAGCACCCCCTGGTGGGTGGCCCCGTCCTCGCCCACGATGCCGCCCCGGTCCATGGCCAGGATCACCGGCAGGTTGGTCAGGCAGACGTCGTGCACCACCTGGTCAAAGGCCCGCTGCATGAAGGTGCTGTAGATGGCCACCACCGGCCGGAAACCCTGGGAGGCCAGGCCGGCGGCGAAGGTCACCGCGTGCTGCTCGGCAATGCCCACGTCCACGAAGCGCTCGGGCAGGACCTCGGCAAAGGCGTTGAGGCCGGTGCCCTCGGGCATGGCGGCGGTGATGGCCACGATGCGGGGGTTGGCCTGGCCCAGCTCCACCATGGTGCGGCCAAAAACCTCGGTGTAGGTGGGCGGCGGCGGGCTGGCCGGGGGCTCGGTCGGGGCCTCGGTCTCGTCCGGGGCGTGGCTGGGCCGGGGCTTGGTGGCCCCCACCCCGTGGAAATGGCTGGGGTCGGCCTCGGCCGGGGCGTAGCCCTTGCCCTTGGTGGTCAGCACGTGGACCAACTGCGGGCCCTGCTGGCGGGCCACGTTCTCGAAGGTCTCGCCCAGCCACTCCAGGTTGTGGCCGTCCACCGGGCCGATGTAGTTGAACTTAAAAGCCTCGAAGAGCATGCCCGGGGTGCTGAAGGTCTTGAAGGACTCCTCCGAGCGCCGGGCCAGGTCCAGCAGGTCGCGGCCGATGCCCGGCACACCCTTGAGCCAGCGCTCCAGGTCCTTGCGGAAGGTCATGTAGGCCTTGCCGGTCAGGGCGCGGGACATGAAGCGCGAGAGCGCGCCCACGTTGCGGGCGATGGACATGCCGTTGTCGTTCAGGACCACGATCAGGTCCTGGTCCATGAACCCGGCCTGGTTGAGGCCCTCGAAGGCCATGCCGGCGGTGAGCGAACCATCGCCGATCACCGCCACCACCCGGCCGGGATCGCCGTTCAGGCGCTTGGCATAGGCCATGCCCAGGGCGGCGGAGATGCTGGTGGAGGAGTGGCCGGTGTCAAAGGCGTCGTAGGGGCTCTCGCCCCGCTTGGGGAAGCCGGAGAGCCCGCCCAACTGGCGCAGGCTGGCGAACTGGTCGCGCCGGCCGGTGAGCAGCTTGTGGGCGTAGGTCTGGTGGCCCACGTCCCAGACGATGCGGTCCTCCACCCGGTGGAAGACCTTGAGCAGGGCCAGGGTCAGCTCCACCACCCCCAGGCTGGGGGCCAGGTGGCCGCCGGTGCGGGTCACGGTCTCGATGATCCGCTGGCGGACCTCGGCGGCCAGACGTTCCAGGTCCTCGGGGCCAAGGGCCTTCAGATCAGCCGGAGAGTCGATCCTCTCCAACAGGGATGCTCTGACAGGCAGGGACTGTTCCAACATTCTCCCCTGGTTGCAGGATCGCCGTCGACCGGCCGGGCATTGCCGTGGTCTGGAGCAATTGTGAAGCCTGGCCGCCGCTTACGCAACCTGATCCGCTCCCGGACCGGCGTCCGGGCCGGGGGCCGCCCGCGATGCCAAACGATTGCCAAGCCTTAAGGCGTCTGGGCCAACCCCGCGCCGGGAAAACCGTTTTGGGCCGGCCGGGGGCTCCCCGCCCGGTTTTTGGCTTCAGTGGGTGCGCTCCATGATGTAGGCCGCCAGGGCGCGCAGGGGCCAGGCCGGCTCGCCCAGGGGCTCCAACAGCCTGGCCGCCTCGTCCACCAGGCGCTGGCCGGTCTCCCGGGCCTGGGCCGGACCCACCACCGCAGGATAGGTCATCTTGCCCCGGGCCTCGTCGCTGCCGATGGCCTTGCCCAGGGTGGCGGCGTCGCCGGTCAGGTTCAGCAGGTCGTCGGCGATCTGGAAGGCCAGGCCGATGCGCCGGCCGTAGCGCGAGAGAAGCGTGACCTGCTCCTGGTCGCCGCCGGCCAGGAGCGCGCCGGCCTCCAGGGAGGCGCTGATCAGGGCCCCAGTCTTGAGGGCGTGGATGAACTGCACCGTGGCCAGGTCCGGGTCCTGGCGCTCGGCCAACAGGTCGGCGGCCTGGCCGCCCACCATGCCCTCGCGGCCGGAGGCGCGCATCACCAGATGGGCGGCGGTCAGGGCCCGCCAGGGCTCCAGGTCGCCGATGGCCCTGGGGTCGCTCAGCAGCACCATGGCCTGGGTCAGCAGGCCGTCGCCGGCCAGGATGGCCAGGCCCTGGCCAAAGACCTTGTGGTTGGTGGGCGCCCCGCGCCGGAAGTCGTCGTCGTCCATGCCGGGCAGGTCGTCGTGCACCAGGCTGTAGGTGTGGATCATCTCCAGGGCGCAGGCGCAGTACATCACCCGCTGGGGATCGCCGCCCAGGGCCTGGGCCGCGGCCAGGCAGAGGATGGGCCGCAGGCGCTTGCCGCCGGCGAACAGGCTGTAGCGCATGGCCTTCAGGATCTGGCCGCCGGCCTCGTCGCTGGGCAGGTGGCGATCCAGGGCCGCGTCTACCAGCTCGCGTTGGGCTTTCAGGTAGGCCTTCAGATCGCCGGCCACCTCAGTCCTCCTCGCCCGGGGCCGGGCTGAAGGGGGTCTCCACCAGGCCCTTCTCGCGGTCCTTGAGCAACAGGGCCACCTTTTTCTCGGCCGCGTCCAGGCGCTGGCCGCAGGTCTCGGCCAGCTTGACGCCCTCCTCGAACAGCGCCAGGGACTCTTCCAGGTCCAGGTCCTCGCCCTCCAGGCGGGCCACGATCTCCTCCAGGCGGTTGAGGCCCTGCTCGAAGCTGCCTTCCTTCTTGGCCTTGGCCATTATTTCCTCTCCTTGGTCCGCGCCGGATGGGCGGGCGCGGGCTTGACCGCCGCCGGACCGGGGGACGGCTGGCGGCTCAGGGCGATCCAGGCCAGGGGGTCCACCCTGGCCCCGGCCCAGTGCAGGTCGAAGTGCAGGTGCGGCCCGGTGATGCGCCCGCTCACCCCGCTGAGGGCGATCACCTGGCCGGCCTTGACCATCTGGCCCTCGCTGACCGAGGCCTGGCTCAGATGGCGATAGGCGCTGATCAGGCCCAGGCCGTGGTCGATCATCAGGGTCAGACCGCCGAAAAAGGTGTCCAGCACCAGGGCCACCCGGCCCGGGGCCGGGGCCAGGACCGGGGTGCCCACCCCGGCCCGCAGGTCCACCCCGCCATGGGGGCTGCGGGGCTGGTCGTTGACCACGCTGCGCCGGCCAAAGGGGCTGACCACCACGCTGTCCAGGGGCGGCCGCCAGGGGCTGGCCCAAAGCTGACGCGGAGTGGCCAGGGCGTAGGCCTGCTTCATCTTGGCCACTTCGTCCCAATGGCGGGCCAGTTGGGCGGGGTCGGGCTCCACGTACTTGCCCTCCACCGTGATCCGGCGCTCGCCATAGTCGTGGGCCTTGACCATGACCTGGCGGCTGGCCAAGACCCGGCCCTGGCTGACGATCTCCAGGGTCGCGGCCCCGACCGGGGCCTCCAGGTCCGCCGCCGCCAGGCCCTGCCAGCAGCCGTCCGCGCCTTGGGCCAGGGGGGCCTCGCGCCCCAGGAGGCGCACCTCGGCCTGGCTGACCGCGCCCTCCAGGCAAACCCGCAGCCGGGCCGGCTGGCCCTGGGCCAGGCTGGACGGGTCCAGTTGGATCGCCGGCGCGGCCAGGGCCGGCGCGGCGGCGAGCAGCAGGATCAAGAGCGCCCCCCAATGCCAGAGATGCTTCACGGCTCCACTTCCTCCACCCGCACCTTGAGCGCGCCCTGGGCCAGGAGCACCCGCAAGGCCTGGCCCGGCTGGGCCTGGTCGGCCCGACGCAGGACCCGGCCCTGCTCGTCCCGGGCCAGGGCATAACCCCGGCCCAGCACCGCCAGGGGGCTCAGGGAGCGCAGCCGGGCCTGGGCCTGATCCAGGGCGGCCCGGTCCGCGCGCAGGATTTGTATCAGTAAAGTGTTCAGGCGATAGGCCAGGGCTTGCCGCCGGGCCTGGAGCCGGACCAGGCGCTGGTCCGGCCGGCGGGCCAGAAGCCGCTCCCGCAGGCCCCCCAATCCGCGCGCCCGGCGGTGCAGGGCGGTCTCCAGGGCGGCCTGGCCCTGGCCCAGGAGGTCGTCCAGGCGCAGGCGCAGATCGGCCAGGCGGCGGCGGGGATCGCGCAGGACCCGCTCATAGACCGCCAGGCGCTCCCGCCGCCGGGCCACCAGGCGGCCGCCCAGGCGGGCCAGGCGGAGTTCCAGGTTGCGCAAACGGGCGGTCAGCTCGGCCCGGTTGCGCACCAGGAGCTCGGCCGCGGCCGAGGGCGTGGGCGCGCGCAGGTCGGCCACCAGGTCGCTGATGGTGACGTCGATCTCGTGCCCCACGGCCGAGACCACCGGGATGGGGCAGGCGGCGATGGCCCGGGCCAATTGCTCGTCGTTGAAGGCCCAGAGGTCCTCGGGCGAGCCCCCGCCCCGGGTCAGCACGATCACCTCCGGCCAGCCCCAGGCCGCCAGGTCGGCCAGGGCCTGGACCATGGCCGGGGCGGCGTCCTCGCCCTGCACCGGCACCGGATAGACGGCCACCGCGACCCGGTCGAAACGGCGGTGCAGGACGTGCAGGAAGTCGCGGATGGCCGCGCCGCTGGGCGAGGTGACCAGCGCGATTTTTTGCGGCAGGTCCGGCAGGGGGCGCTTGCGTTCGGGGTCGAAGAGCCCTTCGGCCTCCAGGCGGCGCTTGAGCTGCTCGAAGGCCAGGGCCAGGGCCCCGGCCCCGCGCGGCTCCACCACGTCCACGATCAATTGCATCTCGCCGCGCGCGGTGTAGACGCTGACCCGGCCCTGGCAGAGCACCCGCTGGCCGTCCTCCAGCTGGAAACGGATCAGGGCGGCCTGGTGGCGGAAGAGCACCGCCCGCAGCATGGCCTGGTCGTCCTTGAGGGCGAAGTAGAGATGGCCGCTGCCCGGCCGGCGCAGGCCGGTGATCTCGCCCTCCACCCAGACGAAATCAAAGTGCCCCTCGGCCAGGTCCTTGATCTGGCCCACCAACTGGCTGACGCTCAGGACTTGGCGGCGGGCGAAGAGCTCCAGGGGTTCCACAAGATCCGCCTTGGCTGGGGGATGGGGTTGGGCCGGGGGCCTGGGACCGGTTTCTACCATGCCCGCCCCGCCCCGGGCAAGGCATGCCCGCCGGGGCCAGGAAATATCAGGCGCTTAGGGGTTCAGGACGGTGTAGCTGTCCACCCCGCCCACCCGCTTGAGCTCCTCGCCCTTGGCCTGGGCCGTCTCCCGGTCCGGGAACCCGCCGTGCACCACCCGATACCAACGCCCCTTCTGGCCCAGGTCCACGCTCTCCACCTTGGCCTCGATGCCCTGGGCGCTCAGCTCCCGGGCCCGCTTCTGGGCCGGGTCCAGGTTGCGGTGGCTCTCCAGGAGCAGCACGTAGCTGCGGTGGGTGGTGACGGTCTGGCCCTGGCTCAGGGGCAGGGCCTGGGAGACCTGCGGCCGTTCTTCCTTGACCACCAGGTCCTGGCTGGGTTGCGCCCCCAGGATCAGGCCCAGGTTGGGGTCGGCGGCCTGCTCCGGGCTCAGGGGCAGGGGCGCGGCCGGGCCGCCCGAGCCGGCCTGGTAGAGGATGCGCTGGCTGCCCCCGCCGGATTCCACCACATAGCGCCCGGGCTGGCCGGCCTGGGCCATCTCGTTCTCGATCAGCATCCGGATGGTCTCGTCGCTGACTCCGGCCTGGCGCAGCTTGAGCACCTGCTGGGCGGTCAGGGCCTGGGCCGGCGGCGCGGCCAGCCCGCCCAGCAGGAGCAGCAGGCCAACCAGGATGATGCGTGGCGCGGACATGGCCTTCTCCCGCAAAGGGCGTGTGGTGCTGGTTCCCGGGCCAGAAAACCCCGAACCTTCAGGGCTTGGCGCGCCCATCCTGATTATAGCGCGCGCGAGGGGTGGGAGGTGAGGAGCCGTCGCAGCGGTGGGTTCACCTTGCTCTGGCGCGACACGGCTAGGCGATGACGTGACCCTGGAAGCGATCCTTGGAGCGCTTGAACTTGGGACAAAAGTTGCGCATGTGCGGCGAGGAGGAAGAACACCACTGCCCGCAACCATAGTCCTGGCGAGGATTGGCCACGGTCTGCCGGCATCGGGGGCAACGACGGGTGATCTCGTCCTTGAAGAACTCCACCAGATTGCCGCAATGGCGGCACTCGACCTCGAAGATAGCGTCGAATCCCCACTCGTTGCTGTTGTTGCCCGAGCACTTGCGCATGGTGCGATCTCCCGGTCCGGACAAGGGACGTTCGCGCCAGGATTGGTCCATAAAGCCGGGTGGGCTCACGAAGCTCGAAATGAACCGCGCTCAGTCCTTTTGGGTTATGTTAGCCGCAAATCGCGGGGATGGTCAACCGAGCGCACACCCAAAAGGAGCGGCGCCATCAGACTTGCCGGCCTATTCCATCGCCCCCAGGCCGCGCAGCCAGGTCTGGGCCGCGCGCAGGTCCGGGCAGTCCCCGGCCGCGCAGTTGGGGTCGGCGTCCAGGTCGCCCTCGGGCCAGGCCCCGCCGGCCAGGATCGCCTGGGCCTGGCTGACGGTCTGGTCCAGGAGCCGGCGCAGCCTGGAGATATCCCCGGGTCGGGCCGGCCTGGCGTCCAGGACCGCGATCTGGTTGAGGTGTCCCCCCTGCCAGCGCAGGACGGCCACGGTCAGGGGGCGCAGGGTGTCGTGCAGGGCCCAGCCCAGGGCGTTGCCCCACCAGACCCCGGGGCGGGTGGTCTGGCCCGAGAACCAGAAGACCCGGGGCAGCCGCCAGACCTCGTGCATCTCGGCCGCCAGGGCGGTGTCCAGGTATTCCGGCGCGATGTCCACCCCCCAGGCCTGGTTCAGGGCCGCGCGCCACAGCTCGCGGGCGGACGGATTTTGCAGGTCTCCCACCTGCCACAGCCACTGGTTCTCCGGCCGGGCCAGATACCAGCAGTCCAGGCCCCACTCCACCCGCTTGTGGTCCAGGGGTTGGCGGGAGAACGGCCCCTTGGCCAGGGGATTGACCAGTTCCTGGTGGGCCAGGCGGTCGATCAGGGCATGGGAGAGGTAGCCCAGGGCAAAGGCCTTTTGCGCGTCGTCCTGGGCCAGTTCCAGGAGGTTCTGGCAGACCCGCCAGGGCTGGACCTGGTGCGCAGCCTCGCCCAGGCCCGGGGTGTCGTCGCTGTAGTAGCCGGCGTCCACCGCCAGGGCCCCCAGGCGCAGGGCCTGGCGCACCACGGGATCGCGGGCCTGGTCCGGGGCCAGGGGCGCGACCTTCTCGGCCAGGATCAGATGGGTGAAGGGTCCCACGGCTTGGGCTCCCGCGGCCAGGGCCAGTCCCAGGGCCAGGCCCGCGCCGGCCCGGGCCAACCAGCGAAACGCGCTAGCGATCCAGCACAAGCACCGCCTCCACGTGGCCGGTGTGGGGGAACAGGTCCAGCACCGTCAGGGCGCTGGGCCGGTAGCCGGCGGCGGCCAGCTCCTGGGCGTCCCGGGCCAGGGCCGCGGGATGACAGGAGACGTAGACCACCCGGCGCGGACCCAGGGCGGCCAGACCGGGCATCAGGCCCTTGGCCCCTTCCCGGGGCGGGTCCAGCACCGCCAGGTCGAAACGCTGGCCAGCCTCGATCATCTGGCCCAGGGCCAGTTCCGCGCCCTGGGCCCGGACCTGGAGACCAGCAGACAGGCCGGCCCAGTTGGCCTGGACAAAGGCGGCCTGGGCCGCCTCCTCCTGGCCCTCCACCGCGGTCACCCGCCAGCCGGCGGCCAGCAACGGCAGGCTGAAGTTGCCGCTGCCGGCGTAGAGGTCCAGGGCCGCGCCCGGCTCCAGCCCGGCGGCGGCATCTTGCACGGCCGCGATCAGTTTGGCGTTGCCAGCCCAGTTGACCTGGCTGAAATGCCCGGGGAAGGCGCGCAGGGCCAGGCCCTGGTCCTCATGATAGACCAGACCGGTCTCCGGGCGCAGGGGCCAGGGCTCCAGGCCCTCGGGACCGGCCAGGCGGATGCCGGCCACGCCCAGGCCGCTGGCCAGGGCGTCCAGGTCCTCGGGCAGGTCCTCCCAGGGCCAGTCCAGGGTCAGGTGGGCCGGGCCTTCCTCGCCGGCCAGGACCTCCAGCCAGCGGCATTCGCTCCAGGGCAGTTCGCCCAGGGACAAGGACAGCTCCGGGAGAAGGCGGTTGACCCCCGCGGCGGCCACCGGGCACTGCTTCACCGGCACTAACTGGTGGCTCTGGCGGGCGTAGAACCCGGCCACGCCCTGTTTGAGTTGCAGGCGCACCCGGTTGCGGTAGCCCCATTCCAGGGGCGAGGCCAGCACCCGGGCCTCGGGCAGGCCCTCCAGCCGGCGCAAGGCCCGGGTCACCCAGCCGGCCTTGGCCTCCAGTTGGGCCGGGTAGTCCAGGTGCATCAGGTCGCAGCCGCCGCAGCGGCCATAGACCGGGCAGACCGGCTCCACCCGCTGGGGCGAGGGCGCCAGAACCTCTTGCAGCTCGGCCTCGGCGTAGTCCTTGCGCTGGCGCAGGATCCGGGCCCGCACCGTCTCGCCGGCCAGGCCGCCGCGCACGAAGATCACCCGGCCATCGGCCAGGCGGCCCAGGCCGTTGCCGCCGGCGGCCAGGTCGTGCAGGTCCACCTGCACCACGATTTCCGGGGTCTGGGCCGGCGGCTGGGGCCGGCGGGACTGTCTTTTGGGCAAAATCCGCCTCCTTGGCTGGCTGCCATGTTATCTTAACTCGGCCCTCATCACCATCCAGGGAGGCGATTCATGTCCACCGAGGCCCTGGCCAAGCTCTGGGCCCGCAGTCAGCGGGAGCCCTATCGCCAGAAGATGGGCATCACGGTGCTGGACATCCAGCCCGGCTACGCCCAGGTGAGCCTGGACTTCACCCCGGAGTTGTGCAATATTTTCGGCATGATGCACGGCGGAGCGGTCTTCTCGCTCCTGGACGAGGCCTTTCAGTTGGCCTGCAACGCCCACGGCGAGGTGGCGGTGGCCCTGCAACTGAACATCAACTACCTGGCCCCGGCCCAGGCCGGCGCGCGGGTGCTGGCCGAGGCCCGGGAGGTCAATGCCACCCGCAAGACCGCGCTCTACGACTGCCGGGTCTGGCAGGAGGACGGCCGGGCCCTGGCCGCGGGCCAGGCCCTGGCTTTTCGCAAGGGCCGCCCCCTGCCCCTGGACGAACAAGGCAACCTCACTTAATCCTGCATGTGAAGTTTTGGCGTATCAACGCGACACAAATGACACTATTACCGTGCTAAGCGACCTCCCCCGCCCCCTGGTGGCGGTGATGTCCTCGGGCTATTTCGGCTTCTTCGCCCACGCCGGCTTTCTCCAGGGCCTGGCCGACCAGGGGCTGGAGCCCGACGCCTACGCCGGGGCCAGCTCCGGGGCCCTGGTGGCGGCCTATGCCGCCGGGGGCATGTCCCCCCGGGACATGCTGGCCGGTTTCAGCCAGCTCCGGCGGGCGGACTTCTGGGACCCGCCCTCGCCGGGGCAATTCCTGCGCTGGCTGGCCAGCGGCCTGCGCGGCCGCACCGGCTGGCTGGCCGGCGAGGCCTTCCAGCGCCGGGTGGACGAAAACCTGCCCTGCCACACCTTCGAGGACTGCCCCAAGGGCTGCCTGATCGTGGCCCTGGACCTGGTGCGCAACCGGCGCCTGGTGCTGACTCAGGGCCCCCTGGCCCCGGCGGTGCGGGCCAGCGGGGCGGTGCCCCTGCTCTTCGCGGCGGTGCCCCACGCCGGCGGGCTGCTCCTGGATGGCGGCCTGGTGGACAAGGCCCCCCTGGTGGCCGCCGCGCGGCATTTTGGCGCCGCCAGCCTGGTGGTGCACCTGCTGCCCTCGGCCAGCCTGGAGGGACCGCCCCTGGCCCGGCTGCGCCAGCCCCTGTCCGCCTGGCGTTTGCAGCGCCAGGCCGTGGACGCGGCCCGGCAACAACAATACGAGGACCAGGTGGAGCGCCTGCGCCAGGAGGGCGTGGTGGTGCGCGAAATCGTGGGCCGGGATTTGCCCCGCCTGGGTCCCGGACGCCTGCGGCAGGGGCCGGAGGCTTTTGCGAAAGCCCGCCAGACATGCGCCCTCCCGTGAATTGGCAACTATTGTGATGCTATTTCACTGAGTTGATAACATTAGTCACATGTTGACACTTACGGTAGAATTGTCCAGAGTGAATAAGGATGTGCCAAACTCGCCTTAACACTGGACACTGAGATGTCGCATCGTTTTATCAAAGGAATCCGGTACGTCCCCACCCTGCCTCCCGTGTTGAGCCAAATCCTGGCCCTGCTCAACGATGAACGCAGCTCCGCGCAAAGCCTGGAAAAGATAATCACCTACGACCAGGCCCTCAGCTCCAAGGTCCTGGCGGTGGCCAACTCGGCTTATTATGGATTCCGCCACCAGATCGTGACCGTGGCCCGGGCGGTGGTGGCCCTGGGCTACGAGGAGATCCGCAACATCTGCCTGGGGGCCAGCCTGATGGGCTTTCTGCACCCCAGCTCCTTCCGCAACCAGAACGCGGCCGAACTGTTGTGGCTGCACGCCCTGACCGTGGCCGAGGCCGCCGCCATCGTGGCCGACGAGACCAAGCTGGTGGCGCGCGACGCGGCCTTCACCGGGGGCCTGCTGCACGACCTGGGCAAGGTGGTGCTGGCGGCCTTCTTCCCCGACGAGGTCGAGACGCTCAAGGATTTGATCATCAAGGAGAAGCTGTCGTACCGCGCGGCCGAGAAGGCCCTGGACCTGGACCATGGCCAGATCGGCCTGGCCCTGGCCGAGCACTGGGACCTGCCCCCCCAGATCGGCGATGTGATGGGCTACCACCACGAGCCCAGCAGCCAGATGGTCTATTTCCCCATGGTGGCCGCGGTGCACGTGGCTGATTTCATGGCCCGCAGCCTGGGCCTGGGCCACTCCGGCAATCCGGACCGGCCCGAGGTCAAGCCCCTGGCGCTCTCCGGGCTGGGGCTCTCGCGCGACAAGATGAGCCTGCTCAAGGACCAGCTCAACACCCGCCGCCTGGCCGTGATCGGCCTCTGGCAGACCATGATCAAGGGCTGAGCCCGGCGGCCCGGGGCTAGGCCTGGGCCGGGCCGTCGCTCCCGCTGGCTTCACCCGCCTCGAAGCTCCGCATCCGCTCCAGAAACTCGACCGGAATCGCGGTGGCCTTGCGCTGGCCCAGGTGCCAGGCCACGGCCTTGGTGCAGCCGGTGGCGGCCAACAGGTCCTCCTCCGGCAGCCAGACCGCGTAATGGAAGGTGAACCGGGCCTTGCCCCAGTCCGCGGCCCGCACGTGCACCTGCACCTGGTGGTGGTGCAGCACCGGCGAGTGATAGTTGCACTCGGCCCGGGTGATGACCAGGGAGATGGGCGAGGCCGGGGGCAGGAAGATGCCCAGGGCGCGCAGGTAGCCCACCCGGCCTTCCTCGAAATAAGTCAAGTATCGCGCGTTGTTGACATGGCCGAAGGCGTCCAGGTCCGAGAAGCGGGGATTGAACTGCACCTGGAAGCGAAACGGGGCCAGGGGATGTTCCGGGTTGGGCATGGCGCTCGACTCCCTCCCGCGGGGGGGTGAACGGACTACTTTGGCCGCCGGGCGGCCAGGCTCAGGACCTTGGCCGGGCCGGAGTGGTTCTCCGCGCCGGGTCCCGGCTCCGCGGGCGGCTCCGGCGGCTCGGGCTCCAGGGGCGCGGCCGGCTGGGGCGGGTCCAGGCGCTTGAGAAGCATGGCCACCCCGCCCATGCTGAACTCCGCGCCGTCGATGTACTCGTCGCGCAGGATCCAGGTCAATTCCTGGGTCGGCACCGCCAGGATCAGCAGGCGCAAGTGCCACCAGCCCGGCTTGTGGTCGGCCAGGATCTCCTCCACCCGGGCGTGGACCATGGCCTTGCCGCCCTGGTGGATCAACACGATGTCGCCGGGCTGGGTGATCATGCCGCCAGGCCCGGGTTGCGGCGTTCGAACTCGGCCATGGTGGCCCGCAGCCGGGTCTGGAACTCGGCCTGGTCCAGGCTGTATTCCTGGGTGCCGTGGCAGGCCACGGCGTAGGAGGCCAGGACGGCCCCCCAGACGCAGGCCCGGGGCAGGTCCAGGCCCAGGGCCAGGCCCTTGAGCAGGCCGCCGCGATAGGCGTCGCCCGCGCCGGTTGGGTCCACCACCTGGCTGGGCGGGGTGACCGGGATCTGGGCCGTGCGCCCGCCGCGCTCCACCACCACCGAGCCCTGCTCGCCCTTGGTGGTGATCACCGCGCCCACCACGCCCAGCAGGCCCTCCAGGTCCAGGCCGGTCTTGCGGCTGATGACCTCCAGCTCGTAGTCGTTGCTGATCAGGACCATGGCGTCCTGGATGGCCTCCCGCAGCACCGGGCCGTCCAGGATGTTCAGGGATTGGCCGGGGTCGAAGATGAAGGGGGTCTTGCGCGCGCGCAGGGCCCGGGGCAGACCGGTCAGGTCCTCGAAATTGCCGGGGGAGATGATCACCAGGCTGTCGGCCGGCTCCAGTCCGGCGCAGTCGAACTGGCAGGAGCAGAGCATGGCCCCGGGGTTGAAGCCGGTGATCTGGTTGCGGGCCTGGTCGGTGGTGATGAAGCAGCCGGCGGTGTACTGCTCGGGCACCACCCGCACGCAGCCGGTCTCGATGCCGTTGGTCCGCATCCAGTCCAGATAGCGGTCGCCGTCCCGGCCCAGGCAGCCCAGGACCACCGGGGTCTCGCCCAGTTGCGACAGGCCGTAGGCGATGTTGCCGGCGGTGCCGCCCAGCCATTCCTGCAGGCCGTCCACGTTGAAACTGACGTTGAGCATGTGGATCTTGTCGGGCAGGATGTGATCGGCGAAGCGGCCGCCGAAGGTCATGATGCGGTCATAGGCCAGGGAGCCGGAAACGTAGATCTGCACGCGGTTCTCCTCGCTGATGTCAATCGCCCCGGGCGCCGAGATGCCTGATGGCCAGCTCCGCCCAGGTCCGGGCCGCCTCCAGGCGGGCCGGGTCCAGGGGCAGGCCGCAGGTCTGGCCTTCCGGGTCCAGGCTGAAACAGAGCCCGCCCTCCAGGCGGCAGACCATCCAGCCCGGCTCGCCCGGGGGCAGAAAGGGCTTGTCATTGATCCGGTAGACGGTGAAACAGGCGTCGTCGCAGCGCAGGCTGTAGGATCGCCCGCCCTCGCTGATCCGGATCGCCTGGCGCAGGAGCCCACGCGCCGCGAAGGCCGCCCGCACCTCCTCGAACAACTGGTCCAGGGGGTCGCGTGCCATGGCCGTCTCGCCTCCCCCGCCGCGATTAAGCGCGGCTGACCGGAAATCTAGCGGTGGACGCGGGGTTGTGTCAAGGCTGGCGCGGGGCGAGGCGGGGGCCGGGGGCATAAAAACCCGGGCCGGGGCGCGAAACCCCGGCCCGGCGTGGACTTATCGCTTTGGCTCTGGGAAACTCGGCTCCGGCCTAGCGCTTGGCGCTGCCGGCCAGGAGCTCGCCAAAGACCGCGTTGGCCCCCTTGTTGGCGCAGAACTTGCCGCACATGGTGCAGACGTGGCTGTCGCCCTCGGGGCAGCGCTCGCCCCGGATGCGGCGGGCGTCGTCCGGGAACAGGGCCAGATCGTACTGCTTCTGCCAATCCAGGTCGCGGCGGGCCTTGCTCATGGCGTTGTCCCGGGCCCGGCGCTCGGGATACTTGGCCACGTCGCCGATGTGCACCGCCAGGCGGCTGACCTTCACGCCCTCGATCACGTCCTCGCGGGTGGGCAGGGCCAGGTGCTCGGCCGGGGTGATGTAGCAGATCAGGTCCGCGCCAAAGCGGGCGCTCTGGGCCGCGCCGATGGCGGCGGTGACGTGGTCGTAGCCCGCGCCGATGTCGCAGGGCAAGGGACCCAGCATGTAGTAGGGCGCGTAGTTGCTCATGCGCTTTTGCAGGTTGATGTTGGCCTCGATCTCGTCCAGGGGCACGTGGCCCGGTCCCTCCACCATCATCTGGCAGCCCAGCTTGCGGCCCCACTCGGCCAGCTCGCAGTTGATCACCAGCTCCTGCACCATGGCCCGGTCGCTGGAGTCGGCGATGGCCCCGGCCCGGAAGCCGTTGCCCAGGCTCAGCACCACGTCGTATTTCTTCAAAATGCCGGCCACCCGCTCGAACTGCTCGTAGAGCGGGTTCTCGCGGTCGTGCTTCATCATCCAGGTCACCATGGAGGCCCCGCCCTTGCTCACCAGGCCGCCGTAACGGTAGCCCTGGCGCTGCAGGCGCAGCAGGGTCTCGCGGTTGATGCCGCAGTGCACGGCCATGAAGCTGATGCCGTCGGCGCACTGGCGCTCGATGAGGTCGAAGAGCATCTCGGCGTCCAGCTTGTTGGGATCGCCGTACTTGCGCTCGGCCTCGCTGAAGGCCTGGTACAGGGGCACGTTGCCCACCGGCAGGTCCACCGCCGCCAGGACTTCGCGGCGCACCAGGTCCAGGTCGCCGCCCACGCTGAGCTCCATCAGGGTGTCGGCCCCGGCGGCCTGGGCGGCCTGGGCCTTTTCCACCTCGGCGGCCACGTCGCAGATGTCGGTGCTGGTGCCGATGCTGGCGTTGACCTTGGTGCTCAGGCCCCGGCCGATGCCCACCAACCGGGCCGGGCGGTTGCTGTTCAGGGGCGCCACGATCTGGCCCTCGGCGATGCGCTGGCGCACCACCTCCGGCTCCAGGCCCTCGGCCTGGGCGATGGTGCGCATCTCGTCGCTGATCTGTCCGGCTTGGGCTTTTTCCAGAATGCTCATGCCAAATACCTCCGCTCTGGCACAACTCTGCCCCGGCGGCCCACCACGGACGGAGCGCGCCCACCGGCGCGCCCCGCAGGGAATAAAAAAAAGCAAATCCCCGATCCTTGACGGATCGGGGATTTGCCATCTCCCACCACCAGGCTCGACAAGGGACGGCAGGTCTTCTGGCTGGTGGATCGTCCTACTCCCCGCGCCTTCCCGCCAGCCTTGGGCCTCGCAAAAGGCCATGACCGGCAGTGGCTTCCTCGCGGGTTTCGTCCCCACTCACAGCGGCGGGTCCGCGCCGGATTCGCACCGGCTTCCCTCGAGCGCCCCCGCTGGGGGGCGACCGTCCCTCGGGCTAGATTGTCAGGCAAGGTATAGCAGAGCCGCCCGTCGCGGTCAATTGCCAGCCAAGCGGAAAACGCGTTATGATATTCGAGAAACAACGCGTCGCCCCGCGCCTCCTGGACCGCAAATGGAGGCCTGTGTGCCCCAGACTCCATCTCAGTTGGCCTCGGCCGAGGACCTGCTGCAACTGGGCCGCTTCCTG
>CALERA010000171.1 GCA_937908275.1 uncultured Desulfarculaceae bacterium | reverse complement strand
TGCACCTCGGCCGTGGTCTCCCACTCGTCCACGTAGACCACCGGCAGGCCCAGGAAGCGCTGCAAACGCTGGCCGAAGCGCCGGGCCTTCTGCGCCTCCGGCCCCTCGCTGTCGTCCGTGCGCCGGGGCAGGCCCAGCACGATCAGCCCCGCCCCCTGCTCGGCCGCCAGGGCCGCCACCGCCCGGAGGTCCGCGTCGCGGTTGACATGGGCGATGGTGGTCAGGGGCAGGGCCAGCTTGCGCCCCGGGTCGCTCACCGCCACCCCGATGCGCTTCTGCCCCAGGTCCAGGGCCAGGATGGGTTTCGCTTGATCGGCCATGGCCGCATTATGCCCGCCTCAGCCATCGGCCACAACCGCCAGCCGCCTTGACGCCCCCCGCCCCCCGGCCTATATTCTGTAACCATCCCGTCTCCCGTCCCTTACTCCCCTGGAGGCCCCCGCATGAAACAACTGGTCCTGGGCACCGCCGGCCATATCGATCATGGCAAGACCTCCCTGGTCCGCGCCCTGACCGGCATCGACACCGACCGGCTCAAGGAGGAGAAGGCCCGGGGCATCACCATCGAGCTGGGCTTCGCTTTCCTGGACCTGCCCTCGGGCCAGCGCCTGGGCATCGTGGACGTGCCCGGCCACGAGAAGTTCGTGAAGAACATGGTGGCCGGGGCCACCGGCATCGACCTGGTGGCCCTGGTCATCGCCGCCGACGAGGGGGTGATGCCCCAGACCCGGGAGCACCTGGACATCTGCTCGCTCCTGGGCGTCCACCAGGGCCTGGTGGTGCTGACCAAGATCGACATGGTGGACGAGGAGTGGCTGGAGCTGGTGCAGGAGGACATCCGGGAGTACCTGCGCGGCACCTTCCTGGAAAACGCCCCCCTGGCCCCGGTCAGCGCCGTCAGCGGCCAGGGCATCCCCGAGCTCAAGGCCCTGCTGGACCAGATGACCGCCCACCTGGAGGAGCGCCCGGCCCATGGCCCCTTCCGCCTGCCGGTGGACCGGGTCTTCACCATGAAGGGCTTCGGCACCGTGATCACCGGCACCGCCATCGGCGGGACGGTGAACCTGGGCGAGGAGGTGGAGATCTACCCCCGCGACCTCAGGGCCAAGGTGCGCGGGCTCCAGGTCCACAACCAGGAGGTGACCCAGGCCCGGCGCGGCCAGCGGACCGCCATCAACCTGCAGGGCATCGAGAAGGCGGTGGTGGAGCGCGGCGACGTGGTGGCCAGCCCCGGCTCGCTGCAGCCCTCGCTCTGGCTGGATATCGACTGCGCCAGCCTCAAGGACATGGCCCGGCCCCTGAAGCACCGCGCCCCGGTGCGCTTCCACACCGGCACCGTGGAGATCATGGGCCGGGTGATGCTCCTGGACCGCGACGACCTCAAGCCCGGCGAGCGCTGCCTCTGCCAGGTGCGCCTGGAGGCCCCGGTGGCGGTGATGGCCGGCGACGCCTATGTGCTGCGCTCCTATTCGCCGGTCTACACCATCGCCGGCGGGGTGGTCCTGCACCCCCATCCCGGCCGCCACAAGCGCAACAAGCCCGAGATCATGGCCGACCTGGCCATCCTGAAGGACGGCGAACCGGCCCAGCAGGTCCTGGTCCACGCCCGCCTGGCCGGCCCGGCCGGCATCACCGCCCCGGAGCTGACCCGGCTGGTGGACCTCTCGCCCAAGGAGATGGACAAGCTCCTCACCGAGCTCCTGACCAAGCAGCAACTGGTGCGCTTTGACAAGGAAGGCGGCCGGATGCTCTCCGGCGCGGTGCAGCAGGGGCTGATCGACCACGCCCTGGCCCTGTTGGCCGAATTCCACGCCGCCCAGCCCCTCAAGCCCGGCCTGGGGCGCGAGGAGGTCAAGCAGCGCCTGGGCGAGGGCCTGGGCCCCAAGCTCTTCGCCCATCTCTTGCGCAAGCTGGGGGACGAGGGCAAGATCGAGCTGGACAAGGACCTGATCCGCCTGCCCGGCCACCAGGTGCGCCTGGCCGGGGGCCAGGAGGCCCTGCGCGCCCGCATGGAAAAGGCCTGGTCCGAGGCCGGCTGGACCCCGCCCCTGTTCAAGGAGTTCGCCGAAAAGGAAGACCTCAAGCAGGCCAAGCAGGTCCTCCAGGTGCTCATCAACGAGAAGGTCCTGGTCAAGCTCAAGGAGGACCTCTACTATCACGCCCCGGCCCTGGACGAGATCAGACAGAAGCTGATCGACTACTGCCAGGCCCACGAGCGCATCGGGGCGCAGCAGTTCAAGGAGTTGACCGGGCTCTCGCGCAAGTACCTGATCCCGCTCCTGGAGCACTTCGACGCCACCCAGGTCACCATCCGGGTGGGCGACGAGCGGGTGCTGCGCAAGCGCTGAGGGCCGGCCGCGGATGCTGGCATGACCCCGGACCGGGCCCGGCGCCCGGCCAAGGACCGCAGGGACAAACAGAGGAGGAACAAGGCATGAAGGGTTGGGCCCGGGTGATCCTGGCGGGAATTCTGGTACTCACCCCCACGGTGGGGCTCTATGGCTGCGGGGGCGGCAACGCCCGCCTGGAACACAAGAGCAACGCCACCACCCTGGGGCGGGAGCTGATGGACCTGGACGAGGCCCGGCGCAAGGGCGTGATCAGCGAGAGCGAATACAACGAGCTGCGCAAGGACGTGATCAAGAAGCACCGCGACTGACCAGCGTCCCGTTACATAACCCAGCGCGGGGGCCGGCCGGCCCCCGCGTTCGCTTTCACCCCCGCCGCGGCCGGAGTCCGCTCATTCAAGCGTCATCACCGGATTGGTGATCCGCAGCGAAGCGGACGCCGAGCCCTGCGCGAAAGTCTTTTTTGTCATTGCGAGGAGCGCAGCGACGCGGCAATCTCTCGTTTTATTTGCCTAGCCTAACGAAAAGAGCAAACACCGCCGTGAGAGATTGCTTCGCTGCGCTCGCCATGACAGGCAGAAGCACACCCCAATATTGTACTGGGGAGCACTGACCCTAATCGTAATAAGCCACCGGCTCGCCGCGTTCGATGGTCAGCACCACCCGCTGGTACTTGCAGAGGTTGATGTCCTCCCACCACAGCTCCTCGCCCTGCTTGTCCACCACCATGAGGTCCCAGATGCAGTCCTGCTCCCCGTGGGAGAAGCGGATGCTGGTGGATTCGCCGTTGACCAGCACGTCCCGGCCCAGGATGTCCTCCTCCCAGGTGCGGGCGTGGTTGGGCACCACGTAGAGCTGGTCGATCACCCTGCCGGTCTGGTTGACCAGCAGGAAGTCCTGGTCGCCGGCCTGGGCCGGCCCGGCCAGGCCCGCCAGGGTCGCCGTCACCAGCCAGGCCGCCAAAGTCAAGCGCGCGCGAATCCCTCCCACCGTCTCGCCTCCATGTGGTATTTTTTTACCGACCGGTCGGCCACCAAGATGGGGCCGGCGTACACCTGGCCCCCATGATGGCCGGAGGCGGTTTTGGCAGTCAAGTTGGGAAGATGCCCGGGCTGGCTTGTGCGCTTATTATCGGCGCGCGCCCCTGGACCGGCCCGGCCAAGCCTCATCCCTGGCTGGTCTTTGCCTTGCCAGGCCCCCCCGGGGCTGCTATAGTCCCCTGCCGGGGTTGCTGCGGCCGGAAAAAATGCGTTGACAGCCCCCTGCGGGCGTGTTAGGTAGCTTGAATGATGCTTCATTCATTGGCGGCCCACGCACGCCATAGGGATATTGAGCCTTGACAGTCGACAAGAAGAAATCCAGCGACAAGCACCGCCGCATCATCGAAGCCGCCGTGAAGGTCTTCGCCAAGAACGGCTTCTACAACTCCAAGGTCAGCGAGATCGCCCGGGCGGCCCAGGTGGCCGACGGCACCATCTACCTCTATTTCCAGAACAAGGACGACATCCTCATCTCCCTGTTCGAGGAGGAGATGCAGCTGATCCTGGAGCGGGTGCGGGCCGCGGTGGCCGCGGAGAGCAACCCGGCCAAAAAGCTGGAGCGCTTCGCCATCGCCCACCTGAGCCTGATCGAGGAGAACCAGGAGCTGGCCGAGATCATCCAGGTGGAGATCCGCCAGTCCTCCAAGTTCATGCGCGGCTACAACAACGTCAACTTCATGCAATACCTCAACATCATCAGCGAGATCATCAAGGAGGGCCAGGCGGCCGGGCTCTTCCGGCCCGAGGTGCGCCCCGGCATCGCCAAGCGGGCCTTTTTTGGCGCCCTGGACGAGATGAGCCGCTACTGGGTCTTGTCATCCACCAAGAAATATTCCATTATCGAGGCCGCCCGGGAGATCAGTAATTTTTTCCTTGGCGGAATCACGGTCTGCGCCGACGAAGCGGCCGACGCCCCGCCCCGGGCCTGAGGGGACCGAGGGGCGGTCAGCACGGCCCTTTATTGGATATAGTCGCAAAGTAATGTCCCCCCAAGAGAAGATGAAAGGAGGGGTTTGGCAGTGAACATTGTTGTGTGCATCAAGCAGGTACCAGACACCGAGTCCCAGATCAAAATCGGGGCCGACGGCAAGACCATCGCCACCGACGACATCAAGTGGGTGATGAACCCCTATGACGAGTTCGGCGTGGAAGAGGCCCTGCGCATCCAGAAGGCCAAGGGCGGCACCGTGACCGTGGTGGGCGCCGGTCCCAAGCGGGTCACCGAGGCCCTGCGCACCGCCCTGGCCATGGGCGCGGACAAGGCCGTGCTGGTCGAGGACGAAGGCCTCTATGGCGCGGACCCCATGGCGGTGGCCAAGATCCTGGCCGCGGCCATCAAGCCCCTGACCCCCGACCTGGTCTTCCTGGGCCAGCGCGCCATCGACGACGACGCCGGTCTGGTGGGTTCGGCCCTGGCCGAGCACCTGGACATGCCCAACCTGTCGGTGGTGACCAAGCTCGACCTGGGCGAGGGCAGCGTGACCGCCCAGCGTCCGGTGGAGGGCCAGACCCTGGTCCTGGAAGCCCCCCTGCCGGCGCTGATCACCACCCAGAAGGGCCTCAACGAGCCCCGCTACGCCTCCCTGCCCGGCATCATGAAGGCCAAGAAGAAACCCCTGGAGGTCAAGACCCTGGCCGACCTGGGCGTGGACGCGGCCGGCAAGGCCAGCGTGGCGGCCCTGAATCCGCCGCCCTCCCGCGCCGCGGGCAAGACCATCGGCGGCGAGACGCCCCAGGACCTGGCGGCCGCCCTGGCCAAGGCCCTGCGCGACGAGGCCAAGGTCATCTAGGCTTTCATCCAGGGGCCGGTTGCGCCCCTTCGGCGACGGCGAACAGCGCCGCGCCTGAAAGGAGTCCGATAAAATGGCGGGTGTTTGGGTAATCGCGGAGCATCGCGACGGAGCCTTCCGCAAGATCACCTTCGAGGCGGCCAGCGCGGCCAAAACCGTGGCCGACGCCCTGGGCGCCGACGTCACCGCGGTGGTGCTGGGCGGCGGCCTCGAGGCGGCTTGCGCCGACCTGGGTAAATACGGCGTGGCCAAGGTCCTGTACGCCGACAGCGCGGACCTGACCGTCTACTCCACCGAGGGTTACGCCGCGGCGGTGGCCGACCTGGCCAAGTCCGGCGCGCCCGATGTCATCATCTTCGGCGCCAGCATGCAGGGCAAGGACCTGGCTGGCCGCCTGGCCGCCAAGCTGGACACCAGCGTGGCGGTGGACTGCACCGCCCTGAAGGTCGACGGCGGCAAGCTGGTGGCCACCCGGCCCATCTACGCCGGCAAGATCTACGCCGACGTGCTGGTGACCGGCGCGCCCCAGATCGCCACCCTGCGGCCCAACGTCTTCGACGTGGTCGAGACCGGGGCCTCGGCGGCGGTGGAGAAGGTCTCCCCGGCCGTGGGCGCCATCAAGGTCAAGCAGGTGGAGGCCCTGGCCGAGGAGGGCGGCAAGATCGACCTGACCGAGGCCACCATCATCGTCAGCGGCGGCCGCGGCATGAAGGAAGCCGACAACTTCAAGCTCCTGGAGGCCCTGGCCGACGCCCTGGGCGGCACCGTGGGCGCTTCCCGCTCGGCGGTGGACGCCGGCTGGCGCAGCCATCACGACCAGGTCGGCCAGACCGGCAAGGTCGTGACCCCCAACCTCTACATCGCCTGCGGCATCAGCGGCGCCATCCAGCACCTGGCTGGCATGGGCTCCAGCAAGGTGATCGTGGCCATCAACAAGGACGCCGACGCCCCCATCCACACCAAGGCCGACTTCTGCGTGGTGGCCGACCTGTTCGACGTGGTGCCGGCCCTGACCGAGGAGTGCAAGAAGCTGGGCTAAGCCCGCCTTCGCGCACCGCGCAAGCAGCCAAAGCCCCCGCCGGCCCCGCCGGCGGGGGCTTTTTTTCATCTCCGCACCTGGTCGCGCGCCGCGACAGCCGTACACGAGTCGGGGTCGCGTGCCGCGACGGCCATATACGGGTCGGGGTCGCGTGCCGCGACGGCCGTATACGGGTCGGGGTCGCGTGCCGCGACGGCCGTATACGGGTCGGGGTCGCGTGCCGCGACGGCCGTATACGGGTCGGGGGACGCCCGCCCCTGTCCGGGCCTCGCGCGCTCCCGTGGAGGCCTCGCGCCGCAAATACACGGGCGGGGTTTATCCCCGCCCTCTTGCGTATCAGATTTGGCATCTACGGGAGCGCGCAAGGCCAGGACGCACCCCAGCGTCACCCGACCCGTCTATGCCTCGCCGGGGGCACCCGGCCCAAAACGGGCCATCGCCGCCAGCTCATCCAGCCTGCAAACCCGCGCCCGGGGCCCGCGCGGGGCCCAGATCCGGGGATCGCTGGGGCCGAAGCCCACCAGGCAGGGCGCGCCCAGGGCGGCGGCCAGGTGGCTGACCCCGCTGTCCGGGCCGACATATCGCGGCGCGGCGGCCAGGATCGTCGCCAGCTCGCCCAGCGCCGGGTCGGCCAGGACCTGGGCCCCGCTGCCGGCCACTTCCGCCGCGATGGCCCGGCGATAGGCCGGCTCCTCGGCCGGCCCCAACACCACCAGGACCGCGCCGTGGCGCTCCCGCAGCCAACGGGCCAGCCCTCCGGCCAGGGCCGGCGCCAGGCGCTTGGCCTGGCCCCCGCTGCCCGGGGCCAAGACCGCCGGTCCGGACCGCTCCGGCCGCGCCAAGCGGGGGGCCAGGGGCGGGGCCGGGCCGGTCAGGCCCCGAGCCGCCAGGGCCGCGAGCTGCACCAAGGCCGCGTGCTGAATCACCCCCGGCTCGGGCTGGGTGGGCGCCGTCCAGACCTGCCCCACCCCGGCCTGGGTCAGATGCGCCAGCAGCACCTGGTCCGGCCGCCGGGCGAAGACCACCGCCCGCGCGAAACCGGCCAGCCAGGGGTCCAGGCGGGGGTCCGGCTGGGGCTGGAACAGGCCCACCAGGGCGGCGGACTCCCGGTCGCGGACCTTGGCCGCCGGCAGCACCAGGCCACCCCAGGCCGGCTGGCCCACCAGGACCAGGCCCTCCGGCCCGGCCGCCGCGGCCAGGCGGCCCAGGGCCGGCCAGGAGAGGACAAAGTCCCCCAAGGCCCCGAAATGCAGGGCCAAGGTGGGGACGCTCGTCACGGGAATCGTGAAAACGGCTAGACGGTCTGGCCCGAGGAGCGGCGCACCATCTCCCCGGCCATCAGCACCGCCGCCTTGAGGCTCTCGGGGTTGGCCCGGCCCTTGCCGGCGATGTCGAAGGCGGTGCCGTGGTCCACGCTGGTGCGGATGATGGGCAGACCCAGGGTGACGTTGACCCCATCCTCGAAGTGCAGCAGTTTCAGGGGGATCAGGCCCTGGTCGTGGTACATGCAGACCACCAGGTCGAACTGGCCCTTCACCGCCCGCCAAAAGATGGTGTCCGGCGGATGGGGGCCGCTGGCGTCGACGCCCTCCTGTTGCAGGGCGGCGATGGCCGGCTTGATGACCTGGAACTCCTCGTCGCCGAACATACCGGCCTCCCCGGCGTGGGGGTTCAGGGCCGCCACCGCGATGCGGGGCTTGTCCAGGCCGAAGTAGCGTTGCAGGTCATTATGGGCCACCCGGGAGACCTCCACGATGGCCTCCTGGGTCAGGAGGCTGGGCACCTCGCGCAGGGCCACGTGGATGGTGGCCAGCACCACCCGCAGCCGGGAGCCGGCCAGCATCATCACCGGCCGGGGCACCCCCAACAGACGGCCCAGCAGGCTGGTGTGGCCGGTGTCCGGATAGCCGGCGGCCTGGAGCGCCTCCTTGCTGATGGGCGCGGTGGTCATGGCCTGCACCTGGCCGGAGACGCACATCTCCACGGCCTTTTCGATGAAGGCCCCGGACTGGCGTCCGGTGCGCCCGCTGGGCTGGCCGGGACGGATCTCCTGGGCCTCGCTGGTCTCCACCACCGGGACCTCGGGCATGGCCATGCCGCAGGCGATGGCCCCGGCCGCCAGCAGCATCCGCCGGCCCACCACCACCAGCTCCACCGCCTTGCGCACGTCCGGGTCATGGCAGACCCGGGCCACGATCTCGGGCCCGACCCCGGCCGGGTCGCCCAAGGTCACCGCCACCCGGGGCAGGCCGGAGTTGATCTGGTCGTTCAAGCTTGCTCTCCCAACCTGCGGTTCCAATAGTCGGGCTCGAACCCCACCCGCGCCTGGCCGTCATACTCGATGACCGGCACCGTGCGGGTGCCGGGGGCCAGCCGGGCCATGCGGCGCAGGGCCGCGAAGTCGCTGGCCACGTCCACCATGGTCACCGCCAGGCCACGGGCCTGGAAAAAGTCCGCCGCCGCCTGACAGCGACCGCAGCCGGGCGTGGAGTAGATGACCACTCCACCACCGGGGGGTGTTTGGTTCTCCATTGCTTTCTCCTGCCGTAAGTTTAACACATATCGCGGCCTTGGCGTAACTCTCGCGGCGTTATCCCAGCGAAAAGCTTCCCGGAGTCGGTTTTCTGCCCCATCTTCCTGGGCCGCCCCCCGGCCCTGGGCCAACCTCTCTCCAGGCTTGGCGACGATCCCCACCGACGGAGGCAAGCATGAGCGCCTGCGGATTCCTGTTCCAGAACCTGCCCAGCCATCCGGACCAGGTGTCGGTCTCCTCGGCCCGGCCCGGCCTGGTGGGCCTGCCCGCGCCCCGCGCGGAAGGGGTGGCCACCACGCTCAGCGGCGGGGAGCACGCCGCCGGCCAGGACCAGGTCTTCCTGGTGGAGATCGACTCGGTGGCCCCGGGGACCGAGGTGGGCCAGGCCAGCTTCCGCTGGCGGCGCTCCGACCGCCCCGGCTGGGAGGAATCCGGCCGCCCCACCAGCGGCCTGTTCCAGGACCTGGCCGACGGGGTGCGCATCAAGTGGCTCTCCGGGGCGGGCGCGGATTTCGCCCGGGGCGACGCCTGGACCATCCTGGCCATGCGCTCCCAGGGTGGGGCCATGCTCCTGGACCGCGACCGCGACACCGAGTGGGTCAGCCAGGGCTGCGCCAGCGAGCACCTGACCATCGACCTGGGCCAGACCCAGGCCGCCCCGGCCCTGGCCCTGTTGGACCACAACTTCACCAGCGCGGCCGAGGTCTGGCTCCTGGCCGACGACGGCCCCGACTGGGAGCATCCGGCCCAGGCCCGCCGCCTGGCCCCCGGCAGCCCCCACCTGGTCTGCCTGACCGACTGGAGCGCCCGCCATTGGCGCTTGAGCATCGCCGACCCGGACAACCCCGAGGGCTGCCTGCGGGCCTCGCTGCTCTACCTGGGCGGCTGCTTTCGCCCCTCGCGCACCTTCCGGGCCGGGTACCAACGCTCCCTGGTGGCCGGTCGCTCCACCACCGTCACCGACGCCGGCAAGCTCAGCGGCAGCGCCCGGGGCCTGGCCCAGTCCTGGCAGATCGGCTTCCGGGGCCTGACCGACGCCGACCTGGCCGACTTCGAGGCCCTGTTCGCCGCCAGTCACGACCCGGCCAGCGGCCTCCTGAACCCGCTTATCTTCCTGCCTTTCCTTGAAAATCCAGCCCACTGCCTCTATTGCCTGCCCGCCACCACCCTCAGTCCGGTCCAGCGTCACCTGGGCAGCCACGAGCTGAGCCTGCAACTGGAAGAGGTGATCAAGAGCCATGTTTAGCCTCAGCCAGGCCTTCCACCGCGCCCGCCGCCAACGCAACCGGGTCCCGGTGATCATCTTCAGCCTGCGCAACGCCCATGGCCTGCGGGTCTTCTCCGACCGCGCCCCCAGCGACCGCAGCGCCGGCATCCTGTCCTCCACCCTGGCCGGCGGCCTGTTCCTGGCCGACGGCCAGCGCCTGGCCGGCTTGGGCAGCCAGGCGATCCTGGAGCGCGGGGCCCGGGTGCTCTCCTTCGGCCGCCTGCGCGAGAGCCTGGCGGCCCAGGGCGGTCAGCGTTGGGCCAGCCTGCAACAGGAGGAGGCCGGCTCCCTGACCGTGGAGCTGTCCAACGCCGGCCCGCCGGGGGGCAAGCCCTTCAGCCGCATGGAGGCCCTGGAGGGCCTCTTGGGCGCGGTGGGCGAGCTGACCCTGGGCTATCCCGAGGTGGAGCCCCGGGAGTGGCTGATCCGCTTCCGGGGCCAGGTCCACACCTACAGCCTGGAGGCGGAGCGGGTCAGCCTCGGCCTGAGGGCCCTGTGATGGCCGGCCTGGACACCAGCCTGACCCTGCCCCTGGCCGGGCGCTATCCCGACCCGCGCAACGGGGCCGAGGTCCTGCCCCTGGTCTACGGCCGGATGCTGGGGGGCCAGGGCGGCCTCTGGAAGGCGATCTGCATCGATCGCCAGGCCTTTGTCTACGCCCTGGCCGGCCACGCCCTGACCCCGCCCGGGCCGGACAACCCGCTGACCCTCTACGACGGAGACGGCGCGGTCATCGATCCCGCCGACTACCAACTCGACCCGGCCCAGGACTACCTGGGCCGGGGGGTGGTGGCCACCGCCCGCTTCCGGGCCGACGCCCAGGCCCGGGAGCCCATCGCGCTGCGCGGCCACGGCAAGCCTGGCCCGGATGGCGCGCCGCTCAGCAATCCGCTGGACCTGGCCCGCGACCTGTTGCTGGTCCAGGGCGGCCTGGACCCGGACGCCCTGGACGCCGGCCTGTTCGGCCGCGCCCGCTCCCGGGCCGCCCTGGCCGGCTACCGCGCCGCCGGGGTCATCAGCAGCTCGGTCTCCCTGGCCCAGGCCCTCACCAGCCTGCTGGGGGAGTTCCTGGGCTCCTGGTGGTGGGGCGGCGACGGCCGCCTGCGCCTGTCCCTGGACCTCACCACCGGCGGCCTGGACGACGGCGAGTTGGGCGGGGCCTTCAGCCAGGCCCAGCTCAGCCAGGTCTCGGTGACGGCCAACCTGTCCGACGTGGTCAACCAGGTGGAGATCCTGCACGCCTACAACCCCCTGACCCAGGAGGCGCAGGCCGCCTGGAGCGGCGCGGCCGGGGTGGACCGGCGCAGCCAGGGGCTCTACGGAGTGCGCCGCCAGGAGCTCAGCCTGCAATGGGTGCGCGAGGACGCGGTGGCCGCCGCCCTGGCCGCCCGCCTGGTGGCCGCCTTCGCCTTCCCCCGGCGGACCATCTCCTGCCAGGAGGGCGCCCTGGTCAATTTCCACCTGGAGCGGGGCGACGCGGCCCTGCTCTCTCTGGACTGGCTCTGCGACCCGCGCGGGCAACCCCTGCTCAACCAGATCGTGCGGGTGTTGGGCCTGGAGCCGGAGCTGGACCGGGGGGTCGTCACCTTCTCCCTGCTGGACACCGGCTGCTATCGAACCGTAACCCACGCGGCGAACGGCGTTTGCCTGGCCGATGGCGGCCGCCTGGCCGGGGGCGAGCGCGACACAAGGGAGTTCCCGATATGAGCGATCTCTGCATCCAGTACCAGGAAGAGATGGTGGGAGCGGGGCATCCCACCAAGCCCGACACCCTCAACCGGCTGACCCTGGTGGAGGCCGATGTGGACGGCCACGGCCGGCTGCGCTTCCTCAAGGTCCAGACCGAGGCCCCGGAAACCGGCGCGGACGAGGGCGTGATCTACACCCGGGCGGCCGGTGGACGGCCGGAGCTGTTCTTCCGCGGCGCTGATTCGGCCGAGGAGGTGCGCCTGACCTCCCCGGCCGGTCCGGGGGTTCTGCTGCTGCCCCGGTCTTTGCCCGGCCTGCTGCCCGACGACCAGGCCCCGGCCGAGAGCGACGCCGGGCTGGGCGCGGTGCGCTTCGGCAATGGTGGCGCGGTGGCCTGGGGGCACTTCGCGGCCTGGCTGGAGGGCGTGGCCTGGCGGATCCAGTTGGAGGCCATGATGAGCAGCGGCGAGGCGGCCGGCGTGGGCCTGATCCTGGCCTACCAGGTCTTCGGCCCGGACCTGGCCATGAACCCGGTCAAGACCCGCTGGCAGGCCAGCCGGGCCTACAGCCTGGGGGACAAGGTGATCCCGGCCTTCTCCGCCCTCAACGGCAGCTACTACCAGTGCACCACCGCCGGCACCAGCGGGGCCAGCGCCCCGACCTGGCCGGCCAGCGGCACGGTCAGCGACGGCACGGTGGTCTGGACCCGGCAAGGCAATGGCATGATCTCCCTGGGCGAATACAGCCTGACCCCGCCGGCGGCGGCCCATGACCGCTTCGACCTGGACAGCGCCAGCCTGCAGATTCCCGCCGGCGCGGTGGCGGCCGGCGACCGGGTCCACTTCGGCCTCTGGCGCTCGGACAGCGACACCCACGCCGGCGACCTGATCGTCAACGAGCTTTGGATCGCCCCGGTGGAGGTGTAGCCATGCTGCAAGTGCTGGGCGACGGCCTGAACATCCTCCGTGAGCGCATTGTTTCAGACTCGACCATCACGGGCACCAAGGACATTGCCTTGAGCCCGCCGGTGAAAAGCCTGGACCGGCTGATTTACATTCCTCAGGTTGTCTCTGGGGGCGGCTATTTGGGCAGCAGTCCCTACCTGGGCAACAACATACGCTGGGAAGTGACCGCCCAAGACAACCTCCAGGTCATCAACTCTGGGGACCCCAATGGCAACTACGCTTTCAAGCTGAAGCTCCTGGAGGTCAACCGCAACTTGGCCGCGCAAGTGGTTTCCGCCAACCTCACCTACAGCCCCGGCGTGACCGTGAACAATATCCCCATCAATCCGGTGCGCAGCATCTCCAGGGCGCTCGTCATCCCTCTGTACGAATACCAGCGCTCTTACGACAGGCCCGGCTGGGCAGATTTCGCGCTGACCAGCGCCGACAGTTTGCAGGTGAACGCCTATCAGTACGGCCTGACCTCGGTGGCTGCCGCCAAATTCCTGATCGTCAACCTTCCCTAGGGAGTAACGCCATGAGGCTGGTCGTGAGGATCACCACTGGAGACGTGGTCTACAAAACTTCGCTGGTCACCGAGGGCGGGCAAATGACGATGCCCAGCGCCGAAGCGGCCATGGCCGCCGCTGTCCAGGCCACGGGCCTGGACCCGGCGGAACTGGTCTCCTGGCCCGCGCCGGACCGGGTGACGGCCGAAGCTCTGTTGTTGGCCGACCTGGCCTCCCTGGTGGCCACCATTGTCGATGGCCAGGTGGTGGGGGTGGTCATCGACCCGGACTACACCCCGCCCGCGCCGACCCCGGACCCGGTGCAGGCCCGTCTGGAGGCCCTGGAAGCGACGCTGGAGCAACTCCCGCTCAACACTCCCCACAACCGGCGCTGGCTGGCCCAGAAGGACCGGGTCAAGGCCACGGGCATCGCCTACATCCAGGCCCGCCCGGCCTGCGAGCAGGCCGAGCTGGAGCAGGCCCTGGCCTTGGACCTGGCCGCCGGCTTCCCTGGCGAGCCCCTCGTGGTCAACCCCGCGGGCGTCATCCTGAGCTACGCCGACGCCGCCGCGGCCCAGGGCTTCATCGGCCAGGCCAGCTTCGCCGCCCTGCGCGACCTGGTGGCGGCCAGCAGCCCGGCCCAGATCCAGGCCATGCTCCAGACCCTCTAGCTCCCTGGCCTCCTTTTCTCCCCTCTCCTTCCCCTCCCCGCGCGGTGGCCGGTCCCCGGGCCGGCCACCGCCCCTCCTCTCCCCTCCCGATCGCCGCCGGGCTGGCATTTGTTCGCGCATTAAAGTAGGATGGTCTGGCTTCGCCCAGGGCGCGCCCGCCCCGCGGGCGGTAGTAATCAAGGACCACGATCATGCCCGAGCGCATCCTGCTGGTGGAACCGGATCCGGCCCAGTTGGCCGCCCTGCGCTCCACCCTCGTCGAGCGGACCGAATACGAGGTCCAGGCCAATCGCAACCCCCTGGAGGTGGCGGGCCTGGTCCAGGCGCGCAATTTCGACCTGGTGCTCACCGCCCTGGCCATGCCCCAGCAATCGGGCCTGGACCTGCTGGGCGGGGTCAAGAGCGTGGACCCCGACCTGCCGGTGGTGCTGATCACCGCCTACCCCACGGTGGAGGCGGCGGTGGCGGCCCTGAAGGGCGGGGCCTTCGATTTCCTGGAAAAGCCGGTGGCGGAGGACCGCCTGCTCCTGACCGTGGAGCGGGCCCTGCAATGGCGTCGCCAGCGTCTGGGTCAGCGTCCGGCCGAGGAGGAGGACTTCGAGCAGGTGCCGGGCCTGAGCCCGGCCATGCGCGAAATTCGCGCCCAGGTGGCCCTGGTGGCCGACACCCTGGCCACGGTCCTCATCACTGGAGAATCAGGCACCGGCAAAGAGCTGGTGGCCCGCAGCCTGCACCTGCACAGTCGCCGCCGCCACGGCCCCTGGGTGGTGGTCAACTGCGCCGCCCTGCCCGACAACCTGATCGAGAGCGAGCTCTTCGGCCACGTCAAGGGCTCCTTCAGCGGCGCGCTCAAGGACAAGAAGGGCCTGGTGGCCGCGGCCGAGGGCGGCACCCTGTTCCTGGACGAGATCGGCGACCTCTCGCCCAACCTCCAGGCCAAGCTCCTGCGCCTGATGCAACAGGGCGAGTACCGGCCGGTGGGCGGCACCCAGACCCAAAAAGCCGACGTGCGCTTCATCGCCGCCACCAACCAGAACCTGCAGGCCAAGGTGGCCGACGGCGGCTTCCGCGAGGACCTCTACTACCGCCTCAACGTCATCCACCTGGACATCCCGCCCCTGCGCCAGCGCCCGGAGGACATCCCGGCCCTGGCCACCTACTTCCTGGCGCGCTACTCCGGGCTCTACGGCATCAAGAACCTGAACATCGGCCCCCGCACCATGGCCATCCTCCAGGGCCGGCCCTGGCCGGGCAACGTGCGCGAGCTGGAGAACGTCATCAAGCGGGCGGTGATCCTCTGCCGGGGCCTGAACATCCAGAGTCAGGACCTTTTCGGCTCCCCGGGCCAGCCCCAGGCGGCCACCTTCGCTCCGGCGGACCAGGACCTCTGGCTCAAGCCCTACAAGGAGGCCAAGGACCAGGTGGTGGCCGAGTTCACCCAGCGCTACGTGGAGCGTCTCCTGGCCCGCCACCAGGGCAACGTCAGCCGGGCGGCCGAGGCCAGCGGCATCAAGCGCCAATACCTGCACAAGATCATGAAGCAGGCCGGCATCAGCGCCGCCAGCTTCAAACAGGGCTAGGGGCTGGTCCCCGGCCAGCGACAGGTGTCCACCGCCGGTTTCTACCAAATATCATTTGTGATTATCTAATGTTATCCGCACCTGCCGTCCCGGATGACGCGCCCAGGTGACGCCGCCCCGCCAGCTCCCGCTTTTCACCCGCGTCGCCCCTTGTGGATAATAAATCACAATATCAGCCTGTTATCTTGCCAACGGCACCTTACTGGCCCGTCGGCACGCTTCTTGGATTGTCATCGACCTTAGCCGATGCCTGTCGAGGGAAGCTTTCGCATGCTTGATCCGGAACCCGAAACCTCCGTCTCCGCGGAGGCTCAGGACGCCCTGACCAGCCTGTTGGTCCTGATGGTCCTGGCCCAGGCCGGAGACTGGCCCAGCCTGACCGCGGCCCTGCCCCGGCCGCCGGCCTCGCCCCACCCCGCGCCGCCCCCGGACGACCCGAGCAAGGCTTGATCCAGCATCGGCTTGATCGAGCCCCGGACGGCTCTGGTCTCCGGGGTCCGTCCGTTTGCCCTTCTCCGGGTAGCCGGGGAGCCTTAGGCCATACCGGCCTGGCAGGGCAAGAGAATCCAGCCCGAAGTCGCGGATTGACTGCAGCCTCCGCTCCACCAACCCGGCCCTTTGAAAAGTTAAACCCTGGCCGTCATGGCGAGGAGCCCCTCGGCGACATGGCAATCTCTTGCCTGGTTGCCGGGGAGGTAGCGGGCTGACAACGGCCGGGCCGACATGGGAAGCCGGGGCAAGGAAACCTCAAATCCGCGGCACTGGATCAAGACCAGCGGCCATTGTGTCGCAGCCAACCAAGTCTGGCCACGGATGGGAGCCTTGTCTTACAAGCTCCGCACATGCCCAGAGTGTTCCCTTTGCCGGGCGAGATTGATTACCGAAACCAAGCTGGGCTACAATCTTCCCCACATAACTGCCCACGGGTTCCCTCGTGTTTCAGCGTTAAGTCGCTTTCCCGAGTTGGTCATGGTGCCTGAGGGCGTGGCCCAAGCGAGCTTTGATGTGCGGTGGGGCAGCAAAAGGCTTTGACGAGATAGAGACACAGCGCCTGCCGCATAATTTTGGTTAACCAGGGGAGACATGCTAAATGGATGAAAATTCCAACCTATTCATGAAGGAAAAATTTGCCTCGAAGTATGATGAACTGATACTGCGACAGGAGTGGTATGGTCCGGAAATACTTTTCGGAATGATTTTTGAGTACATAAAATCAGGGGAGCTAATATTGGATCTTGGAATTGGAACAGGCCTAAGCGCGGTCGCGTTTCATCGCATGGGGTTAAAAGTGGCCGGACTTGATTATTCTTCTGAAATGCTAAAAGTTTGCGCCCACAAGCGTATCGCAGAGGACTTGAAGCAATTTGATTTGAATGATTCACCATTACCGTATCCTGATCATTGCTTTAATCATATAAGCGCAAATGCCATATTATATTTTTTAGCAGATATTGAAAATCTTTTTAAGGAAATACATCGAATCATCAAGGCAAATGGAATTTGGGCTTTTATTATTGAGGAGCATCAGGATCCCTCTGGAAGCCATATTTTAGAAAAACCGGCGGGCAAAAACGGATTGATCACATTCAGACATGGCAAGCAGTATATTTCGGAGATTTTAAAGAAACATGCGTTTACTTTATTGAAAAAGCTGGAGTTTACCGCAGCCAATTTTCAGATGGAAGGCAAGTCGGTATTATTTACTTTGTATGTCACCAAAGCCTAAATATCGTTCAGGATTGACCCGCCGCTACGATTATTTGCCTTGCGGTGAGCGGAAGGTCTGATCCCCACCTCTCGCGGCCTTGTCCCCACGGATTTCCCCACGGGAGCGGGCGAGGCCCGGCCAGAGGCGGGCGTCATCCGATCACCGTATAAGCCCGTCGCGGCACGCCCCCCCGGGTTGGTGGATGGAGAAAAGGAGAGGCCTTTTCTGGGCGAGGACCCTACGGGAGCGCGCGAGGCCTGGTCGGAGGCAGGCGTCACCCGACCCGTTTACGGCCGTCGTGGCACACGACCGCGACCACGACCACGGGTTGGGCGGACGCCCGACCCGTGGTCGTGGGGATCGAAATTGGCAGGTGGGGACTAGGCCTCGGGGGCGGCCTTCATCTCGGAGGCCACCTTCTGGCCCTCCTTGAACATCTCGGCGTAGTATTCCTTGACCTTCTCGGGATCGAAGGTGAGGAAGGTGCCGCCGCTGGCGAAGTGCTGGATGAAGACCTTGGCCACCGCGTAGGTGCTGGCCGCGGCCAGGATCGGCAGGGTCACCACGCCGGCCGCGGTGCCGATCACGGGCACCGCCTTGGCCGCGCTGGCCAGGGGGAAGCCCGCGCCGGTGGGCACCACCGCGCCCAGCAGGGAGCCCAGGATGTTCTTCACCACGTTCTTGCTGAAGGGGATGCCGTAGTACTTGGACAGCTTGCGCAGCATGTTCAGCTGGATCGCGGTCACGCCCACCACGTCCACCAGGGGCAGGGGCACGATGCCCATGGCCGCGGAGGCCCAGGTGTGATACTTGACGGTTTTGTCCAGAGCGACCTGATCGACCTCGATCACCGGAGCCTGGGCCTGGGTGGTCTCTTGCGCTTCCATCTATCTACCTCCCGAAAGCGGTTTCCGCCCCCGCCCCAAAAACCGGGGGCTCCGAATTATTCTGTCGATCAATGCTCGCCCCGGACGCGGCCCAACCGGCCGCCCCGAGTCCCCTAGGCCTTGCTCGGCTCCCGGCGGTTGGAGGCCAGCAGGACGATCAGCCCCACCACCGGCGTCAACAGCAGCGAACAGAACAGATAGCCCCAAAAGCCGAACTTGCGGTTCATGCCCAGAAAGGCGATCAGCAGGCTAAAGCCCACATAGAGCACCTGCGGCAACATGCCTCGCCTCCCGCGCGTACGGTTCCCGCGCCACTATGGGCTGGACCCCTGGGACCCATCCCCCGGCGGCGCTGCTTCAGGGTCGGGCTGCAGCGGGTCGCCGGATCGGCCCTGTCCGACCCGGGTGGGAAAAGCCGATTCGGGGCCTTTCCGCACATTCCCACTTACTATTTCACCTTATGAGGATGGCGCGCCGCTGTCAAGCGGCGTTCGTGTCTTTAACCCAAGTGGACTTATGTTCTACAATCGTTTCCAGGACGGCTACGAGGTGCCAGGATGGGCGGCGGCCTGATGGAATTGCTGGCCAAGGGCGGGGTGGTGATGATCCCCCTGGCCCTGTGCTCGGTGGTGGGCCTGGCGGTCTTCATCGAGCGCCTGGTGCTCTTCGCCCGCACCCCGGACTCGCGCCCGGAGCTGGCCCAGGACGTGGGCCGCCTGCTGGCCGCCGGCGACGAGACCGGGGCCTTCGCCCTCCTGGCCCGCGACCGCAGCCCCCTGGCCCGCCTGCTCAGCTTCATGCTCTCGGTGCACGACCTGCCCAAGCCGCCCCAATCCACGGCCATGGTCCTGGGCGCGGCCATCGAGGCGGTGGTCAAGGAGTTCAGCCGCTTCGTGGGCGCGCTGGCCATCATCGCCAATATCGCCCCGGTGCTGGGCCTGCTGGGCACCGTCCTGGGCATGATCCGGGCCTTCATGGCGGTGGAAGCCATGGGGGCGCGGGTCAATCCCTCGGCCCTGGCCGGCGGCATCTGGGAGGCCTTGCTCACCACCGCCGTGGGCCTGTGCGTGGCCCTGCCCGCCACCCTGGCCCATTCCTACCTCTCCGGCCGGGTGGAGGCCCTGCAATCGGAGCTGCACCAGGCCGCCAACCTGCTGGTGGCCGAGCTGGCCGCGGTCGAGGACGGTAACGGCCCGGAGGCCCGGCCATGATCCCCCCGGTGGTGCCCCTGCGGCCCTGGAAGCGCCAGCCGGTGGTGGTGCTCCTGGCCAGTCTGATCGATATCGTCTTCCTGCTCTTGATCTTCTTCCTGCTCACCAGCAACTTCCTGGCCCAGGAGGGCCTGGAGCTGCGCCTGCCGGCCGACGAGCGCGCCGCGCCCCTGGCCGAACACGAGCTGACCGTGGCCCTGGACCGCGAGGGGCGCAGCTACGTGGCGGGCCAGGAGGTGCAGGCTGGTCTTTTGGGCGAGGTGCTGCGCCGGCTGTTGGCCGAGCGGGTCAACCGCGACGTGGTGATCAAGGCCGACAAGTCCCTGCCCCTGGAGTTCGTGGTCCGGGCCATGGCCGCGGCCCGCGACGCCGGGGCGGAGAAACTCCTGCTGGCCACCCAGCCCCCGCCAACCGAGAATACGCCCTAACTAGCTGAAATTATCAATAAATTAATTTGAGCGACGCTCATTTTCGCTTGACTTGCGGGTCTTGCACTCTGCAGTATTAGCCTAATACAAATAGGTCTTTTGTCTGATGGTCGGGCGGCGGGCCCGATCGTGTCATCAACCGGCCAATCCCCCGGCGCCCGCGTCAACACACACGCGCTTGGCGCTCTCAGGGGGATGTCATGAAAAAAATAAGATTAATGTGGGGTTGTCGCCTGCTGGCCTGGCTGGCGATCCTGGCCTGGCTGGCTGGCTGCAGCCACTTCGATCCCTACCGCATCCTTTGGCAGGACCAGACAGTAGTTTACACCGCCGAAAATGTCGGCTTCGCCCACGTCTCGGTGCTCTCGGTGGCCCCCTGGCACGAGATCGAGGGCATGCTGCAACCCAGCTTCGACCTGACCCCGGAGGATGCCCGGCAGCGCGCCCTGCCGATCACTGTTCGCTGGGAAGAGAAGGCGATGGCGGCCTTGATCGCCAAACTGGGGGTTGGCATCGACGCGCCCACGCACGCCGAGGCCGATGCCAGCACCCTGCCGGGCTTCAGTGATTGGGACAAGTTCGAGGCCGCCAACAACCCCATGCTGGAATACCAACTGGCCACCGCGCTCTACCAGGAGGTGCAGATCCTCAACAACTACGTGCGCTACGCCGCCCAGAGCAAGGGCTACCAGGCGTTCCTGGTGCGCCTGCAGGTCAGCATCATGCCCCTGGCCCACGACATGCCCTACGACACCTACGTCAACATCGGCTTCACGACCGAGCCCGAGCACCTGCGCCAGGTTGTCGCCAACCAAACCGCCAAACCCTGTCCCACGAGCAACGACACCCCCAAGGCCATCCCCCTGCTGGTGACCGACAGCCTGGAGGCGGCCCAGACCCTGACCAGCGCCAAACGGCTTCTGCAAGCCGCGCTGTCCATCAAGCGGCCCTTTGATGGCGAATCGGTGGGCGGGGAGTTGGCCGCGGCCCTGGACAAGATCCGGACCAAGGCCGGCAAGGACCTGACCAGCACCATGACCGTGAGCCGGGTCTGGGACAACTTCCTGCGAGCCCGTTTCGGCGCGGTGCGCACCGACGAGAAGACCTACGCCATGGTGCCCCGCAACCACAGCATCTCGCTCCTGCTCCTGGTGCCGGATTGCATGTTCGTGGGGGACAAGGCCCGCCTGATGGTCACCTCCTCCGCCGATTTCGCGGATGCTTTCACCGGCAAGTGGGTGACCCGAAATTCAAGCCTGGACCACCTCAAGGCCTTGTCCGAGATGAGCGAGTACTTCACGCTTTGCCAAAGCGATTTGGCGGACACGGCCAGAATTTGCTCCTACCAACAGAACCAACAGCAGATAAAGTTAGAGCAGCTCATAAACCAAAAGCTTCGCAGCAACTGCGCCGGCCCTCCCGGCAATAACTTCGCGCTTTCGATCCGCGAACGCCTGTGCCCTCCCCGAACTCCAGAAAGCGCCAAGGACCAGAACCAGACCACATCCGAGGTTAGCCGGGTTTGCGACAATCAAGAATTGCTGGAGGTGTTTGGCAACCGCTGGCCTTGGCTCTGGCATGGCATCGCCAGCGACGACGCCTATGCCCAAATCCAAAAAACCTTCCTGACCCTGGACCAGCCACCGCGCACTCATATCGAAAAATACCAAACTCCGCTACTTGAAGATGACAGCAAGGAAATGGTGGCCTACCTGAGTGGGACCTCATTGATGGGCCGCAACTTCCGTGCGTTCTTGTCGGATAAAAATGGCATAAAGTTGCCATCAAACAGCATAGAAGCGGTTGACAAGGGGCGTAGGTTGAGGATCACATTCCCCTCGTTAGCGCGCGCCGGTCTAGCTGAAAAATACGAAATGCCCGTTCAGCCGTTAGCAGAATGTTTGAAAAAAGATAACAGTCAAAGCAAAGCAAAGAAGAAACTTTCAAAAGAGGACACTTGCATAACGACACCCAAGGTCGGCTATAAGGCAGGCTGTTGGTATATCACCCTGAATTGTCGGGGAGACTCTAATTGTGACAACGCCCAAGGACCCGAAGGCGGTTTCCCAACCCAGTACACCTATCGAGAACGTCCCGGTGGCGACAGCATGGTGGTGCTGCTGCCGGACTGCACCCAGCTCACGAGTGCGGACAAGGGAGTGGACTTGGGGCTCCAAGTCTACTTCGATCCGCCCTTGAGCGGCGGCCAGGTCCTGTTGCGCATGGGGGGCGCGACCCTGAATGCCAAGGAATCGAAATTGGGCGGGGTGTTGACTGACCTGGGCAACGGCAAGTTCCAGGTGGAGAAAAGCGGCAAGGCGATCCTCAACCTGAGTAACCTGGGCAAGTCGGTCGATTTCCACTCCACCCTGGCCGGGGACATCGCCGGGCCACCGCTGAGCATCGGGGTCATCAAACCAGCCGCGAAGAAGGACGCCGACACCCAAACCACGGCCGGCAACTCCGGGGTGAACGTGAACATAACCACCAACGCGCCCACACAGACCACCACCCCGACCACCGCCACCACCGGGACCACGACCAAACCCACAGCCACCACCAACACCACCGAAAAGAAGAAGTGAGGCCGCAATGGCTTGGGCTGGCCTAATGATGAATGCGGAGAATAACGCCGGCTGAGAGAGGCGATCCGCCGCGCCGCGCCCCCCTAGCGCCCGGCCAGGAGCTTGGCCGCGCCGGAGGGGGGCAGGCCGGCGGCGGTCAGGCGCTGGGCCTCGGCCGAGGCGTCGTAGGCCACGCGAATGATCTGCACCGCGACCTCCGGGCCCAGCTCGATGAGCGCATAGCTGGCCCGGGGGTCGCCGTCCTTGGGATAGCCCACGCTGCCGGGATTGACGGCCAGGCCGCCGCCCGCCAGGCGGGCCACGAAGGGCTGGTGGGTGTGGCCCAGCAGGAGCAGGTCGGCTGCCTCGCGGGCCAGCCAGGCCTCCAGCTCGGCCCGGGGATGGTCGGGCAGGACGTATTGCCGCACCTGGTCCGGGCTGCCGTGGACCGCCAGGATGCGGCGGCCGGCAAGGTTGAGTTGCAAACGCGGGGGTAGTCCGGCCAGGTAGGCGCGGGTGGCGGGGTCCAGCGCGGCCTCGGTCCAGTGAAAGACCGCCAGGGGCTCGGGGCCGATGCCGGGCTTGAGGTAGCGGTCCACCGCCGGGCGGCCGCCGGTCAGCACCGCCAGGTCATAGTTGCCGGCGATGCAGTCCCAGCCTTGTTCCGCCACCAGCGCGGCGACCTGGTTGGGCCGGGTGAGGTAGCCCACCAGGTCGCCCAACACCAGCACCCGGGCCACCCCGCGTTGGCGCACGTCCTCGCTCACCGCCGTGAGGGCGGAGAGGTTGGCGTGCAGGTCGGAGAGCACCGCCAACCGCAAGGGTTGGCTGGGCATCGGAGTCTAGAAGTAGCCGGGCCGGAGCGCGCGCCCCTTGTCGTTGCCCTCGCCCTGGGCCTTGTCCTCGGCCGCCAGGGCCGCCGCCACGTCCACCTCCTCGCCCTGCACCCGGGCCTTGAGCACCCGGGAGGGCCGGAAGGTCACCACCCGCCGGGGGGGCAGGGTCAGGGGGTCCCCGGTCTGGGGGTTGCGCCCGCGACGCTCAGTCTTGGCCCGCACCGACCATTTGCCGAAACCGCTGACCAGGACTTCCTCGCCTTGGGCCAAGGCCTCTTTGATCAGTTCCAGGGAGCGCTCCACCGCATCGGCGGCCTCGGCTTTGCTGAGCAGCCCCTTGGCGTACACCTCTGCCACGATGTCCGCTTTGGTCAAGGTCATAGCTTTGGCACTCCTGGCGGGATGGTCGCTGGTCGTCCGGCCGGGGGCCGCGTGGTCCCCAAGTTCGGCCGCCGGAATCGCGCCATCGCCGTCATGCAGGAAAAAACCACGCCGGAATTGGCCCGACAGTCTGATTGTAAGCCTGTTTGGGGCCTTAGGTCAACCGGCTCTCCGAGATCCGGCCGGCGGGTCGACCGCCCCCATACTAGCAGGGCTTTGAAATCCCAGGCAATCGCTTTTTTCCCTCCCCGCTCCCGGGGCTTGACGCCCTGCAGGGGACTCTCCGGTCCGCCGCCAGACCGACTTGACCGCGCCTCACGGGCTGCTTAGCGTGAGGTTATGGAGACGCGATGGGGGACCACCCCCGGGTCTGAACAGACCAACGCCCCTGAGGGCGGGAAAGGCAACGCACATGGCCACGGTCACGTTGATCAATCCTTTCGAGGTCCCGCCGGGACGCGAGGAGGAATGCCTGGCCTTTTGGGAGCGGGTGGCGGACTACATGCGCCGTCAGCCGGGTTTCATCTCCACCCGCCTGCACCAGGCGGTGGCCCCGGGAGCGCGCTTCGCCCTGATCAACCTGGCGGAGTGGGCCTCGGCCGAGGACTTCCAGGCCGCGGTGGGCAGCGCCGAGTTCCAGGCCCTGGTGGGGCCTTACCTGGAGGTTTTCCCGCATTTCCCCGGGCTGTACCAGGTGGTGCGCCACTAGGGGCCGCGCGGTCGGCCGGCCGGTCGCGCTTGACGCCTCCCGGCAAAACGTGTACAAAAAATCCACCCAAAGTCCGTGTCAAGCCTGCAAGCCGGTCCCGCTTGGCGGGGCAGGCGTTTTTTTGGCGACGGACCGCGTCGGGGGAAGATCCACCGGCGAACCACATCCACGCGGCGGCCTCCTGGCCGCAGAAGCATGGGGGACACCATGCAAAGGCCCCTCCGCGCCGGTCTCTGGTGAGGCCGTCCCCGCGGGGCAGGGTCCCTTCGTGAACACATAGCCAGTCGGTGACGTCGCGCGGAAAAGGACAGCCCTCCACCCCCGGGTCCGCTCCAGCGCCGCGGGCGTCGGAAAGGGGGGCATTATGAAATCCCTCGGTCAGCACCTTATCCTTGAGCTCATCGGCTGTCCCGCCGCGCTCCTGGACGATCCCCAACACGTCGAAGCCACCATGACCCGGGCCGTGGAGGCCTCGGGGGCGACCATGATCCGTCCCTTCTTCCACCAGTTTGCGCCCCAGGGCGTGAGCGGGGTGGTGATCATCAGCGAGTCCCACTTCACCATCCACACCTGGCCCGAATACGGCTACGCGGCCATCGACGTCTTCACCTGCGGCGACGTGATCGACATGCAGGTGGCGGCCCAGACCCTGCGCCAGGGCCTGGGGGCCTCCCAGGTGCAGCAGATGATGCTCAGCCGGGGGGCCCTGGACCTGCCGGAGGAGATGATCTGCCACAAACCCGCGGCGGCCCTGGCCTGATGGGCGAGACCCGACAGCCAGAATCCGGGCCGCCCCGGGCCGAGGCCGGCCGGCCCTTCCTGGAGCCGCCAGAACTGCAAGGCCGTTTCGGCATCTACCTGGGCGTGGACCAAGTGCTGTGGCGCGAGCAGACGCCGTATCAGCGCCTGGAGGTGATCGAGGCCGGTCCCCTGGGCCGGGTGCTGCTCCTGGACGGCAACATCCAGCTCACCACCTGGGACCAGATCGGAAGAGCACACGTCTGAACTCCAGTCACGGCTACATCTCGT
>CALERA010000170.1 GCA_937908275.1 uncultured Desulfarculaceae bacterium | reverse complement strand
CGAGATGTAGCCGTGACTGGAGTTCAGACGTGTGCTCTTCCGATCTCATCCTGGGGGCGATCCTGGGCTATGCCGAGATCGTGCGCGAGGACGCGGAGCGGGGGCGGACCAAGTCCCAGGACGTGGACCAGATCATCGCCGCCGCCGAGCGGGCCAAGAACCTGGTGCAGCAGATCCTGACCTCCAGCCGCAGGGTGGAGCCGGAGCGCCGGCCCCTGGACCTGAACCAGGAGGTGCGCCGGGCCATGGAGCTGCTGGCCCACACCCTGCCCAAGATGATCTCCACCCGACTCTCCCTCGCCCCCGGCTTGAGCAGCATCTTCGCCGACCCCGGCCAACTCAGCCAGGTGATCCTGAACCTCACCGCCAACGCCGCCCAGGCCATGCCCGAGGGCGGGGTGCTGAACATCGCCACCCAGGAAGTCTTGGTGGAGGAGCGGCTCTGCCACACCTGCGGGGAGCTGTTTTCCGGCCCCTGGGTGGCCTTGACCATCTCCGACACCGGCCAGGGCATCCACCCCGAGGACATTCCCCGCATCTTCGATCCCTTCTTCACCACCAAGGAGGTGGGCAAGGGCACCGGCCTGGGCCTGTCCATGGTCCATGGCATCATCCAGGGACATGGCGGGCATATCGAGTGCCACAGCCAGTTGAGTCAAGGCGCCACCTTCACCATCTACCTGGCCCCCTGCGAGCGCCGCAGCGATGGAGAAGAAGAAAGGATGGGCGACTCCGGGGACGCCTTCGCGGGCCGCGAGACCATCCTGCTGGTGGACGACGAGGCCCCCCTGCGGCTCATGGGCCAGCGCCTGCTCACCCCCCTGGGCTACCAGGTGCTCACCGCCGCCAGCGGCGAGGAGGCCCTGACCGCCTATCAGGAGCGCGGCGCCGGCATCGACCTGGTGATCATGGACCTGGGCATGCCGGGCATGGGCGGCCACAAGGCCCTGCAAGCCCTCCTGGCCCAGGCTCCCGGGGCCAGGGTCGTCATCGCCAGCGGCTACTCGGCCCAGGACCAGGTCAAGGCCGCCCTGGACGCCGGCGCGGCGGGATATGTGGCCAAGCCCTTCCACCGCCTGGACCTGCTGGCCGCGGTGCGGGGGGCCCTGGACCGCCCCTAGACCTTCCCGCGCCCACTCCCGCCCCACGCCGGCCCGCCGCCTCCCGGTGCAGGGCCACCCGGGGGGTCTGGCCGGCGCATGACCACTTCACCTGATTTTTCCCAAAATTATCGCGCGGTCGTCCCTCGGCGCGAAGGATCGCGGCCGACCCCGCAGGCGGCGGCGTCAACCGCCTAGGCGCGGCGGGGATGGCGCAGGCGGTTCATCCAGAGGCGGAAGCGGTCCAGGTAGAGATAGACCACCGGGGTGGTGTAGAGGGTCAGGACCTGGCTGATGATCAGGCCGCCGATGATGGCGATGCCCAGCGGCCGGCGCAGCTCCGAGCCCACCCCGGCCCCCAGGGCCAGGGGCAGCGCGCCCAGCAGGGCGGCCATGGTGGTCATCATGATCGGCCGGAAGCGCTGGATGCAGGCCTGGAAGATGGCCTCGTCGGAGCTCTTGCCCTCGCGGCGCTCGGCCTCCAGGGCGAAGTCGATCATCATGATGCCGTTTTTCTTGACGATGCCGATCAGGAGGATGATGCCGATCACCGCGATGATGCTCAGCTCGGTCTTGAAAATGAGCAGGGCCAGCACCGCGCCCATGCCGGCCGAGGGCAGGGTGGAGAGGATGGTGATGGGGTGGATGTAGCTCTCGTAGAGCACCCCCAGCACGATGTAGACCGCCACCAGGGCGGCCAGGATCAGCCAGGGCTGGTTCTTCAGGGAGGACATGAAGGCCTGGGCGGTGCCCTGGAAGGTGCCCCGGATGCCGGCCGGCAGACCGATCTCCCGGGCCGCGACCTCGATGGCCCGCACCGCGTCGCCCAGGGCCACCCCGGGCGGCAGGTTGAAGGAGGCGGTGATGGAGGGGAACTGGCCCTGGTGGTTCACCGCCAGGGAGGTGGTGCGGGCCTCGAAGCGGCTGAAGGCGCTCAGGGGGGCCAGCGCGCCGGAGGAGGTGGGGACGTAGATGCTGCGCAGGGTCTCGGGGTCCTGCCAGTATTGGGGGGCCAGCTCCATGATCACCCGGTACTGGTTCAGCAGCGAGTAGAAGATGGAGACCTGGCGCTGGCCAAAGGCGTCGTACAGGGCGTCGTCGATGGCCTGGGGCCGGATGCCCAGGCGCGAGGCCGCGTCGCGGTCGATGACCACCTCTGATTGCAGGCCCCGGTTCTGCTGGTCGCTGGTGACGTCCACCAGCTCGGGCAGGGTGCGCATCTTCTGCACCAGGCGCGGGGCCCAGGTGTTGAGCGCCTCCAGGTCCTCGCTCTGCATGGTGTACTGATACAGGGCGCTGCTGCCCCGGCCGCCGACCCGGATGTCCTGCACCGGCTGCAGGAAGGTGGGCGCGCCGGGGACCTGGGCCAACCGTTTGCGCAGGCGCACGATGACCTGGCTGGCGCTGGCCTGGCGCTCCTCGAACGGCTTCAGGGTGATGAACATCCGGGCCGAGTTGGTGGCGGTGCCGCCGCCGCCCCCGCCGCCGGTGAAGCCGCTGACGTTGACCACGTCCGGGTCCTGCTCGATGACCCGCACCACCTCGAACAGCTTCTCCTGCATGGCCTGGAAGGAGATGTCCTGGCTGGCCTGGATGGTGCCGGAGATGCGGCCGGTGTCCTGCTCCGGGAAAAAGCCCTTGGGAATGATCATGTAAAGGTGGACGTTGACCGCCAGGGTCAGGGCGATCAGGGCCAGCATGAAGCGCGAGTGGCGCAGGGCCCAGCGCAGGCTGCGCTCGTACCCGCCGCGCAGGGCGTGCAGCCAGCGCTCGCTGGCCAGGTAGAGCCGGCCGTGGCGCAGGCCCTCCTGGGACTTCATGAACAGGGCGCACATCATGGGGGTGGTGGTCAGGGAGAGCACCAGGGAGACCGCGATGGCGGCCGAGAGGGTGACCGCGAACTCGCGGAACAGCCGCCCCACCATGCCGCCCATCAGCAAAATCGGGATGAAGACCGCCACCAGGGAGGCGCTCATGGAGACCACGGTGAAGGTGATCTCCTTGGCCCCCTGCAAGGCCGCCTGCAGGGGCGTCTCGCCCCGCTCGATGTGGCTGGTGATGTTCTCCAGCACCACGATGGCGTCGTCCACCACGAAGCCGGTGGCGATGGTCAGGGCCATCAGGGAGAGGTTGTCCAGGGAATAGCCGAACAGGTACATCACCCCGAAGGTGCCGATCAGGGAGACCACCACCGCCACGCCGGGAATGATGGTGGCCCGCAGGCTGCGCAGGAAGATGAAGACCACCAGTATGACCAGGAAGCAGGAGATGACCAGGGCCCGCTCCACGTCGCGCAGCGAGCCCCGGATGGGCGGGGTGCGGTCCTGGACCACGGTCAGCTTCACCGCTCCGGGCAGGGAGGCCGCCAACTGGGGCATGAGCTCCAGGACGTTGTCCACGGTCTCGATGATGTTGGCCCCGGGCTGGCGGAAGATGATCAGCATCACCGCCCGGCTGCCGTTGACCAGGCCGCCGGTGCGCACGTCCTCCACCGAGTCCTGCACCTCGGCCACGTCGGCGATGCGCACCGCCGCCCCGGAGCGGTAGCTGAGGATCAGGGGCCGGTACTGCTCCGCGCCGCGCAACTGGTCGTTGGCCTGGATCTCCCAGGTCTGCTCGCCCTCGGTCAGCGAGCCCTTGGGCCGGTTGACGCTGGTCCGGGCCAGCACCCCCCGCACCTGCTCCAGGCTGATGCCGTAATGGTTCAGGGCGTTGGGGTTCAGCTCCACCCGCACCGCCGGCAGCGCGCCGCCGCCCACGACCACCTGCCCCACCCCGCTGACCTGGGACAGGCGCTGTTGCAGCAGGGTCGAGGCCGCGTCGTAGAGCTGGGGCAGGTCCACGGTCTCGGAGGTCAGGGCCAGGAGCAGGACCGGGGCCTCGGCCGGGTTGACCTTGCGGTAGACCGGGTTGGCCGGCAGGTTGCTGGGCAAAAAGCCCCGGGCGGCGTTGATGGCCCCCTGCACGTCGCGGGCCGCGCCGTTGATGTCGCGGTCCAGGTCGAATTGCAGGGTGATGGTGGTGGAGCCGCGATAGCTGGTGGAGGTCATCTCGGTCACCCCGGCGATGCGCCCGAACTGGCGCTCCAGGGGCGCGGCCACCGAGGTGGACATGGTCTCGGGGTCCGCCCCGGGCAGGCTGGCGGTGACCATGATGGTGGGGAAGTCCACCTGGGGCAGGGGCGAGACCGGCAGCAGGCGGAAGGCCAGGATGCCGGCCAGGGCCAGGCCGATGGTCAGCAGGGTGGTGGCCACCGGCCGCTTGATGAACAGGGACGGCAGGTTCATGGCCGCGGGCTGGCCTCCCCGGCCGGGGGCAGGGTCTCCGCCCCGCGGGCGCGCCGGCGATGGGCCAGGCGATCAAAGGCCAGATAGATCACCGGGGTGGTGTAGAGGGTCAGGACCTGGCTGATCACCAGGCCGCCGATGATGGAGATGCCCAGGGGCTGGCGCAGCTCCGAGCCCACCCCGCCGCCCAGGGCCAGGGGCAGGGCCCCCAACAGGGCCGCCAGGGTGGTCATCATGATGGGCCGGAAGCGCAGCAGGCAGGCCTGGTAGATGGCCTCCTCCGGGGCCAGGCCCTGGTTGCGCTCGGCGTCCAGGGCGAAGTCGATGACCATGATGCCGTTTTTCTTGACGATGCCGATCAGCAGAATGATGCCGATGATGGCGATGACGTCCAGCTCCAGGCCAAAGACCATCAGGGCCAGCACCGCGCCCACTCCGGCCGAGGGCAGGGTGGAGAGGATCGTCACCGGGTGGATGTAGCTCTCGTAGAGCACCCCCAGCACGATGTAGACCGTGATCAGGGCGGCCAGGATCAACAGCGGCTGGGTGCCCAGGGAGGCCTGGAAGGCCTGGGCCGTGCCCTGGAAGCTGCCCCGCAGGCTGGCCGGCAACTGGAGCTGGCGGGCGGCCTCCTCGATGGCCCGCACCGCGTGGCCCAGGGCCACCCCGGAGGCCAGGTCAAAGGAGACGGTCACCGCCGGGAACTGCCCCTGACGGCTGATGGCCAGGGGCCCGGAGGTCTGCTCCACCCGGGTGATGGCGCTCAAGGGCACCTGCCCCCCGGTGTTGCTGCGCAGGTAGACGGTCTGCAACCCGGACAGGCCCTTCTGGAAGTCGGGATGGGCGGCCAGCACCACCCGGTACTGGTTCAGCTCGGTGAAGATGGTGGAGACCTGGCGCTGGCCAAAGGC
>CALERA010000169.1 GCA_937908275.1 uncultured Desulfarculaceae bacterium | reverse complement strand
TGTCGTCGCCCGGGAAATCCAGGCCCTCATAGCCGTAGCGGCCGATGAGGTTCAGGCGCGGCCAGGAGAAGCTCTGGGCCGAGGCCAGGCCCAGGCTCTGGTAGCGGTCCTCGGACTGGGCGTAGAGCAGTCCGGCGTTGCGGCGATAGGCCAGGTTCAGGATCGCGTCGGCCTGGGCCGGCGGCTGATAGTCCGGCCGCTGGGGCTTCAGGGACAGGGCCCGCTCCGGCTCCAGGCCCATCAACTCCTTGAGCTTCAGGGCCGAGGTGCGGGCCTGGCTCTCGCTGTCGGCGGTCTGGTAGCTGACCTCCAGCAGACGGGCCTCGGCCGCCAACAGGTCCTCCACCCGCTGATAGCCGTCACGCACCCCCCGCCGGGCGGCCTCCACCAGCTCCCGGGCCGGCTCGGCCAGGTCGCGGCCCAGGCGCACCACCTCGCGCGAGGCCAGCAGGCGATAGTAGGACGGCACCACCTCCCTGGCGGTCTCCATGCCGGCCTTGGCCTCCAGCAGGTTCACCTTGGCCATGCCCTCCTTGGCCTGGTCGTGACGCGCGGTCAGCCCGCCGCCGGCGTAGATGGGCTGGGTCAGCTTGACCTCGCTGCTGTAGATGTCGCTGTCCTCGATCTGGCGGCCGAAGTAGTCCACCTTGGGCTGGTGGGCCAGGTCCACGTCCACCCGGGGGAAGAACCGGCGCAGGGCGGCGTTGACCTTTTCCTTCTCCCAGTCCTGGGCCACCCCGGTGCGGGCCACCTGGCTGTTGTTCTGGCGGGCCAGTTCCAGGCACTTGTCCAGGCCCAAGGCCTCCGGGCCGGCGGCCCAGGCCGGGGTCCAACCGCAGCCCAGCACCAGGGCCGTGGCAGTAATAGCCTGCAATATTTTGTAGTTGGTCATGACCACCGCTGTGATGTGGAACGGGAACGGCCCTGGAGCGCCGAGTCAAGCCTGCCACAAGCCCGGGGGCGGGTCAAGCCCGCCCCCCAGGACCCCGCCTCGGTCCGGCCCCCGGGGCGGGGCGCGGACCAGCCGGGTGGGTGGCGCTTATTGCAACCCCGTGGCGGCGCGCATCACGGCGTTGATCTGGGTGTTGTCCACGATCCGGGTGCCGGGCCACCATTTGCCCTCGTACTGGCGGAACAGCTCGCTGCCGGCCCCCTTGGCGTAGATGGTCACCAGTTCGTTGGTGTGGGTGGTGGCCCCATAGGTGACCTCGCCGTTGGGACAGGTGAACACCATTGTGCATTCGTCCTTGCAACTGGCATATTTCTGCTTTGGTAGCTGGCCAGGCCCCAAGAGATTGACCAGGCGCAGGTAGCTGTTGGCGTGGTCGGCGGTGACGATGAGCAGGGTGTTGCTCCAGTCGATGTCGTCGCCCGGCAGGTCCACCCAGGCGATGATGGCGGCCACCGCGCGCTCGGCGTCGGTCACGGAGCCGATCATGTTCCTGAAATTATTACCGTGGTTGGCCCAGTCGATGTCGCCCTGCTCCACCAGCAGGAAAAATCCGTCCGGGTCCCGGGACAGGACCTTCAAGGCGGCGGTGCTGACCGTGGCCAGGTCCGGGTTCTCGATGTTGCCCCGCGTCACGCTGGGCCGGCCAGGGCTGTCGCTGGGGTGGGGGTGATCAAAGTTGCCGCATTCACCGCCGAAAATCGCAAATAGCTTGGTGACCTGGGGATTGTTCGCGGCATCGCTCAGCTTCTGGTTGCCGTCCTCGCCCGCGATCCGCTCCACCACCTCGTAGTGAGCCCGGGCGTTCTCGATCATTCGCGGGCTGACCTGGTACTCGCTCCGCTTGTCCCAGTTCGGGTGACCGCCGCCGATGACCACCTCCGGTTTGGTTTGGCTCAGAATTTCGTGCGCGATCGCGGCGTAATTTCTGCGGTTTTCATTATGGGCGACAAAGGCGGCCGGGGTGGCGTGGTTGAAGGGCACCGTGGTCACCACCCCGATGGCTTTCTTCTGCTTATTGCTCAGCTCCTCGGCGATGGTGGTCAGTTTCCCGGCTGGCTGCCCGGCGGGCGGCCAGGCCAGGCGGCCGTCATCGGTCTTGTGGCCGGTGCTGAGGGCGGTGGCCGAGGAGGCGCTGTCGGTGGCAAAGGGCTTGCCCTGCTGCAAGAAATAGCGGTCGTCCGCCGGCTTGCCATCGGGATAGGGAACCGCGCCCCCCAGGCTGGGGTCATAGCCCACCTGGGGATCGAACTTGGCCGGGTCATAGGGCTCGACGCCCAGTTTCTTGGCGTAGTTGTTGTAGGTGGTCACGTCCCAGGTGGCGCAATAGCCCTGGTAGGGCAAGGCGTGCCAGGACAAGGCCTTGTCCTGGCCGTAAAGATAGCGGCTGGCGGCCACCTCGCAGGCCATCTGCATGCCGTCGTTGACGAACAGGATCAGGTGCTTGGCCTTGCCCTCCGCCAGGGCGGTCCCCGCCGCCGGCGCGACCAGGATCGCCAGGGCCAGCAGCGCCGTCCAGAACCATTGCCCCAGTTTTCTCACCGAGCTGATCATTGGCTTCGCTCCCCAACGCCACGATTTATGTTCGAGATCGGGCGCGGCCGCGACGCGCGGCACGGCCTTGCCTGATTATCGCCAAACCAGGGGGGCTGGTCATCATTTCATTGCGGATATTGGTGGCGGCCCGGCGACCGACCGGTGACGTTCGCCCTCCCGGCCCAGGCCGCCGGCCGGGAGCGGTCACCCATGATTCAGGAGGCCAGATAGGCGTAGAGATAGTTGCTGGCCACGTAGAGCAGGACGCAGGCCAGGCCCAGCTTGATCCAGACCGCCGGGACGTGCTTCTGGGTGCGCGCGCCCAGGTACATGCCGCAGACCCCGCCCAGGCCGAAGAGCGCGCCCAACAGCCAATCCGGGGCCACCGAGAGATGGGCGTAGGCCGGGACCCAGGCCAGGGCCTGATAGAAGAGCACTCCCACCACCGAGGTCACGAAGGTGCCCATCAGGGTGGCCCCGGCCACGGTGTGCACCGGCAGGCCGTAGATGGCCACGAAGAAGGGGGCGATGATGGCCCCGCCGCCAATGCCGTAGACCCCGCCCACCACCCCCACCCCGAAGGACAGGCTGAAGATGCCGGGCGAGGAGCAGGCGTAGACCCGGCCCTGGAACTTATAGGCCACCCGACGCCAGGAGAACTCCACGGTCTGGGTCTTGAACTCCTCCTGCACCAGTTGGGCCTCCAGCTTGGGCCCCTGGGCCGCCTGCCTGGCCTGCCCCCAGGCCTTCCTGAGGTCCAGGAACATGCGCGCCCCGATGTAGAGCAGCACGCAGCCCACGAAGGCCTTGAAGGGCTTGGGGTCGGGCAGCCAGTTGATGCGGATCAGGCCGCCCAGGATCACCCCGGGCAGGGTGCCCAGCACCACCACCCAGGTCAGGGGCCAGACCATGCGCCCCTCGCGCAAAAAGCGCCAGACGCCGCTGGGGATGGCCACCACGTTGAAGACCATGTTGGTGGGGCTCACCGCCGGGCTGGTGAAGCCCAGGAAGCTCATCTGAAAGGGCAGCAGCAGGAAGGCCCCGGAGACGCCGCCCATGCTGGCGAAAAAGGAAACCACCAGGGCCACCAGGGGCGGCAGCCAGATTTGGGTTTGCACCCCGGAGATGGGGAACAGGTGCTCCAGCATGTTCGCCGCCTTTCCCGGCCGGGCTTGGTCCGCTCCCGGCCGCGCAGCGTCAGGGTCCTTCCCGGCCGCGCCTAGTCCACGGTGAGGATCACGGCCGAGGATTTGAAAAACACCCAGACCGCCATCCCCGGAGTCAGGCCCAGGTCGCGGGCGCTGGTCTGGGTGATCAGGGCGCAGACCTGCACCCCGTCGGCCAGGTCCACCCGGGCCTCCACCGACTGGCCGTCGCGCACCAGCCGGGTCAGCCGGCCGCGCAGACGGTTGCTGGCGCTGACCGGCGGCGGGTCCTCGCCCAGGGCCAGCAGCACCCAGGGGGCCTTGACCAGGGCGCAGACCGGCGCGCCCGGAGACAGACCCAGGTTGTCCAGACTCTCGCGGGTGATGGTGGCCACGACGCGGTGTCCGCCCAGGGTGATCACCTCCACCTGGCAGAGCACCTTGCCCGCCAGCACCCGGTCCACCCGGCCGGCGAAGAGGTTGCGGGCGCTGGTCCTGAGCCGCCGCTCGTGCTCCAGGTGGCGGTGCAGGATGCGGCCCTGCTGGGCCTGGTCGTATTCCACCAGGGCGGCGGTGAGATCGGCCGAGCCCTGGCCCAGGAGGGCCTGGACCACGGTCAGGGGCACCCCGCCGCGCAGCAGCTCCAGGGCGCGGGAGGTGCGCAGCACCCGGGGGTTGCACAACTCCGCCGGCAGACCGGCCTCGCGGCCCCGGGCGTAGAACTGGCGGCGCAGGTAACCGGCGTCCAGGGCCAGGGTCCCGGTCCCGCCCCCACCCTCGCCGGCCAAGGCCCGCAGTTCGGCCACCAGCTCCGGCGGCAGGGGCGCGCGGCGGCCGTCCCGCCCCTGCCCCCCCAGCAGCACCACCGCCTGCTCGGGCAGCAGGTCGCGCCCCAGGTCCAGCAGCAAAAGGTCGCCGGGCTTGGCCCCGGCGTAGCGCAGCAACTGATAGGCCAGCCAGACCCGCTGCCGGGCCAGGGCCTGGCGCGGGCCCCGGGCCGCCGCGCGCCAGGCGGCGAAGGCCCGGGTCAGGGCCTCGATCTGCTCGGGCGGCAGGTGCTTGACGCCCTCGGGCACCTGGAAGGCCCGCGAGGGCTCCACCGCCCGGGCCGGCGGGGTCTCGCCCCGCGCCCCGCGACCCTGCCCCGCTCCCTTGTCCGCTGGCTCAGTCAAGGTTCGCCGCTCCTGCTTGTTTGTCACGATTTTATATATTTTCGTAACAAACTGGCAAGCACTATTTTTGCCGGCCGCCGCATCCCGTCCTTGGCGCGGGGCCGACGCCGGGAGTACAATGCGCCGTCGCCCCGGCTCAGCTAACCGGAGAACGCCGTTGCCTAATCAGACCGATCACCGCCTGGAGGCCGCCCGCGCACTGCTGACCAGCCTGGGCCGCGCCCGGGCCCTGGGCCTGCCGCCGGACCTGGACCCGGTGCGGGAAATCCTGGCCTCGGTCTGGCCGGACCCGGAGAGCCGCCAGCGGGCCGCCAGCGCCCTGGCCGATCCCTACCTGGCCCACACCATGCTCTGGCGCACGTTGGTGCTGGGTTGGCGCGGCAATCCCAACCACCTGCGCCCCCTGGACCAGGACGGCCAGCGCCTGAGCGCGGACCTGCTGACCTTTCTCGGCCAGCACTCCCGCCTGCGGGCCGGCCTGACCGGCCTGGTGGACTGGCCGAAGCGCGGTCTGCCGGCCGAGGTGCTGCTGACCGACGCCGACTGGTGCGATCTCTGCGGGGAGTGCTGCTGCCACTGCGGCACCGTGCCCACCCCGCCCCAGGGGGTGGACTACCCGGCCTTTTTCTATCACCTGGCCGCCGGCGAGGGCCTGACGCCCCAGCCCTATTGCCCCTTCCTCTTCCAAAGCCTGGGCCGGCCGCTGTTCTTCTGCGGTCTGCACCCCATCAAACCCCTGGCTTGTCGGGCCTTTGACCAGCGCGACTGCGCCCGGGGCCGGCCGCACCGGGCCTACCGGCAATGAACCCCGGCGGCCAAGCCTTGCGTCTCGCGCGGACTTGGGCCTATAATCCCGACATGTTAGCTGATACCCACCATGCCGGGCTCTCTCGGACCCCGCGTCCGCTCGCCTGGTTCTGGCTCCTGGGCCTGGTCCTGGCCCTGGCCGGCTGCGCGGGCCTGCCCCTGGGCGGCGGGGAGCCATCCCTGGCCAGCGACTGCGTCTGGACCCTGGTGATCAAGGAGCCCGGCCTGGCCGCCAGCGTCGGGCCTTTGCTCAAGGACGGCCGCGCCTTTGTCATCGAGGGCCGCCGCCTGGCCCGGGAGCACCCGGCCTCGGTCCGCCAGGACCTGGGCTGCCCGCGCCTGGCCGAGCTGCCCCACGGGCTGGTGGAGGCGGCCGAACGCCTGGGCCTGGGCCAGGTGGCCGGCCCCCTGGCCCTGCGCGAGGGCGCGACCTGGGTGATGCGGGGCAGCGACCGCCACCGCCTGCTGGGCCAGGCCATGCTGGAGCGTAAGCGTTACCCGGCCGCCATCGAGGAGGCCCAGCAGGATTTGATGCTCAACCCGGCCAGCGTCGGCTCCTGGCTGGTGCTGGGCCAGAGCCGCCTGGCCCTGGACGATCCCGCCGGGGCCTTGCAGGCCTTTGAGCATGGTTTGCTGGTGGACCTCCTGGAGCCCCGGTTGCGGGAGGGCCGCGACCAGGCCCGCCGGGCCTTGGCCCAGCCGGCCGCCACACCCGCCGCGCCGGCCCCGCTCCAGCCAGCGGCCCCGGTCCCAATCCCGGCCCCGACCGCCGCCCCGACCGTGGTCCAGGAACGGCCGCTCCTGGCTCCGGCGGTCAAACCACCGCCGATCCAGACCCAACCCGCGCCAGGGGCCACGGCCCCCGCGCCCGCCC
>CALERA010000168.1 GCA_937908275.1 uncultured Desulfarculaceae bacterium | reverse complement strand
GCATGGCGTCCAGGATGGAGTCGCTGATCTGGTCGGCGATTTTATCCGGATGCCCTTCGGTTACCGATTCGCTGGTGAAGAGGTAATTGGCGCCCATGCCTTGCTCCTTTTTGTTATCAAGATCGCAAATTTAACCACCAGAACCCCCTGGTGTCAAGGAAGGCCGCCGCTGGATTTATCGCGCTCGGCCGGGGGCGTGGCGAACAGCCCTTGGCTGGCGTCGGGTTCTGGGTGGATTGCGCAAATGCCCTGGCCCCAGCATGGTCCCAGTCGGGCATCATAGGCGGGGCAAACTAGTCCATCTTAACAGATTAATTCGGTAATCGCATAGGACCATGTGTCGCGCCCGGCTCTGATTCTTTCTCCTGCCCCGGGCCGCAGCCTGGCCACATCACAGGCGTTTTCCTCTTCCGCCCCGCGGGTCCCGGCGCCCCGCCCGACCCGTGGCCACCTCGGCCGGGCGGGGCCAATCGGCAACCGCTGTCAGCCGGCGTAGTAGCCGGGTTGATCTAGGTCGTGGAGCAGGTCCGGGCCGGTCGGCTCCCAGCCCAGTTCGGCCCGGGTGCGCGCGCTGGAGGCGGGCATGTCCGCGCCCGCGAACTCCGCGAACCAGCCGAAATGCTCGGGACCCCGTGACTCCACCGGCAAGCCAAGCCGGCGGCCAATCAGCGCGGCAATGGCCTGGAATGGCACCGCTTCATCGGCCACCGCGTGGTAGACCGGCGCGGGCGCGCCCTGCTCCAGCACCAGCCGATAGAGGCGGGCGGCGTCCAGCCGATGCACCCCGGCCCAGCGGTTCAGGCCCTGGCCGAGATAGGCCGACACGCCCGTGGCGCGCGCCAGGCGGATCAGGTTGGGGATGAATCCCTGATCGCCCAGGCCATGCACCGAAGGGGCCAGGCGGACCGTCACCGCGCGCACCCCGCGTTCGGCCAGGGCCCGCGCGGCCGCCTCCGACTGGCGGATGGAGGTGGGATCGGGCGGGTCGGCCTCGGTAGCGGCCCGGCCCGGCGCGATCCGCGCCAGGCCCGAGGTGACGACCAGGGGCCGGTCCGATCCCACCAGGGCCTGGCCCAGGGCTTCGATCGCCCGTCGATCCTGTTCGGCATTCGCGGCGAACCGGGTGAAATCGTGGTTGAAGGCGGTGTGGACCACGGCCTCGGCGGCCGAGGCGGCGCGCTGCAGGGCCTGATGGTCATCCAGGGTGGCGCGCAGGACCTGGGCACCGCTGGCGGCCAGGGTGACCGCCTTGTCCTCGCTGCGGGCCAGGCCCGTGACCTGATGTCCGGCGTTGAGCAATTCCCTGACCACGGCGGAGCCGACCCAGCCAGTGGCGCCAGTCACGAATACCCGCATAGGTTGAGCCTCCAAGCTTGATATCGTTAATCCATTGGCTTTCTTCAGCCAATCCGCAGGGACAATTCCACATCCTCCGCGAAGGGCACCGACAGGTAGCCACTGGCGGGCGAGCGCACCCGGGCCAGGTATTCGGGGCTGTAATCGGCGTTGTCGGCCACGATGAACGCGCCCGGCCGGAGGCGGCTTTCCACCAGGTCCAGGATCTCGGAATAGAGCGACTTGGCCCCGTCCAGCAGGAGCAGGTCGATGGTTTCCGGGAGATCGACGCCCAGGGTCTGCAAGGCGTCGCCCTCCCGCAGCTCCACCAGGTCGTCCAGCCCGCCGGCGATGAGGTTCTCCCGCGCCCGGGCCACCTTGGCGGCCTCGAACTCGGTGGTGATGAGCCGGCCGCCGCCGTTGTCGCGCAAGGCCGCCGCCAGGTGGAGGGTGGAAATGCCGAACGAGGCCCCGAACTCCACGATGTGGCGGGCCCGGCTGCCCCGGGCCAGCAGGTAGAGCAGGACCCCGGTCTCGCGCGAGACGGCCAGGGGGAAGTCCTTAAGCCGCCCGTAGAACTCGCGGTAGCGGGTCTTGCTCCGCATCAGTTGCTCCCGGTCCGCGAAGACATCGGCCAGCGCGGAGTTGTTCTCCGGGGAAATCGCCTCGGCTTGGGCGAACAGGCGCTCCAACAGGGGGGCCAGGGGGGGAGTGATCAGGGTCGTCATGCTAAATCTCCAACTAAGGGTTGAGTTCCGCCGCACACGCCCCTAGAATACGACCAATTATTCAGGTATGCGTTTCGCATTGGAGACCGCGACCATGGCCGCTCGCCTAACCACCCAGATTGCTTTACGGAAAAAGCCGCAACAGGCCCGCTCCACCGAGCTGGTCGGCGCCATCCTGGAGGCCGCGGTTCAGGTTTTGGCCCAGGAAGGGGCGCAGCGCTTCACCACCGCCCGGGTGGCGGAGAGGGCCGGGGTCAGCGTGGGATCGCTGTACCAGTACTTCCCCAACAAGGCGGCGATCCTGTTCCGGCTCCAGAGCGACGAGTGGCGCGAAACCTCTGACTTGCTTGGCGATATCCTCAGCGACGCCCGCCGTCCGCCGCTGGAGCGGCTGCGCCGCCTGGTCCAGGCCTTCATCCGCTCGGAATGCGAGGAGGCCGCGCTGCGGGTGGCGCTCAACGACGCCGCCCCGCTCTACCGCGACGCGCCCGAGGCGCGGGAGGCCAAGGCGGCGGGAGACCGCGCGGTGCGGGATTTCCTGCGGGAGGCGTTGCCCGCGGCCAGGGAAGCGACCCGCGCCCTGGCCGGGGAGTTGATCATCACCACCCTCAGCGCGGTGGGGAAGGCTTTCTCGGAACGTCCCCGCACGCCGGGGGAGATCGCGGCCTACGCCGAGGCCCTGGCCGACATGTTCTGCGCCTACCTCGGGGAGCTGGCCCAGGGCTGAGGCCGGCGCCCGAGGCCAAAAGCCGACCGCCAACGCGCACCCATCCCCGGCGAGGCCCTGCCGGGGCGGGGCCTGCGGGAAAGCGGCGGGTTGGCGGCGCGGGGGCTGGCTGGCCCTTACGGGGAGGGCCAGCCCGGGGAGACGGCTAGTGGGCGACCTTGAGGAAGGCCGTCTCGCCGTCGGATTCCTTCTTGATCCGGTTCTTGGCGTCCACCAGGACCACCACCGGCTTGTGGGCGGCCACCTCGGCCTCCTCCAGCACGCACTGGGTGACGATGATGAGCAGGTCGCCCACCATGCCCTTGCGCGCGGCGGCGCCGTTCAGGCAGATCACGCCGCTGTGGCGCGGACCGGGGATGACGTAGGTCTCGAAACGCTCGCCGTTGTCGACGTTGTAGACCTTCA
>CALERA010000167.1 GCA_937908275.1 uncultured Desulfarculaceae bacterium | reverse complement strand
CTGGAGCGCTTCCTGGTGGCCCGCAGCCTGGAGAACATGGACGCCGGCCTGGGGCTCTACGCCGCCCCGCCGGCGGACGCCGCCCGCCTGGCCCATGAACTGGTGCAGCTCCTGCGCCGGGGCCTGGGGGCGGCCTGATGGCCTGGCTGCTGCTGGTGGCGGTGGAGGCCGAGGCCCGGCTGCTCATCCCCCGGCTGTCTCCCGCCCCGGACCTGGCCGGCAAGCCCTGCTGGCAAGGGACCCTGGCCGGCCGCCCGGTCTGCTTGGCCCTGACCGGCCTGGGCCTGGTCCACGCCGCCCACTGCCTGACCGTGGCCCTGGAGCGCCTGCCCGAAATCGAGGCCATCATCAACCTGGGCTGCGCCGGGGCCTATCTGGGCTCCGGCCTGGGCCTGGGCCAGGCCGCCCTGGCCACGGAATGCGTCCTGGCCGACTGGGGGGTGGACCGGGCCGACGGCTGGCGGCCCCTCCAGGCCCTGGGCCTACCCCTGGGCCGGGCCGCCGACGGCCAGCCCCGCTTCCACGCCTGGCCCAGCGACCCCGGCCTGAACCAGCTCCTGGCCGCCGCCAATCCCGGCCTGGCCCAGGGCCCCTGCAACACCGTCTGCGCGGTCAGCGGCGATCCCGCCATCGCCTCCCGGCTCCAGGCCCGCTGGGGGGCCATCATCGAGGACATGGAGAGCGCCGCCCTGGCCCTGGTGGCCGCCCAATACGCCCGGCCTTTCGCCTGTCTGCGCGGGGTCAGCAACCTGGCCGGCCAGCGCGAGCTGGACCTCCGCGCCGGGGCCGAGGCCGCCCAACGCGCCCTGCTGCGCCTGGAGACCACCCCATGACCGCCCCCCGCGAGATCGTCTTTGGCTATTCGCCCTGCCCCAACGACACCTTCGCCTTCCACGCCCTGAGCCATGGCCAAATCCCCCTGCCCGGGCTGGCCATCAAGCCCTTCCTGGCCGACGTGGAGGAGCTCAACCGCCGCGCCCTGGCCGGCGAGCTGCCCCTGACCAAGCTCTCCTTCCACGCCCTGGCCCACGTCCTGGACCGCTACGCCCTGTTGCGCTCCGGGGCGGCCCTGGGCCGGGGCTGCGGCCCCCTGGTGGTGGCCCGCCCGGGAGACGAGCACCTGGACCTGGCCCAGGTCACCGTGGCCGTGCCCGGCCGGCTGACCACCGCCCAGCTCCTGCTCTCCCTTTATCTGGGCCGCGCCCCCCGGGTGGAGCCGCTGCTGTTCAGCGAGATCATGCCCGCCGTGGCCGCCGGGCGCTTCCGGGCCGGGCTGATCATCCACGAGGGCCGCTTCACCTTTGCCCAACATGGCCTGGTCCAGGTGCGCGACCTGGGCCAGTGGTGGGAGGAGACCACCGGTCTGCCCATCCCCCTGGGCTGCATCGCCGTGCGCCGCGACCTGGGTCCCGAGCTGGCCGCCCGGCTGGAGGCCGCGCTGGCCGCCAGCATCCGGGCCGCCTGGGCCGACCCCGCCGCCAGCGCCGCCTATGTCCTGCGACATGCCCAGGAAATGGCCCCCGCCGTGGTCCAGCAGCACATCGACCTCTACGTCAACGCCTTCAGCGCCGACCTGGGTCCCGACGGCCTGGCCGCCGTGGCCGAAACCCTGGCCCGCGGCCGCGCCGCCGGACTGCTGCCCCAGGGGGAGTGGGAGTTGGGGATGGCGGGAAGTTAAGAGAGTGCGGGGGAAACCTTTTTGGTGCCCAAAAAGGTTTCCCCTAACCCCAGCCAGCAGAGCTGGTTGGGGACCCCGGCCCCCGCGCCCCCTTCCAAAAAATCTGGCGAAAGGGCTGGCGCCCTTTCGCCCGGGGGGTGTCGTGACCAGGCTTGGCCCTGGATTGCTGCCCCAGCGCTCGCTTCGCTCCCAATATGGCTAACAGGCGTCATTGCGAGGAGTGCAGCGACGAAGCAATCTCCCGCATTCATCCCCCGCCTTTCACTCTTTGTCAGCCAGGCGGCGTGGCGATCTCTGCTCCCTTCCAATTCTTGCCATCTTCCGCTCTTTCCGGCTGGTCTGACCACCAAAAGAAGGACGGCGCGGGAATCCCGCGCCGTCCCGAATTAAGCCCCCCCCATAAAATCAGGGGCGATTGAATACGTAATTGATCTGGCCGTTGTCCAACCGGTTGGCCTGGGTCACCAGCTCCATGCCCACGTTCAACTCCGCGAAGGGCACGTCGCCCACCCGGCCGAAGACCTTGTAGTCGCCGTAGTCCAGCACCGCGATCACGTAGGGCACGTCCTGGGTGAAGCCCACCGGCGCGTACATCAACTGGCTGAAGGTGATCAGCTTGCCCTTGCCGGTCACCGGGAACCATTCCATGTCGCTGGACAGGCAGGCGTGGCAATCGGCCCGGGGCGGGAAAAAGACCATCCCGCAGCTCTTGCACTTGGTGCCCCGCACCTCGCCCTTTTCCAGGAAGTCGATGAAGTCGTTGACCTTGGTGGTGGCGGTGAAGGCCACGGTGCCGAAGCGGTTGAAGCGCAGATCGGCTTCCTTCTTCTCCTTGCCCATGGCTACCTCCCGAGGATGCTGACGTTGCCGTACAGGCCCACGCCGCCGATGTTGTGCACCAGGCCGATCTGCGGGTCCTTGACCTGCATCTCCCCGGCCTCGTCACGCAGTTGCAGCACGATGGTGCGGATCTGGCTGCCGCCGGTGGCGCCGATGGGATGGCCCTTGCTCAACAGGCCGCCGTCCACGTTCACCGGGATCGAGCCCTCCGCGTAGGTCTCCTTGGCCCGGATCAGCTCCTTGCCCTGGCCCGGCTCGGCGAAGCCCAGGTTCTCGTAGGCCATCATCTCGGCGATGGTGAAGCAGTCGTGCACCTCGGCCACGTTCACCTGCTTGGGGCCGATGCCGGCCATCTTGTAGGCCTCCTGGCTGGCCAACTGGGCCACCTTCAGCCCGGTGAACAGGTCGCGGCCGGCCATGTTCACCGGCGCGCTGGCCGCGCCCACGCCCAGCACCCAGACCGGCTTCTTGATCCCGAAATCCTTCACCCGCTGCTCGCTGGCCACGATGAAGCAGGAGGAGCCGTCGGCGTTGGCGCAGCAGTCGAAGACCTTCAGCGGATTGGCCACCGGGTCGGCGGTCAGGCAGGTGGGCAGGTCCACCACCTTCTTGAACCCGGCCTTGGGGTTCAGCGCCCCGTAGTGGGCGGCCTTGACCCGGATCCGGGCCAGGTCCTCCTCGGTCACGCCGTAGTGGTCCAGGTAGGCCCGGGCGTACATGGCGTAGTAGGCCGGCATCATGGTGCCAAAGGGGCTCTCCCACTGGATGTCCGCCCCGCGCCCCATGCGCTCCTGGCTCTCGGCGCTGGTGATCTCGCTCATTTTCTGGAAGCCCAGCACCAGCACGCAGTCGTGCAGCCCGCTTTTCACCAGCGAGTAGGCCAGCTTCAGGCCGGTGCTGGAGGAGGAGCACAGGGTCTCGGCGTAGAAGGTCGGCCCCGGGGTCAGCCCCAGGTACTCGGCCATCACCCCGGCCGGGCTGCGCTGCTTGTCATACTCCGGCGAGGAGCAGACCACCGAGGCGTCCACGTCCTTGCCCTGGATCTTGGCGTCGCTCATGGCCTCCTTGAAGGCCTCGAAGGCCAGCTCCCGGATCGAGCCGGGATAGCTTCGGGTGAAGGCGGACTGCCCCACCCCGATGATGGCAACCTTTCCCATGGCATGCTCCCCGATAGAGGCGCGCGAGGTTGGTATGACAAAGGGGCCGTCCCGGCCGGTCCATTCTCGCGGCTAGATTGTAGCTACAATATAGATGCTTTCCAAATAGGGTCAAGAAAAATCGCGGCCGGGCGAAAGGGATTGTACCTTACCGCCCGGCCGCATAGTCGAGAAGATTTCTTGGCTAGCCCTTGGTGGCCATCTCCACCAGGCGCTGGGCCATGTCGCGCACCGCGATCTTGGCCTTGTCGGCCACGTGGGCCGGGCAGGCGGCCTGCATGTCGGCGGCGATGATCTGGTCGTCATACTCCATGAAGCCCAGGAACTCGAAGCCGGCCAGGGCCTGGCTCAGGTACTCGCGGTCGGCCTGGGAGCGGATCTTGTTGCCCACGATCAGCACCCGGGTCAGGCCGATGTCGTTGGCCAGTTGGCGGATGTGCTCGGCGGTGTCGATGGAGCGCCGGCCGGGCTCCACCACCACCACCAGGAAGTCCACCCCCCGGGAGGTGCCCCGGCCCAGGTGCTCCAGGCCGGCCTCCATGTCCAGGATCAGGACGTCCTTTTGCAACAGCACCAGGTGGGTCATCAGGGCCTTGAGCATGGTGGAGGCCGGGCAGATGCAGCCGCCGCCGCCCTTCTGCACCGTGCCCATCACCATCAGGCGCACGCCCTCGTGCTCGATGGAGAGCTTGTCCGGCAGGTCGTGGACCGTGGGGTTGAGCTTGAAGAAGGTGCCCATGGCCCCGCCCTTGCTGTCGGTGCGCTCGTCGATCAGGTCCTTCATGTCGCTGACCGGCACCAGCTTCTGGTAATCCGGGAAGCCCAGGGCCTGGCCCAGGTTGGCGTCCGGGTCGGCGTCCACCGCCAGCACCTTGAAGCCCCGCTCGGCCAGGGTCTTGGCCAACAGGGCCGAAAAGGTCGTCTTGCCCACGCCGCCCTTGCCGCTCACGGCAATCTTCATGCCCGCCTCCTTGTCGCCCGCCTGCGTGGGGGGCGTGATCAGTGTCCGCAGCCGCCGCTGGGCCAGCCGGCCGGGGGTTGTCCGTAAATCTCCACCAGCGCGGCCAGGTCGGCCTCGCAGGAGCGGCCTTCCGGGTGCAGCTTCTGGCAGTCCCTTCCCCGTCCGGCCCCGGTCAGCACCTTGAGCAGGGCCAGGGTGTGGGCCCCGCCCTGGATGGCCTCCAATAGTGCGGCCTTGGTCAGGCCCCGGCAGGGGCAGACCATGGTCTCCGGGCCGGCCGCGCGCCAGTCCCGGCTGGCGGCCCCGGCCGCCGGGCCGTGCCCGCCGCAGCCACAGCCGCATCCCTCGTGTCCGTGCTCATGCCCGCCGGACATGGTTCCTCTCCGCGCCAGGGTCAACGCTGTGCTAAAACCGTTGCCTTCATGATAAGACCGCCGCCCGCCGCGCGCCAGTCCCGGCCCGCGGGGCGGACGGCGGGAGCAGGGTCAGCCCTATGCCGGGTCCGGTTCCGTGTAGTAACGCTGCAGGCACTCCGGGCAGAGCCCGTGGCTGAACTCGGCCGCCGAGCGGTGGCTGATGTAGGACTCCACCTGCTCCCAGCCGCCCTTCTCGTTGCGGATGCGCTTGCAGTGGGAGCAGATGGACAACAGGCCCCGCAGCTCCTGCAACTCGCGCTCACGGGCCTCCCGCAGGGCCGCCTCGGCCTCATAGCGCTCGGTGATGTCGTGGCAGGAGCCGATGTAGCCCGCGAATTCGCCCTGGTCATCGTGGAAGGGCACCCCCCGATCGAAGATCCAGCGGTAGACCCCGTCGTGGCGGCGCAGCCGGTAGACCATCTCGAAGGTCTGGCGCTTCTGGAAATGCCCCAGGTAGACCTCCAGGCAGTGCTGGAAGTCCTCGGGGTGGACTCCCTCGGCCCAACCGTCGCCCAGCTCCTGGGCCAGACTGCGGCCGGTGAACTCCAGCCAGCGCTGGTTGAAATAATCGCACTCGGCGGTGGCGTTGGCCCGCCAGATCAGGATCGGGGCCTGCTCCACCAACAGGCGATACTCTGAAAAACTCAGCAATGGCTCGGACACGCGCGCCTCCAGCGATGCATGCCATAGTATGTTAATAGCATTAAATCTTATCGGCTGGCAGGCGACATTCAGCGGCCCAGGCGGCCCAGGCTGGCCAGGGCCAGGCCCCGGTCGTCGCGCCCCAGGCCCAGGCGGCGCAGGATGGTCCCCCGGTCCGGGACGATCGACACCAGCTCGGTGCCGGCCGGTTCGTCCTCGTCGGCCACCAGGCGGGCCGGGTCCGAGGGCCGGGGGGGCTCCTGGCCTTCCTCCAGCAGGCCTTGCAGGTGGGCGCTGAGCATCTCCCGGGCCGCGGCCAGGGCCGGGTCCCGGCCCACGCCAAAGGCGGTCAACTTGGCGAAGTTGGGGAAGACCACCTCGAAGCCGCCGCCCACCCCCGGGGTCAGCACCGCCGGATATTCGGGCAGGCGGGCCACGGCCCGTTTCAGCTCGGCGGGGTCGATCTTTTGGCGCGGCATGGTTCTCCTCCGGCGCTGGGGCTCCTGGACAAACCTCTCGCGGGCTGGCTTTGGCCCAGGATGCCCCAAACCCGGGCGTTAGTCGAGTCCCAGATTGTGGCTCCCGGCCGAAGCCATACTGCAGACCAAGGCTTGACAGGTCAGCTTCTTGGAAAGATAATCATATTTTCGATTGAACGGGCCCATAGCTCAGTTGGTAGAGCCTCCGGCTCATAACCGGATCGTCCCTGGTTCGAGGCCAGGTGGGCCCACCATCACTCCGGTGAGCGCCCCCGGCCCCCTTTAGCCGGCCTGCCACCCGGGATGCCGCGTATGTTTCGCGCCTTGCCCAGCACAAAAACCCCGACTGCCGCAGCAGCGGACCAGTCTAGCCGAGGCCAGGCGCCCCCGCCCAAGGGGCGCCTGATCATTTGTCGCCATGGTTGCTGACAACTGGCCGATAGTACGTGACGTCTTGACCCGCCTGGAGGATTGGGCCCCGGCCTGGACCGCCGAGGCCTGGGACAGGGTGGGCCTGGCCACCGGCCATCCCCAGGCGCCGGCCCGGCGCATCTGGGTGGCCCTGGAGCTGGACGACGCCCTCCTGGACCAAGCCCTGGCCGCCTCAGTCGACCTGCTCCTCCTGCACCATCCCCCGATCTTCAAGCCCCTGACCGACCTGCGCGCCGACCGCCCCGCCACCGCCCGCCTGCTCAAGGCCGCGGCCGCGGGCCTGGCCATCGCCGCCGCCCACACCAACCTGGACTCCGCCCCCGGCGGGGTCAACGACGCCCTGGCCACCCGCCTGGGCCTGGTGGAGACCCGGGTCCTGGTCCCGGCCGGGACCGGCGGACAGGTCAAGCTGGTGGTCTTCATCCCCCCGGACCACTACGAGGAGATCACCCGGGCCCTGTTCGCGGCCGGGGCCGGGCGCATCGGGACCTACCGCGAGTGCGCCTTCGTCAACCCCGGCAACGGCACCTTCCTGGCCCCGCCCGACGGCAACCCCTACCTGGGCCGGGCCGGCGAGCGCGAGCTGGTCAGCGAGCTGCGCCTGGAGACCATCCTGCCGGCCGTTTCCGCGCCGGCGGTGGTGGCCGCCCTGAAGGCCGCCCACCCCTACGAGGAGCCGGCCTACGACCTCTATCCCCTGAATCAGCCCCCGGTGGGGGTCGGCCTGGGCCGCCTGGGCCGCCTGGACCCGCCCCAGTCCCCGGAAAGCTTCGCCACCGCCGCCGCCGCCGAGTTGGGCTCGCCCGCGCCGCTGATGGCCGGCCGTCCGCCCCAGACCCTGGAGCGGGTGGCGGTGGTGGGCGGCTCGGGCGGGGATATGCTGGCCGCCGCGGCCGGAGCGGGGGCCCAGATGCTGGTCACCGGCGAGGCCCATCACCACTCGGCCCAGGAGGCCAGCGACCTGGGCATCGGCTTGTTGGTATTGGGACATTTCGAGACCGAAAACGTGATCGTGGAACCCTGGGCCCGCCGCCTGGCCAGCGAACTGGCCGCGGCGGGCTTCGTTTGTGAGGTGCGGCCCTGGACCGGGCCCGGACCCTGGCGCCCGGCGCCGACAGCAAGTGGCGCGGCCTGAAACGGCCGTCCCCGTTCGAGGAGAACATGGACCTGATCGAACAGCTTAGCGTGTTGATTAAAATGCAGTCCGTGGACAAGACCCTGTATGTCCTGGAGGTCGAGGCCGCGGACATCCCGGTGCGCCTGGGCGGACTGAGCCTGGAGGAGGACCGCCTCAAGCAGTCCCTGGCCGTGGCCCAGGCCGACCTGGACCAGGTGACCGCCCGGCGCAAGAGCCTGGAGACCGACAACGAGGCCATCCGCGCCCGCCTGCGCAAGGCCGAAAGCCGCCTGATGGGGGCCAAGACCCAGCGCGAGTACCGCGCCGCCACCGCCGAGATGGAGGAGGGCAAGGACGCGGTCAAGGCCAACGACGACCAGCTCATCGAGCTGATGGAGCGCCAGGAGGCCCTGGACAAGCAGGTGAGCGGCATCGCCGCCGACCTGGCCAAGGTCAGCGCCGAGGTCGAGGCCCAGCGCCAGGCCCTGACCGCCCGCGCCCAGGAGGTTTCCGGCCAGATCCAGCTCCTGAATCAGGAGCGCTCCACCATGACCGGCAAGGTGGAGCGCGACCTGATGGACGAGTACGACTTCATCCGCAAGGCCCGTCAGGGCATGGCCATGGCCGGGGTGCAGGACGGCACCTGCGGGGCCTGCCGCATCGACATTCCGCCCCAGCAGTTCAACCTGCTCCAGCGCATGGACAAGCTGATGTTCTGCCCCTCCTGCCGGCGGATCATGTTCTGGGCCGACCACGAGTTGCTCAAGGACCTGGTGTGAGCCCCGCCCCGCCGCTGGATCGCGCGGCGCGGCTGACCCTTCTGGCCCAGCGACTCAAGCGGGGCTGCCGGCCCCAGGACCTCCTGGAAGGCCTGGAGCCCCGCCAGTTGGCCGCCGACCTGGAGGCGGCCAGCGCCGCCCTGGGGGCCGAGGCCCCGCCCGGCCAG
>CALERA010000166.1 GCA_937908275.1 uncultured Desulfarculaceae bacterium | reverse complement strand
GCTGGTCGCGGATGCCGCGCGCGGCGATCTGCTCCTGGACCATGCGTCGCCGGGCCACGGCATAATCGTTGAATTCAGGCATGGATGCGAATCCTCCCGCCGGCATTCTATCAGGCCCGGCGGCGAGGCGGGAGGGGTTTTTACCTGCCTGGGCGCGAGTTAGAGCTCGGCGATCCGCACCCCGGCCGGGCGGGGCCGGCCGTCCAGCACCGCCACCCCCAAGGGGGCGATGGTCAGGCGGCCCTGGGCCATCAGCTCGATGGTCAGCGGGAAGATGGCCCAGTCCCCCAGCTCCTTCAGGCGCTCCTGGTGCTGGTCGGCCACCTGGCGCAGGCGGGGGGGATCGGCCAGGAGCGCGGGCAGGGGCGCGGGCAGCTCCACCGGCAGGGGATCGCTGACCAGGAGCAGGGGGCCGGTGTCCACCCCCCGGTCGATCCAGAGGGTGGAGGCCCGCAGCTCGGCCTGGCCGGCGGCGATGGCGTCCAGCACCGCGTCGTCGCCCACGAAGCGCCTCTTGCCCCGGGCGTCGGCCAGCGAGAGGTCGGCCGGATGGACGTTGACCCCCCGGGGCAGGGTGAGGTAGCTCATGTAGCCGCCCAGGGCGATCAGGTCCACCCCAAAGGACCGCACCAGGCGGCGGGCCACCTGGTCATAGGCCCGGCGGGCGGCCCGGCCGGCCGGACTGGCCGGAGTGCGGGGCAGGCCGCGCAGGGCGTGGAACCGGCGCACGTCATAGGAAAAATAGGGCAGGCCGTATTCATGGGCGATCTTCTCGCCCTGGCAAAGGCCGTCGGCCCGGTCGCTGAAGATGAAGGCCACCTCGTAGGCGCTGGAGCCCCGCTCCAAAAGGCGGCGGATGTTGCTGCCGCTGCCGCTCATGAAGGCGGCCACCCGGAGCGGGCGTCCGGCGGCAACGGGATCGAAGGCGAAACTGCGACTGGGCATGACTTCCTCGGCTTGGACCGGCCGGCTTTGGGGCCGGCGGGTGGGGTTCGGGCCTTCATCCTGGCACAGGCCGGCCGGGCTGGCAAGACCCGCCCCCAGCCCCGGGAGCGCGGACCCGGCCCAAGTTTGGCCGCCGGCCGGCTTTTCTTGACAGCCCCGGTCGCCAGCCCCTACAATCCAGCCACGGGAGAGTTTGTGAAGATAGACGCGATCGACAAGCGCATCATCGCCCGGTTGCAGGGAGACCTGCCCCTCACCCCCCGACCCTTCGCCGCCCTGGCCGCCGAGCTGGCGGTCAGCGAGGCCGAGGTGGTCGCGCGCATCGCCCGCCTGGCCGAGGCCAAGGTCATGCGCCGCTTCGGGGCCACCCTGCGCCACCAGCAGTCGGGCTTTCCGGCCAACGTCATGGTGGCCTGGCAGGTGCCCGAGGACCAGGTGGAGCGGGTGGGCCAGGTGCTGTCCTCCTTCCGCCAGGTCAGCCATTGTTATTGGCGGCGGCCCTGCCAGGGGTTCGCCTACAACCTCTATTCCATGGTCCACGGCCAGAGCCGCGAGCAGTGCCGCCAGGTGGTGGAGGAGATGGCCCAGGCCGCCGCGGTCGCGCCCGAGCGCTATGCGCTCCTGTTCTCGGTGGAGGAGCTGAAAAAGACCTCCATGCAGTATTACTGAGTCATTTCACCGGGCCGGCCTTTCCCACCAGACCGGCCCGCCCCGCCAGCCGGATCGGGACCGAGGCTGGCGGCCGCGGTCGAGGCGTGGCAAGTCCCTGGCCCGCGAGGAGAAACAAGTCGATGGCAGACAGACGGTCGCAGGAGTTGTGGGCCCGGGCCCAGGAGGTGATCCCGGGCGGGGTCAACTCGCCGGTGCGGGCCATGACCGCGGTGGGGCAGAATCCCCCCTTCATCAAGTCCGGACGCGGGGCCTACATCGAGGACGTGGACGGCAACCGCTACCTGGATTACGTCGGCTCCTGGGGCCCCCTGATCCTGGGCCACGCCCAGCCCGAGGTGGTCAAGGCGGTGCAGCGCGCGGCCGAGAAGGGCACCAGCTTTGGCGCCCCCACCGAGGCCGAGGTGCTCTTCGCCGAAAAGCTGGTGAAGCTGGTGCCCAGCCTGGAGATGGTGCGCCTGGTCAGCTCCGGCACCGAGGCCACCATGAGCGCCCTGCGCCTGGCCCGGGGCTGCACCGGCCGCGACCTGATCGTGAAATTCGATGGCTGCTACCACGGCCATTCCGACGGCCTGCTGGTCTCGGCCGGCTCCGGCCTGGCCACCCTGGGCCTGCCGGCCTGCCCCGGGGTGCCGGCGGCCATCGCCGGGGCCACCCTGTCCCTGCCCTACAACGACCTGGAGGCCATGGCCAGCGCTTTCGCTAGTCATGACGGCCAGATCGCGGCGGTGATCGTGGAGCCGGTGGCCGGCAACATGGGCGTGGTGGAGCCAAAGCCGGGCTTCCTGGCCGGCCTGCGCCAGCTCTGCGACCAGCACGGGGCGCTCCTGATCTTCGACGAGGTGATCACCGGCTTCCGGGTGGCCCTGGGCGGGGCCCAGGAGCGCTTCGGGGTGCTGCCCGACCTGACCACCCTGGGCAAGATCGTGGGCGGCGGCCTGCCCCTGGCCGCCTATGGCGGGCGCAAGGAGATCATGCAGCGGGTGGCGCCCTGCGGCCCGGTCTACCAGGCCGGCACGCTCTCCGGCAACCCCCTGGCCACGGCGGCCGGTCTGATGGTCCTGGAGCTTCTCCAGGCCCCCCGGGTCTACGAGACCCTGGAGGAGTCCAGCGCCCGGCTGTTTAACGGCCTGGGCCAGATCCTGGCCGCCAAGGGCCTGCCCCATTGCGGCCAGCGGGTGGGGGCCATGTTCACCTACTTCTTCACCGCCGGACCGGTCACGGACTACGAGAGCGCCAAGACCAGCGACACCGAGCTCTTTGCCCGCTTCCACCGGGGCATGCTCAAGCGCGGCATCTACCTGGCCCCCAGCCAGTTCGAGGCCACCCTGGTCTGCCTGGCCCACGGCAACCAGGAGATCGACGCGGCCCTGGCTGCGGCCGAGGAGACGGTCAAGGAATTCTAGGGCTTAGCCATGAAGACGGCCCGGGGTCCCCTGGCGGGGCTCCGGGCCGTTTCGTTTTGCGCGGGAGACTGGTCTGGCGCGGCGTGCGCGCCTGGTCCCGGCGACCGCCGGGAGGCTAGTGGGCTCAGGAGAACCCACCGGAGCCGCAGGAGTGGCCCCCGCCCCCGGACAGCGCGCCCAGGCCGGAGCCGCCGCCCTGGCCGGCGCTGGTGGAGAAGCAGGAGAGCTGGCGCGCCACCTTGGCCGAGTCGCACTTGGGGCAGCGGGGCGGGGTGTCGTCCCCGGCGAAATGCAGGTATTCAAAGCCGTTGCCGCAGGCGTTGCACTTGTATTCGTAAATAGGCATGTCGCGCCTCCCCCGCCATAGATTTTTCTAATAAAAGATAGGCCGCCTGGCGGGAAAGTCAAGCCGGGACAGGAGGGCGGCGCGGGGTTGGGGGGAGAGGCTCACCAGTGCAGCTTGGGTCCCTGGGGGCGGGGCAGCAAGAGGGCGCAGGCCGCCACCCCGGCCATGGCCAGGCCGCCTTCCGGCAAGAGACCCAGCACGATGGCCGCGTAGGAATCCATGAGCGCCCAGGCGATGGGGATCAGGAGCAGCCCCAGGGGGACCGGCCGCCGGGTCCAGAGCAGCAGCCCGAAGGTCAGGAAGGCGGTGGGGGTGGGAAAGAGCCCCACCAGGGGCAGGCGGGGCCAGGCCAGGCCCTGCCAGAGATCCAACAGCGGCAGCAGGAGCAGGCCGTAGACCAGGATCGCGCCCCCCATCACCCCCTGGCCGTCGCGCCGGGGCCAGAACCCCGGCCCCCCGCCGGGCCACAAACCCCAAACCAGGAACAGCCCGCCCTGGAGCGCGCACAACCCCCCGAAAACCCTGGCCATGGGGTTGATGTCCCCCAGGAAGCGCCAGAGATAGCCCAGGCCGCCGGCCAGCCAGAAGGCCCCCAGGAGCAGGGCCACCAGGCGGTCGGCCCGGACCCGGCCGCTCCAGGCCAGCCAGATGGCCAGCCCGGCCAGGGCCAGGGCCAGCCATTGCCAGGGTTGCCAGGCCAGGTTGCAGGCCGCGATGGCGGCCAGGTGGCGCTCGAGACTCAAGGCCGGCGGCATGAAGGCCCTCCCGGACGGGGCGGGGTCGCGGTCCGGCCGGTCCTAGCCGTCCTTGCGGCTCCAGTCATAGGGGATGTGGCTCTGGTGGGCGTCCAGGCGGAACTCGTCCGGGGCGCGGTAGTCATAGGGTCGGGTCACGGTGTTGACGATCAGGGCCTCCTCGACGCTCACGCACTTCCAGCCGTGGTAGACCAGGGGGGGGATCTGCACCAGGATGGGGTTGTGCGCCCCCATGAAGAACTGATTGAGCAGGCCGAAGGTCTCCGAATCGGCCCGGTCGTCGTAGAGCGCCAGCTTGATCATGCCGTGTACGCAGACCACGTGGTCGGTCTGGAGCTTGTGCAGGTGCCAGGCCTTGACCACCCCCGGCAGGGTGGTGGTCAGGTAGACCTGGCCAAAGCCCATGAATATCTCGTCATCGGCCCGCAGCATCTCCATCAGCCGGCCGCGTTCGTCCGGAATCACCTTGAGATTCTTGACCCTGACCCCGGCGATCAAATCCATGGCTCGACTCCCTGACCAGACCCGGCCCCTGGCCTGGGTTCTTGATATGTTGGCGCGGCGGTGGGCTGATGTCGGGCTGGCTGGGCGCCCGCCCCGATCCTGGCCGCCGGACTCGGTTATAGCAGACCAGGGCGGAAACCGGCCAGGCAATCTTGCCGGGCGCGGCCAAAATCGCCGCTCTGGGGGGTAGGGAAAACCTTGGCGCGAAACCGGAGCCTGAGATAAAGTTCCCCAGGACTGAAATGACGATTTGAGCACTGATCCCAATCGCTTCAGGCAGCGCCAGCCCCGCCCCCAGGCCCTGCCGCGGGGGGTGGGATCAGTCCCCAGGCGAATAACGTTCGGGTTCCTCTGGCCAGGTTGCAGCCTTGAAATCTCCTTGCCCCGGAGGGGCGCGGGCGGCGGACATGATCCCCAACAACCACATGGACACCAGCGCCCTCCGCGCGGTCTGGCAACCCTGGCGCAACGGCATCCTGGACTCGCTCTACCTGGTGGGCGTGATCCTGGGCGGGCTGGTGCTCCTGTTCTCGATCTATCCCCTCCACCACGCGGACAAGGCCTGGGTGCTCTGGTTGGACGGGGGGGCCTTCGTCCTGGTGCTGGCCGGCTATGGCCTGCGCCGGCGCTTGGCCTACCCCCTGCGGGCCTGGTTGGCGGTCGGGGTGGTCTACGCCCTGGGCGTGGCCTTGATCTGGGCCATGGGGCCCCTTTCGGGCGGCCCGCTGTGGCTGTTCGTCGCCACCATCCTGGCGGTCCTGTTGCTGGGCAGGCGGGCGGCCTGGCTGGTTTCCGGGTTGATGGCCCTGACCCTGGCCGCCTTCGCCGGCCTGGTCCACCGCCAGGCCATGGCCTGGGTGGACCCCTTGGGCGTGACGGTCTGGTCCTGGGCGGTGCTGTGCTCCAACCTGATCCTGCTCAACTGCCTGGTGGGCCTGGCCATCGACAACCTGATCATCTGGTTGGCCCGGGCCATGAACAGCGCCGAGAGCGTCAACCGCCAACTGCGGGAGGAGAGCGAGCGCCGGGGGGCCATCGAGGCGGCCTTGCGCGAGAGCGAGGAGCGCCACCGCCTGGCCTTTGACACCAGCCCCGACGCCAGCAACCTCAACCGCCTGTCCGACGGCCTCTACCTGGATCTGAACCAGGGCTTCTGCCAGCTGACGGGTTTCAGCCGCCGGGAGGTCCTGGGCCACACCCCCCAGGAGATCGGCATCTGGGCCAACCCCGAAGAATTGCGCAACTTCCTGGACCTCCTGGAAAGGGACGGCCAGGTCACCGACCTGGAGGCGACCTTCCGCAAAAAGGACGGGACCCTGATCACCGGCCTGACCTCCACCCGCCGCCTCACCCTGGACGGCGTCCCCTGTCTGCTGTCCATCACCCGCGACATCAGCCAGCGCCGCAAGGCCAGCGAGGCCCTGGCCCGCAGCGAGGAGCGCCACCGCCGGCTGTTGCAGAGCCTGCCCTACGGCCTGGTCTGGGCCGAGATGCCCTCGGGGCGCTTCCTGCTGGCCAACGACAACTCCTGGCGGATGTTCGGCCTGCCCGACGGCGGGGTGGAGGGGATGTGCCTCTGGGACGTCCTGGACCCGGCCGAGCACGACCTGGCCCGGGAGCGCCTGCAACAACAACTCACCCGCCCGGACCTGGTCAGCCGGGGGGTGTACACCGGCCTGCGCCCGGACGGCAGCCGCCTGCGCTTCGAGATCACCTGCTCCATGATCGAGCAGGACGGACGGACCCTCTTGCAGGGTTTCATGCGCGACGTGACCGAGGTGGAGTCGCTGGAGCAACAGTTGCGCCACGCCCAGAAAATGGAGGCGGTGGGGACCCTGTCCAGCGGCATCGCCCATGATTTCAACAACATCCTCCAGGCCCTGGGCGGGTTCATCCAGCTTTTGCAACTCCGCTGCACCCAGGACAGGCAGGCGGAGCACTATCTGGAGGAGATCAAGGCCGCCCTGGAGCGGGCCTCGGGCCTGGTCAAGCGCCTGCTGACCTTCAGCCGCAAGATGGAGCCCAAGCTGGAGGCGGTGGACCTGAACCTGGTGGTGGAGGCGGTGGTCCGCCTGCTGGAGCACACCCTGCCCAAGATGATCTCCCTGGAGACCGAGCTGGCCCCCGGCCTGCCGCCCATCCTGGGGGACTGGGGGCAGTTGGAGCAGGTGCTCCTGAACCTGGGGGCCAACGCCGGCGACGCCATGCCCGCTGGCGGCCGCCTGCGGATCAGCACCGAACTGCTGCCCTGGAAGCTGGCCCTGACCCGCCTGCCCGCCACGGCCGAGCCCGGGGCCTATCTGCGCCTGAACGTGAGCGACACCGGCCTGGGCATCGACGAACAGACCCAGAAGAAGATGTTCGAGCCGTTCTTCACCACCAAGCCGCCGGGCAAGGGCACCGGTCTGGGTCTGGCGGTGGCCTATGGCATCGTGCAGAATCACGGCGGCTACCTCACCTGCCAGAGCCTGACCGGCGAGGGGACCACCTTCAGCCTGTATTTCCCGGCCCGCCAGGGCTTCCAGGCGCGGCCGCCCGCACCGGCGCTGGCCGGCGAAGCGGCCGGCGGCCGGGTCCGGGGCCGCATCCTGATGGTGGACGACGAACCGGCGGTGCTGGAAAGCGTCCGGGAATACCTGACCCAATGCGGTCACCAGGTCCTCACCGCCGCCAGCGGCGAGGAGGCCCTGGTGCTGCTGGACCAGGTCGGGGGCGGCGTGGATCTGGTGTTGTTGGACCTGGGCATGCCGGGCATGGGCGGCCTGGAGTTTCTGCGCCGCCT
>CALERA010000165.1 GCA_937908275.1 uncultured Desulfarculaceae bacterium | reverse complement strand
CTCCCACCCTCCGCCGGAGCGCCCGCGCGGGAGCCCGGCCCGGAGCTGGAGGCCGCCCCCCTGGGCTTGGAGCCGCCCTCCCGGCCGGCCTACGGCCCGGCCCCTCCGCCACCGGCCTGGCCCGCGCCGCCATCCGGCCCGGAGGCCGCCCCGGCCCCGCGCCCGCTCTTCACCCCGACCGGGGAGCTGAGCGTGATCGGGCAGTTGCACGGGCTCTACATCCTCTGCGCCGCGCCCGAGGGCCTGGTGATCCTGGACCAGCACGCGGCCCACGAGCGCCTGACCTACGAGGCCCTGAAACGCCAGGCCGCCAGCGGGCCGGCCCCCCGCCAGGGCCTGCTGGTCCCGGCCACCCTGGAGCTGACGCCCCTGGAGGCGGCCCAGGCCCAGGCCCAAGCCCCGGCCTGGGAGCGCCTGGGCCTGGAGATCGCGCCCTTTGGCGGCCGCACCTGGAGCGTCACCACCCTGCCGGCCTGCCTGGCCGGGGCCGACCCCGCCCCCCTGGTGCGCGAGCTCTTGAGCGAACTCAGCGCCAGCGGCCTGCCCCCGGCCACGCCCGAGTTCCTGGAGACCGCCCTGCGCTCCCTGGCCTGCCACTCCTCGGTGCGCCAGGGCCAGCGCCTCTCGCCCCCGGAGATGGAGGCCCTGGTGCGCCGGGTGGGGGAGTTGCCCCCGCCGGTGACCTGCCCCCACGGCCGGCCGGTGCTGCTCCTGTTGGGCCGGCGCGAGCTCCTGAAGGCCTTCAAGCGCGGCCTGGAGCCGGCCTGATGCCCGCCCCCGCTCCGTCCCCGCCCCTGGTGCTGCTGGTGGGTCCCACCGCGGTGGGCAAGACCGCCGCCGCCGTGGCCCTCTGCCGCGAATTGGGAGCCGAGGTGGTCAACGCCGACAGCGTACAGGTCTACCGGGGCCTGGACATCGGCTCGGCCAAGCCCACCCCGCATGAATTGGCCGCCGCGCCCCATCATTTGGTGGACGTGGCCGACCCGGCCCAGGAGATGAGCGCCGCGCGCTGGACCGACCTGGCCGACGCGGCCATCGCCAAGATCGCGGCCCGCCAGAAACGGGTCCTGGTCTCCGGCGGCACCGGTCTGTACGTCAAAGCGCTGCTGCACGGCCTGGCCCCGGCCCCGCCGGTGGACCCGGACCTGCGCCAGCGCCTCAGGGACGCCTGGGAGGCGGAGGGCGCGGCGGCCCTGCACGCCCGCCTGGCCGTCCTGGACCCGGCCAGCGCCCGGCGCCTGCACCCGGCCGACCGCCAGCGGGTGCTGCGCGCCCTGGAGGTGGTTCTCCAGACCGGCCAGCCCCTCAGCGCCCGCCAGAACGCCCACGGCTTTTCCAGCAGTCGTTATCCGCACCTGGCCCTGGGCCTGGACCGGCCCCGGGAGGAGCTTTACCAGCGCATCGAGGCCCGTTGCCGCCAGATGTGGCAGGGCGGCCTGCTGACCGAGGTGGCCGCGCTGCTGGCCGCCGGCCTGCCGCCCACGGCCCATGGCCTCAACAGCCTGGGCTACCGCCAGGCCCTGGCGGTGCTGACCCAGGGCCGCGAGCCCGGCGCGGCCCTGGAGGAGATGATTCGCCAGACCCGGGCCTATGCCAAGCGCCAGTTGACTTGGTTCCGCGCGCTCCAGGGTATAAACTGGCACCATCCCGACGATTTGCCCGGTCTAATCGGCCGGGCGCGCGCCTTCTGGAACCCGGAGAATTGAAACCATGCGTCTTTTCGCGGGCCTAGCCGCCCTGTGCTGTTTATGCGCCGCCCTGGCCCTCTCGGCCCGGGCGGCCGAGCCCTTGGCCCCGGCCAACCTGCTCAGCCTGGGCAAGGCCCCGGCCAGCCTGACCAACGAGTCGGCCGCCCGCGAGGCGGCGGTGCAGGACGCCCTGCGCCGGGGGGTGGCCCAGACCGCCCTGGAGCTGGCCGACCGGGGCCTGTTGGCCGCCGGCCTGGAGGCCCTGGAGTCCCAGGTCCTGGCCAAGGCCAGCAGCTTTGTCAGCGCCTACGCCCCCCAGGCCCAGACCAAGGGCGCCCAGGGCTATTCGGCCCTGGTCAGCCTGACCGTGGACCGGGCGGCCCTGGCCAAGGCCCTGGCCGCCGCCGGCCTGGCCAAGACCCAGCTCAAGTCCCCGCCGGTGCTGGCCCTGGTCTCCCAGGAGCTGGCCCCTGGCGCGCCGCCCAGTTATTGGTGGGCCGCCGGCGAGCCCCAGCCCGCCCTGCCGCCCCTGGTGGCCCAGGCCCTGAAGGACCTGGGCCTGCCGGTGCTGGACCCGGCGGCCAGCGCCGGCCGGGTGCCGGACGAGGCCCGCCAGCCGGTGTTGAGCGAGGAGCAGGCCGCCAGCCTGGGCCGCTCCCTGGGCGCGGGCCTGGTGCTCCTGGGCCGGGTGCGGCCCTACCCCGCCGCCGGGGCCGGGGCCCCGCCCCTGGTGCAGGTGATGGCCATCGAGGCGGCCGGGGGCAAGGTCCTGGCCAGCGAGGAGAGCGAGGCCCCCCAGTTGCCGCCCGGACCCGAGGCCAACGAGCGAGTGGCCGTTTTGGCCCGCCAGGGCCTGATGCGCCTCTTGGCCTCGGCCGTGGGTGGCCTGCCGGCCGAGGTCCTGGCCGAGCAGGAGCTGATCCTGAGCCTCTCCGGGCTGCGCAGCCTGGCCGACCTGGTGCGCTTCGAGCAGACCCTGCGCAAGCTCACCCCCCTGGTGGTGGAGGTGCGGCGCGACTTCCTGGGCGGGGGCAAGGCCGGGATCCGGGTCAAGACCCGGGGCAGCGCCGAGCGCCTGGGCCAGGAGATTTTGGCGCAGAATTTCGGTGACTTTTTGGTGAACGTGGTCCGCACCGCGCCCCAGGGCCTGGACCTGCGCCTGATGCCCAAGACCCAATAGTCCGCTTGCGCCCGCCGGAGGAGCCAACTCCCCGGCCTGGCGGACGAAGAAAGCTCGCGCGGGCGCGGCGCGCGCCTTGACAGTGCCTTGCGGTGCTGGTAAAAGGTGGTTTCGACTTCAGGCACGTAGCTCAGGGGGAGAGCGCTACCCTGACACGGTAGAGGTCCCGGGTTCAAATCCCGGCGTGCCTACCACTCTGACCCGCATCGCCATAGCCCACCGGTTTCGGCTCCGCCGCCCCGGAGGGGCTGGGGGACGGGTTGCAGGGGTTGTTTTTGTCTTGTTGCCCCGCGCCAAGGAGCCGAGTCGCCAGCGATGACTGTCCAGGAACGCATAGCCCAGGACGACGCCAAAGCCGCCAAGCAGGCGGTGGCCGCCAAGGTCGATGGTCGTCTGGTGGACCTCTCCGCTCCGGCCCCGGCTGGCCAGGAGGTCGCGCCGGTCTTGCCGGGTTCGCCCGAGGCCCTGGATGTCCTGCGCCATTCCACCGCCCACATCATGGCCGAGGCGGTCAAGGCCCTGTTCCCCGGGGTCAAGGTCGCCATCGGCCCGGCCATCGCCGACGGCTTCTACTACGATTTCGACTACTCGCGGCCCTTCACCCCCGATGACCTGCCGGCCATCGAGGAGAAGATGGCCGAGATCATCAAGGCCAACCAGCCCTTCGCCTGCCAGATGGTGCCCAAGGCCGAGGCCCTGGCCCGCTACCAGGCCGAGGGCGAGCCCTACAAGGTGGAGCTGATCCAGAACCTGGAGGCCGAGGCGGTCAGCATCTACGAGCAGGGCGGGTTCAGCGACCTCTGCCGGGGGCCGCACCTGCCCGCCACCGGCCGGGTGGGGGCCTTCAAGCTGCTCTCCGTGGCCGGGGCCTATTGGCGCGGCGACGAAAAGAACCCGATGCTCAGCCGCATCTACGGCACCGCCTTTTTCGACCGGAAGGAGCTCAAGGAGCACCTGCGCCTGCTGGAGGAAGCCAAGAAGCGCGACCACCGCAAGCTGGGCCGGGAGCTGGAGCTGTTCTCCTTCCACGAGGAGGCTGGGGCCGGCCTGGTGGTCTGGCACCCCCGGGGCATGCTGCTGCGCTACCTGATCGAGGAATTCGAGCGCCAGGAGCACCTGAAACGCGGCTACCACATGGTGCAGGGGCCGCAGATCTTGAAGCGCGAGCTCTGGGAGCGCTCGGGCCACTTCGACCACTATCGGGAGAACATGTACTTCACCGAGGTCGAAGGCGGGGCATACGGCATCAAGCCCATGAACTGCCTGGCCCACATGCTGATCTACAAGTCCAAGCTGCGCTCCTACCGCGACCTGCCCCTGCGCTACTTCGAGCTGGGCACCGTGCACCGCCACGAGAAGTCCGGCGTGCTGCACGGCCTGACCCGGGTCCGGGCCTTCACCCAGGACGACGCCCACATCCTCTGCACCCCGGAGCAGGTGGGCGACGAGATCCTGGGCGTGATGCGCTTCGTGACCGACGTGATGGGCATCTTCGGCTTCGACTACAAGCTGGAGCTCTCCACCCGGCCCGAGCACAGCATCGGCAGCGACCAGGACTGGGAGCGGGCCACCGAGGCCCTGACCCAGGCCCTCATGCGCTCCGGCCGTCCCTATGAGATCAACGAGGGCGACGGCGCCTTCTACGGCCCCAAGATCGACGTCAAGCTGACCGACGCCCTGAAGCGCGAGTGGCAGTGCGCCACCATCCAGTGCGACTTCACCCTGCCCGAGCGCTTCGAGCTGACCTACGTGGACAGCGAGGGCAACCACCGCCGGCCGGTGATGCTGCACCGGGTGATCCTGGGCTCCATCGAGCGCTTCATCGGGGTGCTGACCGAGCACTTCGCCGGGGCCTTCCCGGTCTGGCTGGCCCCGGAGCAGGCGCGGCTTTTGACCGTGACCGAGCGGGCCGACGCCTGGGCGGCCGAGGCCCTGGACCTGCTGCGCCAGGCCGGGGTGCGGGCCGAGGCCGACACCCGCAACGAGAAGCTGGGGGCCAAGGTGCGCGAGGCGCAGCTGATGAAGGTGCCCTACATGCTGATCCTGGGCGACCGCGAGGTGGACGAGCGCCAGGTGACCCCCCGGCTGCGGGACGGCAGCAACCTGCCCTCCATGGGACTCGACGAATTCATCGCCCGGGTGCGGGAGCAAACCGCCAACCGGCGCGATTAGACCCAGGCCCGGAGGGGCGGCCGCTCGGAAGGCCCCGCCCCCCGGCCCAACGCCAACCTCGGTGACGGGAGGATATGGCCATAGACAAGAAGACGGATCGGGTGCGGATCAACCAGATGATCAGGGTGCCCTTGGTGCGCCTGATCGGAGCCGACGCCGAGCAGGTGGGCATCGTGCCCATCGACCAGGCCTTGCGCCTGGCCGCCGAGGCGGGGTTGGACCTGGTGGAGGTGGCCCCCAACGGCGAACCGCCGGTCTGCCGGATCATGGACTACGGCAAGTTCAAGTTCCAGCAGGCCAAGAAGGCCCAGGAAGCCAAGAAGAAGCAGACCCAGACCCAGGTCAAGGAGGTCAAGCTTCGGCCCAAGATCGAGGCCCACGACCTGTCGGTCAAGCTGCGCAACGTGATCCGCTTCCTGGAAGAGCGCAACCGGGTCAAGATCACGGTGCAGTTCCGGGGCCGCGAGATCGCTTATTCCGAGGCCGGGCGCAAGCTCCTGGAGCGGGTGTCGGCCGAGGTCGGCGAGTTGGCGGTGGTGGAGGGCACGCCCAAGATGGAAGGGCGCTTCCTGTCCATGATCCTGGCTCCCAAGTAACCGGTCCGCTGGGAATAAGTTTCGCGGGCGCGCCCCGTGCGCCTCAGTCGCGCCACGCTTAATGTGGTGAAGGAGACCAATATGCCGAAATTGAAGAGCAACCGCGCCGCGGCCAAGCGTTTCAAGGCCACCGGCGGGGGCCGGGTCAAGCGCAGCAAGGCCTACGCCAGCCACATCCTGACCACCAAGACCCGCAAGCGTAAGCGTGGTCTGCGCAAGAACGACATGGTGGACAAGACCAACGAGCGCCAAATCCACCGCCTCCTGCCCTACCTGTAGGCCGGATTCTTAGATCGGGAGTAGAAGACAATGCCCAGAGCACGCCGCGGGTTCAAGGCCCGCCAACGCCGCAATAAGGTACTCAAGCTGGCCAAGGGCTTCGTGGGCGGTCGGCGCAAGCTGTTCCGCTCGGCGGTGGAGACCGTCCAGCGGGCGCTGTCCTTCGCCTACCGCGACCGCAAGGTGCGCAAGCGCGAGTTCCGCAAGCTGTGGGTGGTGCGCATCAACGCCGCCGCCCGCGAGAACGGCATCAGCTATTCGCGCCTGATCGACGGCCTGAACAAGGCCTCGGTGGGCCTGGACCGCAAGATCCTGGCCGAGCTGGCCGTCAGCGACGCCGCCACCTTCGCGGCCCTGACCGGTCTGGCCAAGGGCGTCTAGGCCGGGACCAGCCCCGGCGGCCAGGGGGCCTCGCGCCCTCCCCGCCGCCGCGCCGCCCCGGACCACGTCCCAGCCCCTCCAGGCCCCCGCGGGCGATCCCCGCGTCGGGGCCTGGTGCTTTTTCCGCTGCGCCAGCCGGCGCTTTGGCCTATGCTAAGCGGAGCGTACTGACCGCGACCCGGCCCGCTGCCGCCCCCAGGGAGGGTGGATGGACAAGGCTGCGCTCCCGAACAAGCCCTACTTCCGCATTGGCGAGGTGGCCGAGCTTTTGGGGGTGGAGACCCACGTCCTGCGTTACTGGGAGGCCGAGTTCCCCCAGTTGAGCCCCACCCGGGCTCCCAGCGGACAGCGTCTCTACCGCCGGCCGGACGTGGAAAAGCTGGTCCTGGTGCGGCGGCTGTTGCACCAGGAGGGCTACACCATCGCCGGGGCCCGGCGGCGGCTGGAGGAGATGGAGCAGGCCCCGGCCGCCCCGCCCCAGGCCGGACCGCCGCCCGTCGCGCCCGCCCCGCCCGCCGACCAGGGCCGTCTCTTCCCCCCTCCAGCTCCGGACCCGGCCCAGGCCCCGCCCCGCCAGGTGGTGGCCGAGGTGGTGGCCGAACTGAAGGACCTCCTGCGCCGGCTGTCCTAGCCGGGCCGGCCCGACCCTCGTCCCCCTGATGAAGAAACCCAAGGAGCGACCATGCCCTGGCTGATCCTGTTGGCGGCCGGCGTCTGCGAGGTGATCTGGGCCCTGGCCATGAAGGCCAGCCAAGGCTACACCCGCCTCTGGCCCACCCTGCTCACCGCCGGGGCGATGCTGGTCAGCGTCTGGCTGCTGGGCCTGAGCCTCAGGCACCTGCCGGTGGGCACCGCCTATGCGGTCTGGACCGGCATCGGGGCGGTGGGGGCCAGCCTGCTGGGCATGGTCATCTTCGGCGAATCCACCGCCGCGCCGCGCCTGATCTGCATCGGCCTGATCGTGTCCGGCATCGTGGGCCTGAAGCTCTGCGGGGAGTGAGCGCGGCCGCGGTGGTGATCATCGACCAGGGCCACGGCGGCGGCCTGGGCCTGATAAAGGCCGCGGCCCTGGGACCACCCGGTCCCGGGGCCGCGCGCATGCCAGCCGGCC
>CALERA010000164.1 GCA_937908275.1 uncultured Desulfarculaceae bacterium | reverse complement strand
GCCGGCACCGGGCGGTCGCCCATGCCGTCGCCCACCAGGATCAGGTACTTCATCGCGTTTCCTCGCAACCGGCTAGATGCGCCGGATCACCACCGTGGGCTCGGCCACCACCGGCAGGGCGTTGATCTTGGCCAGGGCGGCGGTCACGTCGGCCTCCTTGGCCTCGTGGGTGATCATCACCACCGGCACCGGCCCGGCGCTCTGGCGGCCCTTCTGGGTCACCGCCTCGATGGAAATATGGTGCTCGCCCAGGGCCTGGGCCACCGCGGCCAGCACCCCGGGCTGGTCCAGGGCCATGACCCGGAAGTAATATTGGCAGACCGCCTCGCTGATGGGAGTCAGGGCCAGGCGGCCGCCGTCCGCCACCGCCCGGCCCAGGCCCGGCACCCGGCCGGGGCAGCCGGCCAGGATGTCGCGCGCCAGGTCCACCACGTCGCCCGCCACCGCGCTGGCGGTGGGCCGCCGGCCCGCCCCCCGGCCGTAGAGCAGCACCTCGTCCACCCAGTCGCCGGTGATGTGGATGGCGTTGAAGGAGCCCTCCACCGAGGCCAGGACGTGGTCGCGGGGCACCAGGGCCGGGTGGACCCGGGCCTCCACCGCGCCGTTGTCGTTGCGCAGGTGGGCCAGCAGCTTGATGCGATAGCCGAACTCGCGGGCGAAGCGGATGTCCAGCGGGGTGATGCCGGTGATGCCCTCCACCGGGATCGCCTCCAGCTCGGGCTGGGCCCCGGTGACCAGGGCCGCCACGATGGCCAGCTTGTGGGCGGTGTCGTGGCCCGCGATGTCCATGGTGGGGTCGGCCTCGGCGTAGCCCAGGTCCTGGGCCGCCTTGAGCACCTCGCCAAAGTCCGCGCCCTCGCTGGTCATGCGGCTCAGGATGTAGTTGCAGGTGCCGTTCAGGATGCCCAGCACCCGGGTGATGCGGTTGGCGGCCAGGCCGCCGCGCAGGGAGCGGATGAGCGGTATGCCGCCGGCCACCGAGGCCTCGAAGCCCACGCTGACGCCGTGGTCCTTGGCCGCGCTGAAGATCTCCACCCCATGCTTGGCCAACAGCGCCTTGTTGGCGGTGGCCACCTGCTTGCCGGCGTTGAGCGCCCGCAGCACGAAGCCCCGGGCCGGCTCCAGGCCGCCGATCAGCTCCACCACGATGTCGATCGCGGGATCGTCCAGCACCGCGTTGACATCCGCGGTGCAAACCCTCTCCGGCAGGCCCAGGGCCCGGCCCCGCGCCAGGTCCAGGTCCACCGCCTTGGCCAGCACCAGGGGCGCGCCCAGGCGCTGGGACAGGACCTCCTGTTTCTCCAGGAGCAACTGGGCCACACCGCCGCCCACCGTGCCCAACCCGATCAAGCCAACCTTCACCACTTTGTCCGGCATGGGGAATCCTTTGGGTGGGGGGAAACTGGGGGAACCCTTTTGGGGCCCCAAAAGGGTTCCCCAGACCCCCTCCTAAAAGGGCAAGGGTTCCAGCGAGCCGCGTCGCCCACCGAGGCCCGCGCCGGATTGCGCCTCGCGCAATCCGCGAAGTTTTTTGAAGGGGGCGCGGGGGAAACTTTTTTGCAAAAAAGTTTCCCCCGACTCTCTCTTATCCCTGGAAGAAGCGCCGCAGGCCGCGAATGGCCTGGTTGATGCGGTGCTCGTTCTCCACCAGGGCGAAGCGCACGTATTCGTCGCCGTACTCACCGAAGCCCAGGCCGGGGCTGACCGCGACCTTGGCCTCCTGGATCAGGAGCTTGCTGAACTCCACCGAGCCCATCTGCCGGAACTGCTCGGGGATGCGGGCCCAGAGGAACATGGTGCCCTTGGGCAGGTCCACCGGCCAGCCGACCCGGTTCAGGCCGGTGACCAGGGTGTCGCGGCGGTGGCGGTAGACGTCCATCAGCTCGCCCACGCAGGACTGGTCCTCGTTCAGGGCGATGATGGCCGCGATCTGGATGGGCTGGAACACGCCGTAGTCCAGGTAGCTCTTGATGCGGGTCAGGGCGTTGACCATCTCGGGGTTGCCCACGCAGTAGCCCAGACGCCAGCCGGCCATGGAATAGGACTTGGACATGGAGAAGAACTCCACGGCGATGTCCTTGGCCCCGGGCACCTGCAGGATGCTGGGGGCCTGGTAGCCGTCGTAGCACATGTCGGCGTAGGCGAAGTCGTGGATGATCCAGATCTCGTGCTCGCGGCAGAACTCCACCAGCTTGGTCATGAACTCCAGGTCCACGCAGGTGCAGGTGGGGTTGTGCGGGAAGCTGATGATCAGCATCTTGGGCTGGGGCCAGGTCTGGCGGAAGGCGGTCAGCAGATCGTCGAAGAAATCCCGCCCCGGCAGCAACGGCACGCTGCGCAGGTCGCCGCCGGCGATGACCACGCTGTAGGGGTGGATGGGGTAGGTGGGGCTGGGCACCAGCACCACGTCGCCCGGGCTGATGGTGGCCAGGACCAGGTGGCTCAGGCCCTCCTTGGCCCCAATGGTGGCCACTGCCTCGGTCTCGGGGTCCAGGTCCACGTCGTAGCGGCGCTTGTACCAGTTGCAGATGGCCTGGCGCAGCTTGGTGATTCCCTTGCTGGCGGAATAGCGGTGGTTGACCGGCTTTTGGGCGGCCTCCACCAGCTTGTCCACGATGTGCTGGGGGGTGGCCAGGTCGGGGTTGCCCATGCCCAGGTCGATGATGTCCTCGCCGCGGCGGCGGGCCTCCATCTTGATCTGGTTGACGACCGCGAAGACGTAGGGGGGGAGGCGTTTCATGCGCCGGAATTCTTGCATGGCCGGTCACTCACTTCATGAGAAAGTTCGTAATATCACTAAGGGTTGTTGCAACCCTTCGTAAAGAAGGAAGATTATCCTTGCCCCGGCGGGGTGTCAAGCGGGGAGCGGGAAGACGAGTGTCGGGAGGCGGGTTTCAGGCCCCGGACAGGCGGCGGCGGAAGGCGGCCAGGTCGGCGGCGGCCTCGGGATCGGCCAGGCAGCCGGATTCCAAGAGGAATTGGCGCAAGTCCGCCGGCAGGGCCAGGCCTCGCTCCTGGGCGGCCAGGGCCTGGTCCAGGCGCTGGCGGGCCCCGGCGGAGTCGCCCAGGAGTTGGCGCACCGCGGCCCATTCGGCAAAGACCAGGGTGCCGCACTGCTCCAGGCCCAGGCTGATGCCCAGCAGACCCATGCGCCGGGGCATGGCCGCGAAGCGCTCGTCGGCCCGGCGCAGGTGGGTGAACAGGCCCCCGCTCAGGGCCAGCTCGCGCCAGACCGCGCCATAGGGGGCGTAGGCCGGGAAGAAATCCGGCTTGGCCGCCTGGGCCCGGGCCAGGAGGGACTGGGCCGAGAGCAGGCGGCCCTGGCGCAGGTGACGCTGGCCGCACTTGGTCAGCCAGAGGGCCTGGGCCAGGGCCACGGCCTCGGGGTGGCCCTGGAAGCGCTGGGCCAGGAGATCCAGGGCCGGCGGCGGGGCTGGTGGAAGGGCCGCCGGGGCGGGAGGGCGTGGGGGCAGGTCTGGCAGGCTGAAGCCGGCCTGGATGGCGCGCTCCAGCCAGACCCGGGGCGGCCGACGGGCCAGCAGGCGCTTCTGCTGGCGCTGGAAACTGGGGGGCGGTGGCTGGTCAGAGGTCGTCATGGTCCCCTCCCTTGGGCTGGCAGGCGGGCGGGACAGGGGGCGCGGCAAGCGCGGAACGCGGCGGGCGCGGCGGCTGGTCGCGGGCTGGGGTCAGTCAATGTGCGCTTGTGATATCAGTATGGGCTTGACCCGAACAATTGCACAAGCGGGAATTCGCGCGGGCCGTCCCGGGCTGGCCAAGGTTCGGGTTCTGGAAATGCGCCCCGCAGCCGCTCGCGGGTGGACAATGCAGTGAAGGTTGAGGTATGCCTAACACAACTATGAAGGCATGGCGGGAGGACCATAATGGACAATACGCAAGTTCTCAGATCTAAATCAGAAACTTCAGGAGCCAGGCTTTTATTTACAGCTTTATCCATATTGCAGTCTGAAGGCGGATCAATGGCTACCCGCCAGTTAATGGAACAAGTTGAAAAGCGAGTAACACTATCTGAATGGGACAAGGAAATATACAAAAGTTCAGGTTACGTTCGTTGGCAATCAGCATTGCATTTCTATTCAATAGAATACACCAAGGCTGGATTTCTAATTAAAAAAAATGGCGTATGGCACATAACCCCAGAGGGAGAGGAGGCGCTTAAATTAGGAGAAGTTGCACTGTTTAACTTGGCGCGCAATGCCTACAAGAAGTGGGCGGAAGATAGAAAAAAAGACATTCAAATAACAAATGCAAATGCCGAAGAAGTATCCGCCAGTCAAGAGCAGAGCATCGACGAAATTCAGCGCAAAGCAGTGGATGGATTAAAGCTATTTGTTGATGGCAAGAACCCATATGAATTTCAGGACTTGGTTGCCGCTTTGTTGCGAGGTATGGGCTACTTCACTCCTTTCATTGCTCCGAGGGGAAAAGATGGTGGTGTTGATGTTATAGCCTATCGTGATCCTCTAGGCACGGTGTCGCCGAGGATTAAAATCCAAGTCAAGCATAGGCCTAGTAACCCGGTTACAGTTCAGGAAGTCAGGCAGTTGATGGGTTTGCTGCAAAAGGATGGCGATGTGGGGATGGTGGTCTCATCGGGAGGCTTCACCTCCGATGCCAAATCGACAGCCTTGCATTCTCATGTTCATATTGAGCTCATTGATTTCGACCGGTTCGTCAGTCTGTGGCAAGAATTTTACGGCAAGCTCACTGATGAAGATAAATACTTATTGCCGTTGCGCCCGATTTACTTCCTGGCTCCCCAGGAGTAGATAACTTTGTTACCGAGGTGATAGGTAAGAGCTTGACCAAACTGCTTCTCATCGCCGCGTTCGGGGCCCTGGGCACCCTGGCCCGCTACGGCCTGGCTGGCTGGGTCCAGCGCCTGGGCGGGGCGGCTTTCCCCTGGGGGACCCTGGCGGTCAACCTGGCCGGCTGCCTGCTCTTCGGCCTGGTCTGGTCCTACGCCGAGGCGCGGCTCTGGGTCTCCAGCCAGTGGCGCCTGGCGGTGCTCACCGGCTTCATGGGGGCCTTCACCACCATGTCCACCTTCATGTTCGAGACCGGCGGCCTGCTGCGCGACGGCCAGTTCCTCCTGGCCCTGGTCAACCTGGCGGCCCAGAACCTGGGCGGCCTGGCGGCGGTCTTTCTGGGCTGGCAGTTGGGGCGGGCGCTCTAGGAGGCATCGGCATGCAACTATTCGGCGAGGCGGAACTCCTGCGCATCTACATCGGCGAGGACGACCGCCACCAGGGCCAGCCCCTGGCCGAGGCGATCGTGGAAAAGGCCCGCCGGCAGGGCCTGGCCGGGGCCACGGTGCTGCGGGGGCTGATGGGCTTCGGGGCCAACAGCACGGTGCACACCAGCAAGATCCTGCGCCTCTCGGCCGACCTGCCCCTGGTGGTGGAGATCGTGGACACCCTGGAAAAGATTCAGGATTTCCTGCCCTGGCTCCACGGGGTCATCGGCGAGGGAATGGTGACCCTGGAGACGGTGCGGGTTTTCGCCTATCGCCACAACCCGGACCAGAAAGCCTAGCCTTTCCCTGGCTTGATTGTCGCCGGCTTTTGTGGTTTGCTCTGCCAGGAATAATCCCTGCTGTTTATGCTTGATTCAAACCTAGGAGCCACAACGTGAGCCTCAACGTAGTGATCATCGGCGCGGTGGCCTGCGGACCCAAGAGCGCCTGCCGCATCAAGCGCCTGGAGCCCGGGGCCCGGGTGACCATGCTGGACCGCGACAACTTCATCTCTTACGGCGGCTGCGGCATTCCGTTCTACGTCTCCGGCGACGTGGCCGAGTTGAAGGGCCTGCTTTCCACCAGCTTCCACATGGAGCGCAACCCGGCCTTTTTCGCCGGGGCCAAGGGCGTGGAGGCCCTGCCGGGCCATGAGGTGCTGGCCATCGACCGCGCGGCCAAGACGGTGCGGGTGCGGGAGCTGGCCAGCGGGAGCGAGCGCGACCTGCCCTATGACAAGCTGGTCATCGCCACCGGCTCCCGGCCCTTCACCCCGCCCATCCCCGGCGCGGACCTGGCCAATGTCTACCCGGTGGCCGACCTGCACCACGCCCAGGCCATCAAGGGCCTGGTGGCCCAGGGCCAGGTGGGGACGGCGGTGATCATCGGGGCCGGGGCCACCGGCCTGGAGATGGGCGAGGCCCTGGCCGACCTCTGGGGGGTGGAGGTGCACATCGTGGAGATGGCCCCCCAGATCCTGCCCGGGGCCATGGACCCGGAGATCGCGGCCATGCTGGCCACCCACCTGCGGGCCCAGGAGGGCGTGAGCCTGCACCTGGGGGCCAAGGTCGAGCGCGTGCTGGGCGACGACCAGGGCCAGGCCGTGGGGGTGGTGGTGGATGGCCAGGAGATCGCCTGCGACCTGGTGATCATGGCCACCGGGGTGCGGCCCAACTCCGAGCTGGCCCGGGCCGCCGGCCTGGAGCTGACCCCGGGCGGGGCCATCGCGGTCAACGAATACCTGGAGACCAGCGACCCGGACATCTACGCCGGCGGCGACTGCGTGGCCAGCCGCCACCAGATCACCGGCCAGCCGGCCTACGTCCCGGCCGGCAGCCTGGCCAACCGCATGGGCCGGGTGATCGGCAACAACGTCTGCGGCGGGCGGGACCGCTTCCCCGGGGTGCTGGGCAGCTTCTGCATCAAGCTCTTCGGCCTCAGCGCGGCCAAGACCGGCCTGTCCCGGGAGCAGGCCCAGGCCGCCGGCCTGGAGGCCGTGGCCCCCCTGGTGGTGCAGGCCGACCGGGCCCATTTCCACCCCGACCAGAAGCTGATGTACATCAAGTTGGTGGTGGAGCGCGGCACCCGCCGGGTGTTGGGCTGCGCCGCCCTGGGCGAGAACGGCGACGCGGTGGTGGGCCGGATCAACGCCGTGGCCGGGATGCTGCCCCTGGGGGCCACCCTGGAGGCCTTCAGCAACCTGGAGCTGTGCTACAGCCCGCCCCTGGGCGCGGCGGTGGACGTGCTCAACTCGGCGGCCAACGCCGCCGACAACCTGCTGGCCGGCCGCCTGCGCCTGATCAGCCCGGAGGAGTTCTCCCGGCGTCTGGCGGCCCGGGGAGAGAGCGACACCATCTTCCTGGACGTGCGCGGGCTGGACAACGCCGCGCCCTACCTGGAGGCCCTGGCCCCGCAGTGGAAGCACATCCCCCAGGAGACCCTGGCCCAGCGGGCCGGCGAGGTGCCCCGGGACAAGGACGTGGTCCTGGTGTGCAACTCCGGGGTGCGCTCCTACGAGGCCATGCGCCAACTGGAGGCGGCGGGCATAACCAACACCGTGAACCTCTCCGGCGGGGTGGCAGCGGCCAAGAAATGGGGCGAGGCCATCATCCCGGCCCAGGATGAGTGAGCCGCCCCCACGGCGCGGCGCGCGGACTTGGTGGGTGTGGCGGCGGGATGGCAAGCGGCCCGGGGGGTGTGGACAGCATGAGAGGCAACTTGCACCCCCGGCCAGCCCGGGCTCTGCGGTGAACGCACCTGAGCGAAAGGGGTAGGCATGTCTATGTACGGCTTGTTCAACGCGTCGGTAACCGCACCCCGTCCGGCGGTCGAACCAGGACCCGACGAGAGCTTCAACCGCGAGTGTATCTATCAGAATCTGAAGTTGAAACGGGGCGCGGAAGATGGGTGGGCAAGCCAACCTATCCCGCCTGCGGCGCCGGAGGCCACACCACCGCCAGCCGTCGTGAGCGTGGGCAACTTCATCACACCTCAGTCGCTGCTGTCATTTCCCGGCGCGGTGCTGGCCTCCCAGGCGATATGGGCGGTGCTGCGCAGCATCTTCCCGGCCCACCTGTCGGGGTTGTGGGTGCCGGGGTTGATCGGCTTCCTCCTGGGGCTGGGGATCATGTTCTATTCCCTGTCCGACCCCAACCTTGCCACCAGCGGTCGTGACCGGATCTGGGGCTACGTGGTGGGGGTGGTAAATTCGATCTTTCTGTCCGGGGCGGCGATGGGCGTCATCGCCGTGGGCGTGGGCGGGGTATCGAAAGGCTAGGGCCGGATCCAGCGGCCGGCATGGAGTTGACGTCATGAGCCAATACACCATCCACCCCATCGTCTGCGGCCTCAACGCCACCGACCAGGGGGTCATGACCTACCTGCGCGGCTATGGCCGGGCCATCCACATCCCGATCTATGTCTTCTACCTGGAGGGCGGGCCGACGCCGGCCCTGATCGACACCGGCCTGGCCGACTTCATGCTGCCCGAGGGCCTGGAGGCCGAACTGGGCCTCAAGGCCGAGTTTTTCGAGGACGGCCTGGCCCGCCTGGGGGTCAAGCCCGAGGACATCGGCGCGGTGATCCACACCCACCTGCACAACGACCACTGCGAGAACGACGGGCTCTGCGTCAACGCCAAGTTCTACGCCCAGCGGGCCGAGATCGAGTTCATGCAGGACCCCCACCCCCTGGACCACCGCTACGACCCCGACTACCTGGAGGGCTGCGACCTGGTGGCCCTGGACGGCCCGGCCGAGGTCCTGCCCGGGCTGCGGGTGCTACCCACCCCGGGCCACACCCCGGGCGGCCAGTCGGTGGTGGTGGACACCAAGAACGCCGGCCGGGTGCTGATCACCGGCTTCTGCTGCAACGAGGCCAATTTCCCCAAAAGCGGACCGGCGGTCTGCCCGGGGGTGCACACCGACGCCATCGCGGCCTGGGAAAGCGCCAATTTGGTGAAACGCATGTCCGAGAGCGGGGAAATCGACCTGATCGTGCCGGCCCATGCCCTATGGCCAGGACGTCAGGGCAAAATCGGCTGAGCACCAATGTCGCATAGGATGTCGGTGGGGTTTGGTCCTGGGGCCGGAGCTTGTTATAATTATCACTCAGAAAGTGTTGACGCCCCGGACGGCGGCGGCCGCCGGGTCGACATGGACGCCCCGCAACAACCCGCCGACATTTCCCGCAAAAAAGGACATTGGTTTTGGCCGACGAGCTTTCCCTCACCAACAACGAAGACGAAACACAAGATTTGGGATATCGCGGCTCGGTAAAGTTCGAAGTCACTGGTTTCGAGATGCTGGGCAAACAAGTCAAGCAGTCCGGGAACTCCGGGCGCATTTATCTGCCCCCCAACTGGGTGGGCCGCCGGGTCAAGATCGTCCGCCTGGACTAGCCCCGGCCAGCGGGGCTCCACCCGGCCCTTGGGGTGGGGTCCCGCGGAATATAGCGGCGATAACCATCGGATAGCCTCGACAGCAGCTCCCCGGGGAGGGGGCAGGGGAGGATGCGGCGTGCGCGTGGCGGTGCTTGGCGCCGGTCCCGGCGGATACCAGGCGGCCGTGCACGCCGCCCGCCGCGGGGCCTCGGTGCACCTGATCGAGCCGGCCGGCCTGGGCGGCGTCTGCCTCAACTGGGGCTGCATTCCCACCAAGACCCTGCTGGCCTCGGCCCGGGCCCTGGACAGCGCCCGGCGGCTCCCGGAGTTCGGCCTGAGCGGCGGCCAGGACGCAGCCCCGGACTGGCCGGCCATGCAGGCCCGCAAGGCCGGGGTGATCGAGCTCCAGGCCCAGGGCATCGCCCGCCTGCTGAAATCCCATGGCGTGGAGGTCATCGCCGGCCGGGGCCGTCTCCTGGCTCCGGATCGGGTGGCGGTGGCCCTCAACCAGGGCGGCCAGCGCGAACTGGCGCTGGACCGGGTGATCCTGGCCACCGGCGCCCGTCCGGCCGACCTGCCGGGATTGACGCGCGACGGCCGCCGGGTGCTCAACTCCGACGACCTGCTGGCCCTAACAGCCCTGCCGGCCTCGATCTGCATCGTGGGCGGCGGGGTGGTGGGCTGCGAGTTCGC
>CALERA010000163.1 GCA_937908275.1 uncultured Desulfarculaceae bacterium | reverse complement strand
CTTCACCTTCTTCACCCCCCTGGCCGGGGTCCTGATCAGCGGGGTGCTGATCCTGGGTGAGCCGGTGAGCCCGCGCCTGATGGCGGCCATGGCGCTGATCAGCCTGGGCCTGGCCCTGGTCAACCGTCCCGCCCGTCGGGCCGCGGAGGCTTCCCCGGCCTCCTGAGGGCGGCCCTGGGCCTGGGCTGACGCCAACCAACGATAATTATTCTTGAAAATTTTACTGGCGCGCGGTTCCTCCCAGCCCTATCATCTATACATAATGATGTGCAGACAGTTCGACCCCGGACTCCCGCCACAGGGAGGCCCTCGCCCCGGGGTGGGCTGGGTGGACTGGCCGCAGCCGGCCGCCGCCGGTCGCGGGCCAGGGACGCCTGGCCCCGCTCTTCCCTCGCCGGAAGGGCGCGGTCGGTTCTCTCGCCACCAATCTGGGCGGCGGCCGTGAACGCGCCGCCGGCAAAGGAGCAATCATGGCTGAAGCCAGCAAGCCCAAGGAGGCGGCCCTGCCGCCGGTGCAGGATCTCACCATCTGCGACTCCACCGCCAAAATGATCACCAAGGCTCGCAAGGACGGGGTCATCACCGCCTTCGACCGGGCCGCGGCCATGAAGCCCTGCCCCATCGGGGCGGATTCGGCCTGCTGCAAGCACTGTTTCATGGGACCCTGCCGCCTCAACCCCAACGACCCCTACGCCAAGGTTGGGGTCTGCGGGGCCACGGCCGACACCATCCAGGCCCGCAACTTCGGCCGCACCGTGGCCGCCGGCACCGCGGCCCACACCGACCACGGCATGGTGATGCTGGAGCTGTTCCGCCAGGTGGCCCTGGGCCACATCCCGGAATACTCCCTGATGGACACCGAGAAGCTCTATGACCTGGCGGCCGAGCTGGACATCGCCACCGAGGGCCGCACCGACCAGGAGATCGCCCTGAACCTGGCCGACGTGCTGGAGCGCACCTACACCCAGATCGAGGGCGAGATCCCCTTCGCGGTCCGGGTGCCGGAAAAGACCCTGGAGACCTGGCGCAAGGCCGGGATCGTGCCCCGGGGGGCCATGCGCGAGATCATGGAGATCATGCACCGCACCACCATGGGCGTGGACCAGGACCACACCAACCTGATCAAGCAGATCAGCCGCACGGCGCTGGCCGACGGCTGGGGCGGCTCCATGGTGGCCACCGAGCTGAGCGACATCCTCTTCGGCACGCCCAAGCCCCTGCAGGCCGAGGTGAACATGGGCGTGCTCAAGGAGCGCCAGGTCAACGTCATCGTCCATGGCCACGAGCCCAACCTGATCGACTCCATGCTGGCCTCGGTCAACGACCCGGCCCTGTTGGCCAAGGCCAAGGCGGCCGGGGCCGATGGCATCAACCTGGTGGGCATGTGCTGCTCGGGCCTGGAGATGATGAACCGGCGCGGCATCCCCCACGCCGGCAACTTCATGAGCACCGAGACGGTGCTGGTCACCGGCGCGGTGGACGCCATGGCGGTGGACGTGCAGTGCATCAAGCAGGGCCTGGTGGCGGTGGCCGAGTGCTACGGCACCCGCTTCATCACCACCAACCCCCGCTGCCACATCGAGGGCGCGCTGCACATCGAGTTCGACGAGCACGACCCCCGCTTCTGCACCGACCTGATCGTGGAGAAGGCCATCGAGCGCTTCGCGGGCCGCAAGGTGCCGGTGGTGATCCCGCCCCGGGTGGACGCCGGGGTGCACGGCTTCTCGCACGAGTACATCAACTACATGCTGGGCGGCACCTTCCGCGGCTCCTACGTGCCCTTGAACGACAACGTCATCAACGGCCGCATCCGGGGGGTGGCCGGGGTGGTGGGCTGCACCAACCCGCGCACCAAGCAGGACTTCTCCCACGTGGAGCTGACCAAGGAGCTGATCAAGAACGACGTGCTGGTGCTGGTCAGCGGCTGCGCCCAGGTGGCCATGGCCAAGGCCGGGCTGTGCAGCCCCGACGCGGCGCACCTCTGCGGACCGGGCCTGCGCGAGGTCTGCGAGGCGGTGGGCATCCCGCCGGTGCTGGGCCTGGGGGCCTGCGTGGACAACAGCCGCATCCTCACCGCCGCCGCCGAGATGGTCCGGGCCGGAGGCCTGGGCCAGAGCCTGGCCGACCTGCCGGCGGCCGGCTGCGCGCCGGAGTTCATGAGCGAGAAGGCCATCGCCATCGGCCAGTACTTCGTGGCCAGCGGGGTCTTCACCGTCTTTGGCGTCACCTTCCCCACCATGGCCAAGACCAAGTTCCACGAGCTGTTGTTCAGCGGCCTGGAGGAGCAGGGCATGGGCAAGTGGGGCTTCGCCAAGGACCCGCACGAGATGGCCCGCATGATGCTGGAGCACATCGAGAAGAAGCGCCGCGCCCTGGGCCTGGACAAGGGCAAGGAGCGGGTGCTGATGGACATGGCCGAGCGCCGGGCCCTGGAAGTGGCCTAGCCGTTAGCGCCCTCGCGGTCTGAAAACAACTCCGCCGCCCGGTGCGCACCGGGCGGCGGAGTTTTCGTGGGGTCGAACTTTATAGCCGCGCCTCTCGTTCAGCCGCGGCAAGGCAGGGCCAGGGACGAGAGATTGCTTCGCTGCGCTCGCAATGACAGCCCTATCATCGGCGCGAGGCCGCTACGGGAGCGGGCGAAGCTGGTTCAAGCTCCAACCTCACCCGACCCGTATATGGCCGTCGCGGCACGCGACCCCGTTTATGCCCCGCCGGGGGCACCCGGTGCGAGGCCGCTACGGGAGCGGGCGAGGCTGGTTCAAGCTCCAACCTCACCCGACCCGTATATGGCCGTCGCGGCACGCGACCCCGGATACGCCCCGCCGGGGGCGCCCGGCTCAAGCGGCGTCGCGGGCTTTATCCTTGGCCTTGGCTAGCTCCCGGGCCATGATCTCGCGGGTCTGGGCGATCTCCTGGGGACTGACCCCGGCCCGCAGCTCCTCCAGGCGCTGCATCACGGCCTGGAAACGCACGCCCTCGGCGGCGCTGATCCATTCCAGTTGCAGGCGCTCGGGCCGCAGGCCCAGCTTCTCCATCTTGCGCCACATGCGCTTGAGGCGCTTCTCGGTCCAATGGTTGGCGTCGATGTAGTGGCAATCGCCGATATGGCAGCCGGAGACCAGCACCACCGGCGCGCCGGCGGCAAAGGCCCGCCAGACGAAGTCCTCCCGCACCCGGCCCGAGCACATGGTGCGGATCAGGCGGGTGTTGGCGGGGTATTGCAGGCGCGAGACCCCGGCGAAGTCGGCCCCGGCGTAGGAGCACCAGTTGCAGGCGAAGACCGGGATCACCGCCGCCGGGTCGCCCTCCAGCACCGCGTCCACCTGGGCGTTGATCTGCGCGTCGCTGAAGTGGTGCATGTGGATGGCGTTCTCCGGGCACTCGGCGGCGCAGGTGCCACAGCCGGCGCAGGCCGCCTCCTTGACCAGGGCCGGCTGGCCGCTCTTCTTGTCCACGGTGATGGCGTTGTAGGGACAGACCCGGGCGCAGATGCCGCAGCGGGTGCAGTCCTCGGGGCGCACCTCGGCGGTGATGGCCTCCACCAGGAGCTTGCCCGGGGTCATCAGGCGCATGGCCCGGGCGGCGGCGGCCGAGGCCTGGGTCACCGACTCCTTGATGTCCTTGGGACCCTCGGCGCAGCCGGCGAAGAAGATGCCCTTGGTGGCCGAGTCCACCGGCTGGAGCTTGGGATGGGCCTCCAGGTAGAAGCCGTCCGAGCATTTCTGCAGGGCCAGCATCTCCTGCACGATCTTCATCTGCTCCGGGGGCTGGACCCCAGTGGCCAGCACCACCATCTCGGCCCGGTGCTCCTCCAGCTTGTTGGTGGCGGTGTTCTCCACGGTCAGGATCAGGTCGCCGCTGGCGGCGTCCTCCCGGATCTCGCCGGGCAGGCCGCGCAGGTATTGCACGCCCTCGCCCCGGGAGCGACGGAACAGGTCCTCGAAGCCCTTGCCAAAGGCGCGGATGTCGATATAGAAGACCTTCAGCTCGATCTCGGGGTAATGCTCCTTGAGCTGCAGGGTGCTCTTGATGGTGTTCATGCAGCAGATGTTGGAGCAATAGGGGTTGCCCCGGTTCTGGCTGCGGGAGCCCACGCACTGGATGAAGGCCACCGACTTGGGCGTCTGGCGGTCGGTGAGGCGCACCACCTCGCCCCGGCTGGGACCGCCGGAGTTGATCAGGCGCTCCAGCTCCAGGCTGGTGACCACGTTCTGATAGCGGGTGTAGCCGTACTCGTCCAAAACGGTGGGATCGTAGACCTCCATGCCGGTGGCCACCACGATGGTGCCGGCCTGGACCGTGATCTCCTGGTCGCTCATGTCGAAGTCGATGCAGTGCTTCTGGCAGGCCTCGGCGCACTTGCCGCACTTGATGGGGTCATGGCCCAGGCAGTGGTCGTTGTCCAGGATGTAGGCCCCGGGCACGGCCTGGGCAAAGGGCCGGTAGATGGCCCGGCGGGTGGAGAGGCCCTGGTTGAACTCGTCGGGCACCAGCACCGGGCAGACCGCGGCGCAGTCGCCACAGGAGGTGCACTCGGCCTCGCGCACGAAGCGGGCCTTCTGCAGGATGCGGGCCTCGAAGTTGCCCACGTACCCGGTCACCGACTTGACTTCACTATTCGTCAGCAGCTTTATCTTGGGATGCCGACCGGCATCCGCCATCTTACGCCCGAGAAT
>CALERA010000162.1 GCA_937908275.1 uncultured Desulfarculaceae bacterium | reverse complement strand
CGAGCCGCCCCCCGCGCCTCAGCCCGGGACCGCCTCTCGACGCACCGGCACGGCCTCACCCCCAGAGATGGCCTGGTGATGGGCGTCCGAGAGCCGGAGGTGGTTGCGCGCCCAGGCCGGCTCGGCATCGCAGGCACGACGACCCGAGGCCAGAGGACAAGTCCGGAACGGCAGGGAGGTTCCCGGGCCGCAGGCCTGGCTCGCCGCGCAGGCGCGGATGCGGACCGGGCGTGGGCGCGCGGGGGCAGGAAACAGCCCTCGCAACGCCGGTCACTCATCCACCCCGGTGGTTCGCGGCCACCACAGGCAGGAAGAAAAAATCAGGAAAAAAGAGAAGAGATGGCCGCGTCGCCTGGCGGCTCCTCGCCATGACCAAGGCAGAAAAGCAGGGAGATAAATTCGGAAGGTCGCTTCGTCGCTGCGCTCCTCACGATGACAGCGATCGGTTTGGTGTTGACGGCTTAGATCAGCCTGGCTGGACGGACCGAACCCCTATGCCGTCGCGCGAACCTCAGAGCCACTTCCTGCGGCGGAAATAGAACAGCATCCCCCCGGCCACGGAGGCCATCAGGAGCAGCACCGCGGGATAGCCCCAAGGCCATTTCAGCTCGGGCATGAACTCGAAGTTCATGCCATAGAGCCCGGCCAGGAAGGACAGGGGCATGAAGATGGTGGCGATGATGGTCAAGACCTTCATCACCTCGTTCATGCGGTTGCTGACGCTGGAGAGATAGAGGTCCAGCATGCCGGCCAGCATGTCGCGGTAGTTGTCCACCGCGTCCATGATCTGCACGCTGTGGTCGTAGGCGTCGCGCAGATAGATGCGGGTGGATTCCTGGAACAGCTCGAAGTCCCGCCGCTCCAGGGCCCCCACCACCTCGCGCAGGGGCCAGCCGCTCTTGCGCAGCATCAGGCCCAGGCTGCGCAGGCGGTGCAGCTCCTTGAGGCTCTCGGCCGTGGGCCGGGTCAGCAGCTCGTCCTCCAGGTCCTCGCAGCGGTCGCCCAGGACCTCCAGGGCCGGGAAATAGCAGTCCACCACCGAATCGGTCAGGGAATAGGCCAGGTAGTCCGGGCCGCTGCGGCGGTGGCGGCCCTTGGCGTTCCTGATCCGCTGGGCGATGGGCTCGAACAGGGGGTGGCAGCTCTCCTGGAAGCTGAGCACGTAATGCCGGCCCAGGACCAGGCTGATCTGCTCGCTGCGCCAGTCCTGGTCGTCCTCGTCCCAGAGCACCGCCCGCACCACGATGTAGAGGTACTCGCCGTAGTCCTCCACCTTGGGGCGCTGGCTGGTGTTGACGATATCCTCCTGCACCAGGGGGTGCAGGCCGAAAGCCTGGCCCAGGCGGGCGATGAGATCGACGTCGTGCAGGCCCTCCACCCGCACCCAGGTCACCGAGGGATGGCCGGCGATCTCGGTGATCTGGGCCTCGTCGGGCGCGCGGACCTCGCGGAACTGGTCGGCGTCGTAGTCCAGGATGGTGACCCGGGTGGCCTCGGTGCGCAACTCTCCCACATGCACCAGGGTGCCCGGGGGCAGGGCGGCGGTGTCGGCCAGGCGGCCGGAGGCGGGTGCCACGGGCGCGGCCCTCCTAGTGGATGAAGGGGTTGGATTCCCGCTCGGTCTTGACCGTGGAGCTGGGGCTGGGGCCGTAGTTGTGCCCGGGCCAGACCACGGTGTCGTCGGGCAGGGTCAGGATGCGTTCGTTGATGGACTTGACCATCACCGGCCAGGAGCCGCCGGGCAGGTCGGTGCGCCCCACGCCGCTGACGAACAGGGTGTCGCCGGTGAAGACGTGGCCCGGGGTGTAGAGGCAGACGCAGCCCGGGGAATGGCCGGGGGTGTGGATCACCTTGAGGCGGACCTCCTGGCCGGCGGCGACCTCGTCGCCCTCCTGCAGGGTCTGGTCGGCCGGCGGGGTGCCGGCGCAGCCCAGCATGGCCGCGAACTGCTTGGCGTGGGGGCTGACCATGCCCTCGGCGTCGCCCTGGTGGATCAGGATCGGCGCGCCGGTCAGCTCCTTGATCCGGGAATTGCCGCAGGTGTGGTCGGGGTGGCCGTGGGTGTTGACGATCTTGGTGATGGTCAGGCCCCGGTCCTTGGCCTCGCGCAGGATGCGGTCCTCCTCGCCGGCCGGGTCGATGACCACGGCCTCCTTGGTCTGGTCACAGGCCACCAGGTAGGCGAAAACGCCCATCTGACCCACCATGAGCTGAATGATCTGCATCGTTTCGGGCTCCCTGGGAGATTGTGGAGCCGCGCGGGCCGGGCCGGCGCGGGGGCAAGTCTGCGAACAGGCTAGCAAAGGCTGGGCGGGGCGTCAACCGGCGGCGGGGATGGCGCGGACCAGGCCCCGCCGCCGGGGTTCTCAGGCGAAATTGGGCTTGCGCCGCTCGAAAAAGGCCTTGATGCCCTCGGCGAAGTCGGGCTGGTCCACCAGGCCCACGATGGCCTGGCGCTCCTCCTCCAGGATGCTCTCCAGGTCGCCCAAAATGGCCTGGTTAAGCAAGGCCTTGGTGGCCTTGAGCGCCTGGCGGGGGGCCTGGGCCAACTGGCCGGCCAGGGCCAGGGCCTCGCTCAGCACCTGGTCGTCGGCCACCACCCGGTTGACCATGCCCCACTCCAGGGCTTCCTTGGCCGCCAGCACCCGGCCCAGCAGGAAGAACTCGCTGGCCCGCTTGTGGCCGATCAACCGGCTGACCAGCACGCTGGTGCCGCCGTCCGGGGTGACCGCGATGCGGATGTAGCCCGGGTCCAGGCGGGCGCTCTCGGCCGCCACCACCAGGTCGCAGGCCAGGGCCCAGCCCAGGCCGGCCCCGGCGGCCACGCCGTTGAGGGCGCAGACCACCGGCTTGGACAACCGGCGCAGGGTGATGACGCTGCGATTGAGCACCGCAGCGATATCACTGAAGAAAGGCGAGGGGGACTGGCCCGAGGCCAGGATCTCGCCCATCAGACGGACGTTGCCGCCGGCGGCGAAGGCCTTGCCCGCGCCGGTGAGCACCACCGCCCGCGCCGAGGCTTCGCGATCGGCCGCCTCCAGGGCCGCCACCAGTTCGGGGCCGCTTTCCCGGTCCAGGGGGTTGAAGAACTGGGGCTGGTTCAGGGTGAGCAGGCGCACCGGTCCCCGATCCTCCACGAGAATCGTCTTGAACTCGCTCATGGGCTCTCCTGGTTTGGCCGCGCGGGTAAGGTCTTGCCGATTGAGGCTTTAAAGGATATTCTTGTATTCCTCGCTAGTCAAGGCAGGCCGTGAGCACCTGGGCGTTCGTGGCCCCGCGCGAATTCCGGGTCAGTCCCGCAACCATAGGCAAAGGCATTCATGGCCAAGGGTAGCAGCAGCCAATCCAGCGCCCCGCCTCCGCTCGCCAGCCGGCGCAATTTCCGCCTCTCGCCCCTGGAGATCATGATCGGGGTGCTGATCGGCGTGGCGGTGCTCTACCTGATCACGGTCTGGTTCGGCGGCGGCTCCAGCCGCGAGGTCGAGCAGGCCGCTCCGGCCATCGCCCCCGGCTCCATGGTGGAGCGGGCGGTGGCCTCCAGCGAGAAGGTCCTGGCCGAGCAGGTGGAGCTGAGCCGCGAGGTCGGCACCCTGCGCAAGCAACTGGAGGCCATCCAGGCCAATCGCGGCGGCGGGGGCACCTCCGGCGCGGCCGACGCCTCCCAGGATCGCCGCCTGGACGAGCTGGAAAAGTCCCTGGCCCAGGCCAAGCGCTCCGCCGGCCCGGCCCCGGACCTCAAGCCCCTGCATGATCGCCTGGACCAGTTGGAAAAGGCCCTCAAGGAGCGCCCAGCCCCGGCGGCCGATCCGCAACTGGTGGCGCGCCTGGACAAGCTGGAGAAGCGCCTGAGCGAGCCGCCGGCCCCGGCCCCATCCGCCCCCGACGCCAAGCTCGCGGCCCGGCTGGAGGCCCTGGAAAAGGCCCAGGCCCAGCGCCCGGCGTCTCCGGCGGCCGATCCGCAACTGGCGACCCGCCTGGACAAGCTGGAGAAGCGCCTGAGCGAGCCGCCGGCCCCGGCCCCATCCGCCCCCGACGCCAAGCTCGTGGCCCGGCTGGAGGCCCTGGAAAAAGCCCAGGCCCAGCGCCCGGCGTCTCCGGCGGCCGACCCGCAACTGGCGGCCCGCCTGGACAAGCTGGAGAAGCGCCTGGCCGAAATGCCCGCCGCACCCGCCGCGCCCCCGGCCGACGCGGGGCTGGAGGCCCGGCTCAAGGCCCTGGAGGCTGAGTCCGCCAAACAGCAGGCGGCCATGCAGCGCCAGGTCAAGGAATTGTCCGCCGAGCTGGAGCGCCAGGAAAAGGGCGTGGCCGCCGACCGCCGCCTGGCCGCCCTGGAGCGTCGCCTGTCCCAGTTGGAGCAGCACCCGGCGGCCGAACCCCGCCGCGAGTCCCGGACCGAGGTCCGGGAAGAGCCCCGGCCCGCTCCCCACCCGGAGCCCAGGGTCGAGGCCAAGCCGGTGGTCAAGTCTGCCCCCCGCCACGAACCCGAGCCCAAGCGCATCAGCCACAAGGTCAAGTCCGGCGAGACCCTGATGGGCCTGTCGCGGCGCTACAAGGTCTCGGTGGACGACATCGTGCGCTGGAACGCCCAGCAGTTGGGCGACCGCCGCCTGCTCTGGAAGGGCGAAACCATCGTCATCTACGCCTCCGGGCAGTCTTAGTGGCCCCGCCCTGGCCGGCGCTTCCCGCTTTTTTCCTGCCCATCCTGCACGCCCTTGACCGCCTGGCCCGCCAGCGCGGCCAGAGGGTCTGGCTCACCGGCGGCGCGCCCCGCGACCTGCTCCTGGGCCTCTCCCCCCCGGACCTGGACCTCAGCGCCGACGGCGACGCCCTGGCCCTGGGCCGGGAGTTGGCCGGCCGGTTGGGCGCGCGCTTCATCGCCCTGAAGGAAGACCAGGCCACCGGCCGCCTGGCCCTGGGCGAGGGGCGCTTCCTGGACCTGGTGGGCCTGCGCGCCCCGGACCTGGCGGGCGACCTGCGCCGGCGCGACTTCACGGTCAATGCCCTGGCCCTGCCCCTGAGCGCGGCGCTGGCCGGCGAGGCGCGCTTGATCGACCCCACCGGCGGCCAGGCGGATCTGGGCCAGGGCCTGTTGCGCCTGGCCGGACCGCAGAGCCTGTCCGACGACCCCCTGCGGGTCTTGCGGGCCTTCCGCTTCATCTCCAGCCACGGCCTGCGGCCGGCGCCTGGCCTGCGGGACCAACTGGCTGCGGCCGGGCCGGGCCTGTTCCGGGTGGCGCGCGAGCGCATCGGCCAGGAATGGCTCAAGCTGATGGCCGGTTCGGGCGCGGCCCGGGCGGTGCTGGCCCTGGACAAGGCCCAGGTCCTGACCCGGCTGATCCCGGAACTGGCCCGGGGCCGGGGTTTGATCCAGAACCCCTATCACCACCTGGACGTGCTGCGCCACAACCTGGCCACCCTGCTGCACCTGGGCCGCCTGGTGCGGGACCAGTCCTGCCTGCCGCCGGACCTGGCCCGGGAGGTGCGGGCCTACCTGGCCCCGGAGCGCCGCCGGGCCTTGCTGCTGAGTGCGGCCCTGCTGCACGACCTGGGCAAGCCCGCCACCCGCCAGGACAAGGGGCCGGGCTGGAACAGCTTCCACCGCCACGACCTGGTGGGGGCCGGCCTGGCGGTCCGGGCCTTGCGCGGCCTGGGACTGGGCCGGGCCGACGCCGACTGGGCCGCGGCCCTGGTGGCCGGGCACATGCGGCCTTTCCACCTCCTGGGCGCGACCCAGCGCCAGGGGCTCACCCGGCGGGCGGCCCTGCGCCTGCTGGGCGCGGCCGGCCCGGACCTGCCCGGCCTGTTCCTGCTGGGCCTGGCCGACACCCTGGCCGGGCGTGGCCCCCTGCGCCCGCCCGAGGCCGAGGAGCGCCTGATCGTCCTCTGGACCCAGGTCACCCGGCTGCGCGACGACGAACTGGCCGCGGCCCTGGCCGCTCCGCCCCTGATCGACGGCCGGGAGCTGATGGCCGCCCTGGAGCTGGCCCCGGGGCCGGAGGTGGGGCGGCTGTTGAACCTGGTGCGCCGGGCCCAACTGGAAGGCCAAGTCAACAGCCGCGAGGCGGCCCTGGCCCTGGCCCGGACACGGCGACGCCTCCCGGGCGGGCGGTCCAGCCATTGACGCTGCGGATGCTCGATGTTAGATTCTCCCGCGGAAGCGGATAGCTCACTGGTGGGGCTCCCGGACTTCAAATCCGGTGTACCTTCTGAGTAAGGGGGTAGGTGGGTTCGATTCCCATGCGCTTCCGCCACCATGAAATCAAGGGGTTGGGTCAATGGGCCCAACCCCTTTGCTTTGGCGTGGATGGCGGTTTTCGGGGACGAAAGGAGTCTATTCCCCGCGCGGGCCCCCATTCCGTGGCGAAGGAACGTCTCCGCTCAGTTGGGGAGAGGGGCCGGTTGGGCGGAAGAGGAAAGGGCCGTGATGACGAGAACCTAGCCCATGGCCCGGCGGGGCGGTGGCCCGACCCTGGGCGGGCCCAGGGTGCTCACCCCTCTTGCCATCGTTCCCATCCTTCATGGTCGGCCAGCACCAACCTGTCGCCGCCGGCCTCCTTGGCCCGATACACCGCGCCGTCCGCGGCCTTGATCCAGGATGCGGCTTCCTCCATCAGGGAGCGTCCAGCGTCAAACAAGGGGGCCACTCCAATGCTGAGAGAGGTTTCCCCGACCCAGGCCGCCCGGTAGCGCTGGCGAATGCGGGCGGCCACCTCCTGGGCCACCTTGAGGTCGGCCCGGCAGAAAATGATCCCGAATTCGTCGCCGCCATAGCGGAAGGGGAAATCGCGGTCCTGCCGGGTGGTGGCCAGGATCGCCGTCCCCAGGCCGGCCAGGAGGCGGTCGCCCTCCGGGTGACCATGGCTGTCGTTGATCTGCTTGAACTTGTCCACGTCGAGGAGCATCAGGCAGCATGGCGAGCCATGGTGCCGCGCCTCCTCCACCACCTCCAGGATCTTGTTCTCGAAAAAGCGTCGATTGTAGAGCTTGGTCAGAGGGTCCCGGATCGACAGCTCCCAAAGCTGGCTGCGTTCTCGCACGGTTTCGGACAGATGATCGCGCAGGCAGCTTTCCCGGCCGGATATGGAGCGCATCAGGTGGTTGAGGCTGCGTTTGAGTTGCAACAGCTCGTGCTCTTGTTCGCTTTCGTTGGGCAAGTTGAACAAGCGGGCCGGGGAGCCTTCCCGCAGGGCCCGGCAAAAGGCGTTGATCTGTTCCAGCTCCTTGACCACCACCCAACGGCTGATGACCCGGGCCAGGGGAAACCAGGCGGTGATGGCCAGGGCCAGGTAGAGCGCCAGGTAGGTCACGAACTCCTGCCTGGTGGTGGGCTCCAAGAGCAACACCACCCCCACCGGGACGATCACCAGTACGCCGAGGAGGATGGCGAGCCTGCCCTGGATGCTTATCCGGGACCAAATATCATCCATTTTGCGATGCATTGTCTTGGTGCGTTTTCATTGTCCACCAACTCCCGTCCCTGGTCGATAGCGCGGCGGGTTTGGCTGAACCCCGGAGAGCTGGCGCGCAAGGATGCCCAGGGGCGCGAAGTCAAGGTTGGGGGCCGGTCGGTCAAGGGGGGAGTCCGAGGCATCCTCCCAGGGTCACGGTGCAGGTCAGGTCTGACGCGTCGCCGGTGTCCCGGCGGGGATGGGCCGGGGAGAGCAGAGCCCACCGCAAGCCTGCCGGTGGGAAGGGGACGGCCGCCCGCGTCGTCGCCGAGGCGGCCATCCCCCGGGGGTTATTTCATGTCCACCGCCTGCACCCAGATCACGGCGTCCTGGGAGTTGGGTTTGTCCTCATGCTTGTCCTTGGGGCCCACACCCATGGCGGCGAAACCCCACCAGCCGGCCCTGGGGATGCCGAAGGTGAAGACGCCGTTGGCGTCGGCCTTGATGGCTTGGGTGACGAAGGAGTCCTGGGGGGCCTTGACCTTGGCTGCCTTGTCGAACATGTTCTTGGCCATCAGCGGGATGTGGTTCAGGTACTCCACCTCCACCTCGGCGTTGGGCACCGGCTTGCCGGCGGACTTGACCACTCCCCGGAACACGTTGCCGGTCCAGAGGGCGTAGGGCTTGTCCAGGGGCACGATCTCCGCCGGCAGACCCAGATCCGCCTCCCAGTCGGTGGGCGCGCCGGAGGTGTTGACCACCAGCTTGGTGATCTGCTGGATGTAGGCCTTCTCGTTATCCTCATAGTAAGGGGCCGGAACCAGCACGAAGACCCAATCGCCGATGCCGCGGACCTTGTAGCTGGTCTCGAAGGCCTTGCCCTTGTTGGTCAGACTGGTCCACTCGATGGAGCGCAGGGTGCCCAGGAGGTCTTTTTTTTCACCCTTGTGGACCACGAAGAATTCCTCGGGCTGGCCCATGTCCATGGTGTGGCCGGCCTCGAAGGGGTGGGTGAAGACCAGTTTGAGATCCACTTCCTTGCCCTTTTCCAGGGCGGTCTCGGGGGTGTAGATCATCTGGAAGTGGGCCGGGGCCGCGCCGGCGCCCAGGACCAGGGTCGCCAGGGCCAGAGACAGTATGGTCAGGCCTTTTTTCATGGGCAGCTCCTTTTCCGCAACGCGGAAGGTTTGGTTCAACCAACTATTGATCCACCGAAAAGCGCCCGCCCAGGATCCAGCGGGCGCCGCGGCGTCTAGCGCACGATGTCCTTGCCCTGGATCACCACCTTGTGCCCCTCGCCGGCGTCAAAAACCGCCTGGTAATCGCCGGCCGGTTTCTTGAAGGTGAACTCGCTGTCCTTGTTCATGGCGCCCTTGAGCAACTCCTTGCCGGAGCCGTCCTGCACGTACATCACCACGCCCGCGGCCGAGGAGCCATCGCTGAAGCCGCCCTCGCAGGTGATGGAGCCGTCTCCGCCGTCGTAGCAGGTGCAGACCGGGGAATGAGCCCAGGCCAGCGCGCCCAGCCCCAGGGTCATCGCCGCCACCGTGGCGGCCAGGACCAGTTTTTTCATGGCTTCGTACCTCCTTGTCTAAGTGTTGGTGATGGCGGACCTTTCCGGAATCAGGCCCACCAGCAATGCGAATCCAGCGGCCAGGGCGTAATAGGCCCACATGGCCTGCCAGCCATCCAGGCCCAGGGCGCCGCCGCCGGTGAAGACCAGGCTGGCCGCGCCCAGACCCAGGGCGCTGGGATAGGCAAAGGAAAAGAGCATCCATTTCAGGCGCCCGGTGGCCACCCTCACCATGATGGTGGTGGCCAGGCAGGGCGGGAAAAGAGCCATGAACAGCATCAGGGCGGTGGCGTTCAGGGCGGTGATGGCCTGGCCGTCGCCGGAGGACTCTCCCATGCTGGCGCCCAGACTCTGTCCTCCGCCGCCGATGCCGTACAAGGCGGAGAAAGTGGCGGTGGCGCTTTCGCGGGCGGCGAAGGAGCTGAGCATGGCCACGTTGATCCGCCAGTCGAATCCGGCCCAGCGCGAGATGGGCACCAGGGCGTGGCCCAGCCAGCCCAGGATGCTGTTGTCGATGCGCTCTTGCTTGATCTCGCGCCAAAGGTCGGCGCGCTCCTTGCGCAGCTTGTCCAGGGCGCGGTAGGTCTTGGCGCGCCGGTCCTGAAAGGCGGCCAGAAAATCCGGGTCCTGCTCCCGGTATCGCTGGTCCACCATCCGCGAGGCCTCGGCGTCGCCGGCCGCGCCGGCCTTGTCCGCCCGGTACTGCTCGCGCAGGGTCAGCAACGCGGTGACCTGGTCCATGTCCTTGACCTTGGCCGCCAGTGGGGTGCCGTCGATGGCGGCCAGGAACTGGCTCACCTGGGTCTGCGCCCGGGCGGCGTGCTCCTCCATGCGCGGGGCCGACACCCCCGGGAATTGCAGCAGCACCCAGATCACCACCGCCACCGAGGCCACGATGGTCATGACCTTGCGGATGTAGGTGGTGATCCGCTCCACGGCCCGGATCAGGACCCCGCGAGGCGAGGGCAGATGATAGGAGGGCATTTCCATGATGAAGGGCGCGGTCTCGCGCCCCCGCAACACGGTCATGGTCAGCAGGCGCGCGATGGGCAGGGCCGTCAGCAGGGTTATGGTGGAGATGAAGAACATGGCGCCGGCCTTCTGCTGGGGGAAAAAGGCGTCCACCAGCATGATGTAGAAGGCCGTCTTGGCCAGGCAGTTCATCAAGGGCACGGTGAGGATGGTGGCCAGGCGGGCCCGCTCGTCCGGTATCGCCCGGCAGGACATGACCCCGGGCACGGCGCAGCCGCCCACATAGATGCCTCCCAGGATGTAGGGCAGGGTGGAGTTGCCATGCAGGCCGAAACGCCGGAAAATCCGGTCCAGCATGAAGGCCATGCGCGGCATGTAGCCCACGTCCTCCAGGATGGCGATGAGGGAGAAGAGGATGAAGAACTGGGGGATGTAGACCAGCAGGGCGTTGATGCTGGTCATGAACCAACTGGCCAGGGAGGTGAGCAGCGGTTCCTCCAGGTATCCGGCCGCGGGCAGAAAGCCTTCCAGAAACCGTTGCATTTGGCCCAGATAGGGGGTGATGAGGGCGGCCAGGCGCCCGCCCTGGTTCACCGCCAGCTCGAAGAGCAGGTAGAAGACCCCGCACATGATGAGCGGCCCGGTCAGGCGGTGGCAAAGCAGCCGGTCGGCCCGGTCGGTGAAATCCTTGCGCGCGGCGTGGGTGGTCTTGATCACGGCCTGGCCGATGGCCTCGGCGGCCTGGTGGCGGCGGAAGGCGATGTGCCGGAAGGGCGGCTGGACGAACTCCTGGCTGAAGGACTCCCTTTCCTTGTCCAGAAGCGCCTCCACCTCCCGCCAGTCATCGGCGCCCTCCCGGGCCATGGCCAGGGCTTCGGGGTCGCCCTCCAGGAGCTTGACCGCCAGCCAGCGGAAGGGGCAGCGCCCCACCAGCCTGGGCTGAGCCTCCAACAGCTTTTGGAGACGACGCAGGGCCGGCTCCAAGGGTCCGTAATCAATCCGCAGGCCCCTGGCCGGGCTGGGCCGGGTGATGGCCTCGGCCAGTTCCTCGCGCCCCTTGCCCCGCTTGCCGTCGCTGGTCACCACCGGCACCCCCAGCCGCCGTTCCAGCTCCTCCAGATCGATCTCCATGCCCTTGCTCTTGGCAACGTCGATCATGTTGAGGTTCAGGATGAGCGGGCAATCCATCTCCAGGAGCTGGAAGGTGAGATACAGGCTGCGGCGGAGATTGGAGGCGTCCACGACGTTGACCACCGCCGAGGGTTGGCTGCCCAGGACGAAGTCCCGGCTCACCCGCTCCTCCATGGAATAGGAGGTGAGGCTGTAGGTGCCGGGAAGGTCCACCAGCTCCACCCGGTTCTCGCCCCGGGAGAAGTAGCCGACCTTCTTCTCGACGGTGACGCCGGGATAGTTGGCCACGAACTGACGGGCGCCGGTCAGGAGGTTGAAGATGGTGGACTTGCCGGAGTTGGGTTGGCCGGCCAGGGCCACCAGCACGCCGCCGCTCATAGGTGTTCGACCTCCACGAAGCTGGCTTCGTTGTGGCGCAGGCTGATGCAGTATCCGAGCATCTCAACCTCCAGGGGGTCCAGCAGGGGGGCGTTGCGGATGACCCTCAACTCGACGCCGGGATGGAAACCCAGGTCCATCAGGCGCTGTCCCAGATTGCCCGCGGTCGTGAGCCCCAGCACCCGGCACTGGGAGCCGGGCCGCAAAATATCCAAGGTCATGTCGGAATCCTTATCCTGGCCGTGCCAGTCAAGGGTTAGCGGTCTCCATCTCCCGCCGGATCCGCCGCCGTCTGGGCCGCGGGAGCGGGCGTTCCAAGCTCCTCCGGCCGCCCACGCCGCCGGCTCCGGGCCGGCGGAGGGGAGCGGACCGGCTCCGGCCGCGGGGTCTGTAGTCCGGCTGCGGCGGCGTAGCCCAGGATGCCGATGGTGGTCAGGTTGTGCCAGAGGGCGGCGGTCAGGGGGCGCAGGCGGCCGGTGGCGGCGGCCAGCATGATGGCCGAGTTGAGCCCCAGGGTGGCCCGGAAGGTGTTCTCCAGGACCCTCCCCGAGCGCAGGCTGATCTCCCGGGCGGTCAACAGGCCCTCCAGGTTGTCGGACAGGAGAATGGCCTGAGCCGTGTCGCGGGCCAGGTCCGAGCCGTCGGGCATGGAGACGCCCACGTCGGCCCGGATCAGGGCCGGGGCGTCGTTGACTCCGTCTCCCACGAAGGCCACGGTGCGGCCGGCGGCCTTCATCTCCTCCACGATCCGGGCCTTGTCCTCGGGCTTGAGCTCCCAGTGCACGCGGTCCAGGACCGGCAACTGGCGGTGGAGGGCCTGGGCGGTCTGGGGATGGTCTCCGGTCAGGACCACCAGCTCCGCCACTCCGGCCCGCTTGAGCCCGGCCAACACCGTGGCGGCCTCTGGTCTCAGGTGGTCCTTGAGGGCGATGAGCCCCTCCAAATGGTGTTCGTGGGCGACATAGAGGATGGACTTCCCCGATCGCCAGAGCCGGTCCGCGGCCTCGCTCACCCGCGAGCAGTCGATGCCCTCGTCCTCCTCTATGAAATGGCGGCTGCCCACCATGACCCGCTCGCCGTCGACAAAGGCGCTGACCCCGTGGGCCACGATGAAATCGGCCTGGGTCAGGGCGGGCGGGGTCAGACCGCGCTCCCGCGCGGCCCGCACCACCGCCTTGCCCAGGGGATGGCCGTAATGCTGCTCCGCCCCGGCGGCCAGGGCCAGGAGTTGGGCCTGGTCCAGGTCGTCCAAGGGCAGCACGTCGGTGACCTCCAGGTCGCCGGTGGTGAGGGTGCCGGTCTTGTCGAAGACCACCGCGTCCACCGAGGCCAGGGCCTCCAGGGCCGGAGCGCCCTTGATCAGAACCCCGTGGCGGCCGGCGTTGAACATGCTGGTCTTGACCGCCACCGGGGCGGCCAGCTTCAAGGCGCAGCCGTAATCCACGGTGAGCACCGCCACCGAGCGCCGCAGATCGCCGCTGGCCAGGAACAGCAGCAAGGCCAACCCCAGGCCCAAGGGGGCCAGGCGGTCGGCCAACCGGGCCGAGCGCAACTCCGGCGCGCTCCGGTGACGCAGGGAGGTCTCCAGGTACCTGCCCAGATGGGCCATGGCGGTCTGGGAGCCGACCTTCTCGGCCTTGATGCCCAGACGGCCGTCCTCCACCACCGCCCCGCTGGTCAAGCGGCAGCCGGGCTCGGCGTGGATGGGCTGAGACTCGCCGGTGAGCGCGCTGCGGTTGACCTCGGCCTCGCCGCTCACCACCAGGCCGTCCACCGGAATCTTGTCGCCCGGCCCGCAGATCACCACCTGGCCCACCTCCAGCCGGGCCAGCGGCAGCCGGATCTCGCCCGCCTCGGTGGCCACCGAAACCTCGCCCTCCTGGGGGCTGAGCAGGCTTTTCAGCAGGTCGGTGGACTTCTCCCGGCTGGTGCGCTCCAGGTGACGGCCCAAGGCCAGCAGGGCCACGATGGCGTTGCTGGTGGAATAGTCGCGGCGCAGCAGGGACGAGAGCACCGCCGCGGCGTCCAGCACTTCCGCCTTCAGCCCGCGTCCGATCAGGGTCTCCAGTCCTCCCAGCATCACCGGCAGGGCCGCCAGGGTCGAGAGCAGGCCGCCCAGGGGGGGCGAGAGCCGGGGGGCGGCCAGGGCCAGGACGGCCAGGCCGGCCACGTCGGCCAAGTCGCCCTGGCCCTGGCCGTGCCCGGGACGGAAGGCCTCGGGGGGCAGGGCTCCCAGGCAGTCCAGCACCGCGGACAGGGTTTCCCGCCCCTCCTGGTGGCAGACCACCAGGCTGGCAGCCCGGGGATTGACCCGGACGCTTTTCACTCCCGGAATCCCGCACAAGAGGGCCTCCAGGAAGGAGGGGTCCAGGGCCGGGTCCTGCAGCATCTTGTGTTTCAGGCGGAAGCGTTCCGGGGTCTGGTGAACGACCTCGGGCTCCCCCGACAGGCTCCAACGCCAGACCATGCCTAGTATCTTCTCCCCCGCGCGGGATACAGGGTGTGGTGCCAGATGGACAGGCCCACCAGCGCCCCGCCGGACAACAGGTGCCATCCCCGGGCGCGGGGGGTGTTCATGAAGGCCGTGGCCACCAGAGCCCCCAGGGCCAGGGCCATGCCGGTCTTGGCCCAGCCGCGTTGCTGGACCAGGATCATCTGCTCGCTGCGCATGCCGCGCTCCCTTGGCGCGGGGGTGGCCCGGACGGAGCCATCCGTCCGGCATCGATCTCCACGTCCCGCTTTTTGGCTCGGGCGGGCGCGGGCGACCCCGCGTCCCGCCCTTGGCTTGAAGTAATCGATCCGCGACCCGCGACCGGGCTGTCAATCCGTCTCGGGCCCGGGCTTGCCCAGGCTGATCTCGGCCTTGATGTCCTCGATCTGCTCCTTGACCTCCTCCACGGCGCACTGCATGCCGGTCCAGAGTTTCATGGCCCCCCGCACCAGGGCTTTCTGCACCTGGGGATTGGCCAGGACCAGGGCCACCCCGGCCCCCAGCAGGATTCCCTTGAGGTAGCAGGGATCACGAAAGGCGAACCAGCTTCCGGGGGAGCTTGCGGCCGGGGCGGGCTGCCAGCCCTGGTCGGTCCCGTAATAGGACGCGGCCGCGGGATGGGTCCGCTGCCAGGTCTCGGCCGGATTTCCGTATTGGTGCATGGCTGGGTCTCCCTCCTGCCTAGTTTTTCTTTGCCTTGCCGGCCTTGGCGGGCGCGGCGGTCGCGGTGGGCTCGTCGCAGCAGGCGGCGGCGGGGAGGGGGGCTTCACTTTTCTGGAGCGCCGAGTCCCACAGATACTTGGCCCCGGAGGCCACGGCGGCGACGCCCAGGAGCCCGGCCAGACCCGCCAGGCGCAGGGCCTGGCCCGCCGCCACCCCGGCCGCGGCCGCCAGGCCCAGGCCGGCGGCCTCCTTGAGGGTGTCGCGCACCGCCCCGCCGCCGTCCAGCTTGCCCTGCTGGCACAGCCGGGCGTTCTTGGCCGCGGCGCCGGCCGCGCCCAGCAAGGCCCCCACTCCGGCGGCCAGCCAATAGGGACGCGGGCCCGGAGTCGTGGCGGAATAGGGAGCGACCTGGCCTGGATTGCCTTGGTGCATCTGGTTCATGCCTACTTCTCGCTTTCCTCGTTGGCGGTGGATGCGGCCTGGCCGCCCATGAAACCGAACAGGGAGCCGAAGGCGCCGCCGATGCTCTCGCGCACCGCGGGGCTGGTCAGCAGGAAAGTCACGCCGGCGCCCACCAGGAGGCCTTTCCAGAACTGCTCGGAGCAGCCGGACAGGAGGCTGCCGAAGCTGGCGGGGGTGGCGGTGCCGTTCATGATTTCGCCCATCAGGCCGAACATCTTGTCCATCCCCGGGTGGGGCGGGCCGGCCTGGGCGCCGGGTCCGGACTCGTGACGGCCGCAGCCGCACGACCCCGGGGCGTGGCCGCCGTCCGGGCCGGGCTGGGGTCCGCCGGCGGCGAAACCGCCGAACGGGGGTCCCTGGGGCGCGCCGGCCTGGAAATAGGACGGGGCGAAGGGGCCTCCCGGCTGGGCCGCATGGGGCGCGGGCGACGGGGGGGCGTAGTATTGCGGACCGGGCTGGAAGGCGGGGGCCGGCCCGAACTGAGGTCCGTAAGGGGCCTGCGGCGCGGGGCCATACCCGGCGGCGGGGTGTCCGGCCGGCTCGGCCGGACGCAAGCCCTGGGGCGGGGCGAAGGAGCCGCCCGGACC